>JBNMNW010000010.1:0-46564 GCA_051278165.1 Planctomycetota bacterium | reverse complement strand
GCCGCTTGCTCCGCCAAGCCCTCGACCGTCAACGCAACTACGATGCAATTGGCGTAGCCGGTGCACCCGCCTACACTGCCGAGGTGAACATTCCCCCCGGCATGCAGCTCGCGTTCCAAGGCAAGGCCAGCTTCATTCGTGAAGTCTTGCAACAGCTCAAGGGCGCGGGCATCGAGACCATCACCGGCCCCATGCCCGGCGGTTGAGGCCCCCACGCTTGGCTCGCGGTCGCGAGCGAACGGCGGAATGAGGCCCTCGGCGTGCACCAGACACACCTTGACAGTATGGTCCGAAGTCAGGGCTTACCGGTCCGCGACATTGTCTGTGACCTCAATGCGGAGGAAACACAGTGCCCTGCCTGCCTGACTACGTTTGCGACTGCCGGCGTCACTCGCTGCCCCGATTGTGGCCTCAACTTCGGCTAACGCCTTAGCTCCGGCCAACGATTACCCCGCCTTTCGACTGCTTAGGCTGCACAGCACCCTCGCAAACCCCACCACCCTCGCAAACCCCATGGCCCAGGCAAACTGCATTGCCTGGGCAAACCACACTGCCACGGCAACCCCACCTGTCCTGCCAAACCCAACTGTCCTGCCAATCCTTGCAACGACTCGCCTTCGTCGTCGCCACGCTAGTCCTCGTAAGTATGGCGTGCGGCCAGTCCATGGCGTGGGACATCCCCCATCGCGGCGCCCACGTCTACACGCGCACGACAAAACAGTTCGAAGTGACGCCGCCGCCATCGCGACTCACGTCGACAGTCGCCATCCATAGCGGCAAGAGCCACCGCCCGCACTCGTGGAAGTACTTCACCTGTGTCGCGGCGAACACGCCGAAGAACTTCGAGAAGCCGGCGTTTGACGACACTGGTTGGTTTACCGGACAGGCTGGATTTGGCCCTGATCTCAAGGCCAACACAAACCACCGCACCAAGTGGGCCAACGCCGTTTTGTGCGCGCGCACCACCTGCGACCTCGGCCGCTCCAAACCGAAGGCACTGTGGTTCGAGCTAGACCACGACGACGGCGTGCGGATCTGGCTCAACGGCGAACTCGTCGTCGCTGACAATCGCTACGGCACCAACCGCTCATTCTTCGTCACTGGCAAGGCCCTCGACGCGTGGCAGCGCGGCGAAAACGTGATTGCCGTCAAGTGCTCGCAGATCGGAGGCACCCAGTATCTCGACGTCAACCTGCGCTACTTCAACAAGCTTGCCCGCAACCTTCGCAAAGTTGAAGACCTGCAGAAGGCCATCCGCGCAGAACGCAACGCTGCCAATCGCGTCAAGAGAGCGTTGTTCGGTCCGCTTCGGCCACCACCGATGCTGCTACAAGGCGAACTCGACAAGGACCGCGAAACCGTTTGGAAGTCGCCCGCCGACCTGCGCGAGATTGCGTGGTGGATTGCAATGGACATGCGCTGCGGACCGCTGGGCGGCAGCATCAAGATGGATGCGACGCGGCTGCGCGAACTCGGCGACATCAAGATTCGCGGCCGCGCGTCGGCAATCGACACCGAGGGTTGGCAAACGATCACCGCAACTGTCAAGACGACCAAAGAGCCCGACTCTGGCAATGACAACCAGTCGTATGTGTCGCGTTCGGTCATGCCCTTCGTGCACCACGGCTTCGACGGCGAACTCAAGATCCGCCGCCAAATAGAGATCCGCCCCACCGGGGCACGGGTCATGCGCATCGAGTCGGACCTGCACGGCACGATCACCAACGGCGAGGAGTTTAAGACGGCCGCCGGCACCTTGGACCAGAAGGAAGACTGGCTGCTTACCTTCACGCACTACAATCAGGACACCGAGTTCCGGCTGGCAGTGAAGCGCTCGATTGACTCCGGCACCAAAAAGCTGAAGGAGCAACTATCGAAGCCCAATGGCGAACGCCTGCTCAAGGCCGAGAACCCGAAAGCCAACCGTTCCTATCACTCGGGTCGTCTCGCCATCGGGCTGCTAGCCCTAATTAAGGGCGGCGTGCCAAAGGATGACCCGGTGCTGGTCTCGTGCCTAAACGAACTTCGCAAGCGCACGTTGATCGACACCTACACACTTGGCAATGCGCTGATGGCGATTGAGGCCTACTATCAGCCGGCAGCTGAGATGAGCTTGCTGCGTTCGGGTTCGATCGATCGCCCCGCCAAACGCAAGTTGCCCGAAGCCGATCGCGCGCTGATGGAGAAGTGGGTTGGGCGGCTGCTGACTAACATCGACACCCGCGTCGACTCCGAATACCTGGTTCGCTTCAACTACGTCGGCGGTCGCCGCTACGACAACTCCCTGCAGCAATACGGGTTACTCGGCCTCTATGCAGCGCACCTCTGCGGCGTCGAGATCAAGCCGTCGATCTGGGAAGCGGCGGCCAATCACCTGCTCGATGACCAACAGGAAGACGGCAAGCGCATGGGCCTCGAGCTGATGGACTACCGCACCCACACGCGCATGCAGTACGACCCAGAAGGCACCTACACGACTGCGCGCGTGTTCGGCAATGCCAACGGCTGGAGCTACACCGCACCGGAACACGGCGGTGGCGAAGCGAACGTCTGGGGCAGCATGACCTGCGCTGGAATCACCGGCCTGGCAATCTGCCAAGCAGCCATTCTCGACCACAAGAAGGTGAAGCGAAAGAGGCTGCAGAGCGATGCGAACAAGGCGCGCAACGACGGCTTCGCGTGGCTCGCTCAAAACATGACGGTGCGCTACCACCCCGGCGCGCTAACCCGCCAACACCGCTGGCACTATTACTACCTCTACGGCCTTGAGCGCGCCGCGCTGTTATCCGGTGTCGCGCTGATTCAAGACCGCGACTGGTACTTCGAAGGAGCCATGATGCTCGTGCACGCGCAACTGGCGAACGGCGACTGGCCAGCCGAAATCACCGGTGACGAACAGATCGAACGCAACGCAATGGCGATCCTGTTCTTGAAGCAGAGCACCAGTCCGGTGTTGACTGGTAAGTAATGACGAACCGTCTTCACTGGTTGCCACTCGCAACCGTTGGCCTGTTACTAGCCAGCTGCACGACTCCCGACCCAGCGGATGCGTGGACTTCGCTGTTCGACGGCGAATCACTGGCAGGCTGGCAATCGACCGAGTACGGCGGCGAGGGCGAAATCACCATCGTCGACGGTGCCATGCACTTCGACATGGGCAGCCCATTGACCGGCGTCACCTTGACTGGCCCACCACCGTCAGGCAGCTACGAAGTAGAAGTCACCGCCGCACGCATCGAAGGCACAGACTTCTTCTGCGGGCTGACGTTCCCCGTCGGCGAGCACCATCTCACCCTCGTGCTCGGCGGCTGGGGCGGCAGCGTCAGCGGACTCTCGAACCTCGATGACGATGACGCCTCGCGCAACCTGACGCGCACGCTAAAGGGCTTCAAGTCCGGACGCGACTACACCACTCGGGTTCGCGTCAGCGACGACAAGGTCACGGTGCTGCTCGATGGCGAACCGTTCATCGAGACGCAGCTCGCCGGCAAGAAACTGTCGCTGCGCACCGAAGTCGACCTTAGTAGCCCGTTCGGCATCGTGAGCTTCCAGACGCGCGCCCGCATCAAAACGGTGCGCTGGCGGCCGCTGGTAGCGCGCTAGCAGTTCGCTCGCAACCGCGCCCAGCGCCAGCCCGACTACCGCCGGCGCGTCAAACCAAGGCGGCGGTTCTTGGCCCGCTCCATCGCCTGCTGCGCAGCCGTAGGTTGCGACTTGCCAGTCTGCAAGTGCTTGGCGAGTGCGCGAACCGTCGTGAACCGGAACAAGTCCGTCACCTGCAAGTCGACGCCAAGTCGCTGCGCAATCTCACGGTGCACCTTGACCGCCAGGATGCTGTGGCCGCCCGAGTCAAAGAAGTTGTCTTCAACGCCAACGTCGTCGGTGCCAAGCGACTGTTTCCAGATCGCCAGAATCGCATCCTCGGTTTCGTCCGCCGCCGACACGACCACCGGACGCGACGCCGAGGCCACCGCTTCGGGTGCCGGCAACGCCTTGCGGTCAACCTTCAGGTTTGGCGTGCGCGGTAAGTCCGGCATCACCACGAAGTGGCTCGGCACCATGAACTCTGGCAACGAGTGTCGCAAGTGGTCGCGCAACTGATCGGCAGTCGGCGCTTCAGACCGGGCAACGTAGTAGGCAACCAATCGTGCATCCCCGCCGTCACTGCGGGCGACGACGACGACTTCTCGAATGCCGCTGTGCTGGCTCATCGCCGCTTCGATCTCACCCAACTCGATCCGGTAGCCGCGGATCTTGACCTGCAGGTCCTTGCGGCCGAGGTATTCGAGCAGGCCATCGTCGCGCCAGCGCACCAGGTCCCCAGTGCCATAGATCTTCGCGCCATAGATCTTCGCGCCATAGATCTTCGTGCCATCGCCACCACGACCGAACGGATCCGCACGGAAGCGATCGTCGGTCAACTCCGGCCGGCGGAAGTAGCCAGCGGTCACGCCATCGCCACCAATCCACAATTCGCCAACGCCACCGGTTGGCACCGGCTGCAGGTAGTGATCGAGCACGTAGACCTGCTGATTACGCATCGGCTTGCCGATCGGCACCGGTTCGTCATCGCCAACCACTTGCGTCGTGGACCAAACGGTCGTCTCGGTCGGGCCATACACATCGTGCAGCACGGGCACGACTTTCTGCAACTGACGCGCGGTCGCGCTCGGCAACGCTTCGCCACCAACCAGCATCTGCTGCAGCGTCCCGAACGCCTTGGGCGCGTCGGGATCGAGCAACAACATGCCGGCCATCGACGGCGTGCACTGAAAGTGCGTGACCTGATGCTCGGTGATCAACTGCGGGATCGTCTTCGCTGCTGCGGGCGCGCTTCGCTCCATCACGACCTCCGCAGCGGTGGCCGTGTCGCAGCGCCGCTTCAGCTCTTGCAGGTGCGGCAAGCTGGCCATGACCAAATCGGTCGGCACGCCGAAGTCGACCAGGCACGCGATCTCATCGATCTTGATGGCACGCAGTCGGTCGACGATCGCGACACACGACTCGGGCGTGCCGAACAATCCGCTCTGCTGGTAGTAGCGTTCGAATGAGAAGTCGAGCAGCGCCTCAAAGTCGGCCGGCGTCAAGCCACCGTTGAGCAACTCGTCCATCTCTCCCGGCTTGTCGACCTTGTTCTTGAAGGCTGGGAACGACCACGCCGCCTGCTTGACGAGGTCGAGGCTCGAGCGCAGGTATTCCTTCATCGGCTGACGCACGATCTCGCGCACCTTGCTTTCATCGTCGCCAACAAACGTGTGTAGCATCAACGTGACTCGGCCCACGCCTTCGTGGCCAGCCTTGCGCCAAGCAGCATGGTAGACGTCGAGCTTGCCATCGAGATCCTGCATGCTTTGGCCGAGCAGGTGCGTCAACACGTAGCTGCCGGACTCGCCTGCCAACCGGAATGTCTCCGGGTTGCCGGCCACCGTCACCCACGTCGGCAGCTTCTTCTGCACCGGTCGCGGCAACGTGCGAATCGCCTGCGGCTTGCCATCATGGCCAGGGAACTCAACCTCTTCGCCACGCCAGAGCGCGTGCACTTGCGCCATCGTGCGCATCATCGCGCCCTTGCGGTCCGCGAAGTTTTCCGGCTTGAGCACGAAGTCGCGCCCGTGCCAACCGGCTGCGAACGCGATGCCAACCCGGCCGTTCGACAAGTTATCGACCAGCGCCCAATCTTCCGCGATGCGGATCGGATGATGCAGCGTCGCCACGCACGAGCCGGCGCGGATGCCGACGTTCTTGGTGATTGCGGCAACGGCCGCGCTGACAACCGCCGGGTTTGGGTAGAGACCGCCGAACGCATGGAAGTGGCGTTCGGGCGTCCACACCGCCTCAAAGCCGTTCTGGTCAGCGAACTTCGCCCCTTCAATCAGCAGGCGATACTTGTCCTGGGCAAACTCACCTTCGTCACTGGCGAAGTAGAACATGCTGAACGACACCGGCCTCGTCGACGCAGCCGGAGCCTCGACCTGCTTGGGCTTGTCGTCACCGGTATGCAGCACGACAGTGAAGCCACGGCACAACGTCCACAGCAGCTCGAGCACCGAAATATCGAACGACAAGCTGGTGACCGCTAGCCAGACTCCCGGCTTGTGGTCGTCGCGATCGGCACCGAGCACGTGGTCCATGCCGACAAAGAAGTTCGCGACGTTGCGATGCTGCACCATGACGCCCTTCGGGCGCCCGGTCGAGCCAGACGTGTAGATCAAGTAGGCGAGATGGTCGCCATTGATCTGGTCGTCGAGCAGCATCTCAGCACCGGCAATCGCATCACGATCGGCATCGAGATCGATGCGCGGGCACGACGCAGCAGGGGCGGCGCCGGCGCTCGAATGGTCAACAATCAGTGCCGCAAGCTCGGCATCTTCGGCCATGAATGCGAGGCGATCACGCGGGTAACTCGGATCGAGCGGCACGTAAGCAGCGCCACAACGCATGACGGCGAGCGCCGCCGTGACCATGCCAAAGCCTCGACCAGTGCAGATGCCGACGCGGTCGCCGGCATTGACGCCACGGCCGCGCAACCAACCAGCGAGACGATCGACGGCGATTTGTAGTTCGCGGTAGGTAACAGAAGCACCATCGCAAATGAGCGCTCGGTGATCGGGGCAAGTTTGCACCTGCTGCTGGAACTGACGATGCACGCACGGCTCTTGGATCGCGTCGGTCGCCGTATCGTTCCAAGTGTGCAGCAAACGCTGCAACTCGGCTTCATCCAGAACCGGGACCTGCGTCAAGCGAGTGCTAGGATCGGCAGCAGCAGCGCGGGCGAACACCGCGAGCCGCTGCGCCATTGCCACAGCCTTTGCTTCGGGCAACGTGCGCGCGTCGTAGCGCAAGCATACGGAGCCGTCGGCAGCGACCGCGAACGTCAACGTCGACGGCGCCACCTCGATTTCGATGCCCACCGTAAGGCGCACCGGCGGGTCAAGTGTGACGGCTTGCGACAAGGCGTCACTGCGCCGCAACAGCAGTTCGCGCAACAGCGGGCCACGCGCGGATGTCGCAGCCATGGTTGCACGCATGCTCGCAAGCGCGTCGCCTACGGACGTGCTATCGGCGACGACAAATGCAGTTGGTGGACACGGCACCGCTAGGTCGGTCGCGCAGGCGATCGGCTGTTGCAAGTTGGCATCAGCAAAGCCAAGACCAGCAGACACCTGGTCGCCATCGACCGCTCCCGCCGACCGCAGCAAGAATGCGGCACACAACGATGCGGCGTGCTGCGCATCATTGGCCTGAAGATCGACAGCCACCTCAGCGGCAACGGCAGCGCCATCGTGGGGCTGACCGTCCGGCACCGACAGCGGCACCGCGGTTCGCAACGCCTGCACCCATGCCGACTCGCCGGGCGCGGCAACGGCACCGAGGTCGGTCCACGCATCACGCGTAGCAGCTTCGGCCACCGGCAACACGTCGCCAACAATGACGCCGTATTGACGCAGCATCTCGTTGCTCAACGGCAGGCCACGCAGGCAACGGGGCGCGAGCAACTTGACGTCGCCGTCAGCACACGCGATCTGCACGAACTCAGCAGACGCAGCCACCACGGTTCCGGCCGCTGCACTCGTAGCAGACCCGGTCGCGACAACCTCGATGCCGCTCGGCACGAACACACCGTTGATGGCGCGCACCTTGGCAACGGCAATTGGGTTTTGGTAGCCACCGTGATCGAAGGCTCGAACCAGGCGCGACACCGCCTGCACCGGTTGCGCGAAGTCGATTACAGCCAACGCGTGCGGCCGTTGGTGACGACCAAAGTAGCTGCGCCGCGTCAAGTCTTGGGCGGTGCCAGTCGTAGTGCCGTTCGCTAGCTGCTCAATCAGTTCGCCAAAGCTCTGGGTGCCAAACGCAAAGCAACGCGCGTTCAACGTGAACGCCGTATCGTCGGCGGCGATCGGAAACGCGTGCTGCACCAGGATGTCGCCGGTATCCGCCTTGGCTTCGATGATGTGCCAACTGACCGCGTGCTCACTCTCACCGTTAAGCAGCGACCAGCAAGTTGCGTTGAGGCCCGCGTAGCGCGGCAACGGCCCATCGTGAAAGTTGATCGCCAGCTGCCGCGGCAGTGCCAGCAACTCCGGCGGCAGCAAGCGCAGCCACGTGATCGCGAACAGATAGTCGAACGCGACGTTCGCCAGAGCCGTTGGCGTCTGCTGATCCACCGGCAGGCATCGCAGCCCGTTCTCGGCGCAGTAGCGGCGCACCTTGTCGGTGTCCGTCAGAACACAGGCGACGGTGTTGCCGCGTTCTCGCCAACTGTCGAGACACTGCAGCAGGAGGGTATCAGAGCCAACAAAGACAGCAGCGAGCGAGGACGCCATGTAGATAGGATCGGGAGATGCGAGAGCTGTCCTTGATATCCCCTGAGCCCGTTATCGCGCGATGCGGCAATGGGCGCAGAGTTGGTCAGCGAACAACCGGTGCGAACGAAGATAACGCGCACCGCATCACCTTGGACCTTAGTCTCTGCCAGCCGTGAAGATTCGTGTTCTAGTTACTCTCGGAATCTTGGTCGCACTCACTGCGGCCTGGCTGATAGCCGGAAAAATGCACCGCTTTGCCTATTGGATCACCCGTAAGGATGACGCCCAGGTCCAAGCTCTTGCCACAAATGGCTGGGTCGTAGACCGACTACGGGTGGCCCCCGGCGTCGACCTAGTCGGCTTGGTGCGGCCGCCGATTTCATCAAATGCGCGCTGGGTGCTGTTCGTGCCCGGCAACTCGACAACCTTGCTTGACGGCTTCCAAGGCGTGCTCAATGACTTGCGCGGCGACGACGACGTCGGACTGGCATTTTGGGGGTATCGCGGCTTCGACGCGTCTGGCGGCACGCCAAACCCGGCAGCCTTGAAAAGTGACCTGGCCAAGCAGTGGCTGCGCCTGCAAGAGCTTGGCGCGACCGCCAACCGCACCGAAGTCTGGGGCTATTCACTAGGCTCGGCAATCGCGCCGCACCTCGTGGCGAACATGTGCTCAGCCATGCAGGCACCGCAGCGGTTGGTTTTGCTTGCCACCGGCCCGGAGATCCCCGTGCGCCCGTTCGGAATGTTCGGCCGCTTCAAGTCGAGTGACATCTACGAAGGTGTCAGTGCGAAGGGTCGCGTGACTTGCCCGGTGGTCGTCGCGCAGGGCAGTGTCGATAGCGTGATGCCGATCGACGGCGCCAAGAAACTTGCCAAGGCGTTTGGCGCGCAAATGGTTGTGCTCGAGGGCAGCGGCCACATCGACCTGTGGGCCGATGCGCGCCGCGAACTCTGGGGGAAGTAGCCGCAAAGCCCGCCGGTCTTGCTAGCGGTTGTTACTTAACAGTGAACGCACTCGGCGCGACTTGCACATCCTCGCCAAGCACTTCGGGCGGAACGGCCCAACGCGCTTCGATCAGCTTGCCCGACTTGAGCGGCTCCTTGGGCACGCAAACGATCATGCCCTCGATGATCGGCCCACCAGCCGGGCCCAGTTCGTTGTAACGCACGATCACGCTTTCGATCGGACGGTTGCGTTCGAACAAGCGGCAACCAATCCGGCCCAACACGCCCTTGTCGATCTTGCGTGCGAAGTGCATGGACAACGGCATACCGACGACGGCGTCTGCCGCGATGCCTGCCTTGAGAACCGCAGCGCGAGCGCGCGGGTCGAGGTCGGCAACCTTGATCTGCCCCACCACGCTGCTCTGCTCGTGACGCGGCCAGATGAGTGGTTCGCCGCGCTTGGTCGGCTGCATCGGGTAGGCAATACCAACCAGGAAGCCTCCCGTGTCCGAAGGCACGGACACCAAGTCGCGGCCAGGCGCCAACAGCGAGTTGCGATACACGGGGTTCCGCAGCCACTCTTGCACCACATCGGCTGCCTGCTTGGTGCGCGACCAAAGCACCGTCTTACCAACCGAAGCTGGCAGCGCCGGGAACTCTACCGGCTCGTATTTTTTGCCCTTGGCCGACTTGATGCGCTTCTTCAGTTCCTTCTCGGCAGCCGCCAGCGCTTTCTCGTAGCGGCGCACCGACACGAAGTCGGGTGACGCATCGAGATACCAACCGAGCGGCCCAACCCGCGATTCGGCACGCACCTGATTGATCGCGTCGACCAAGCCACGCGAACGCTCGACGGCCTTGCGGTTCTTGGCCTTCTTATTTGGCAACGGATCGCGAGTCATCGCGGTGCGCAGTTGCGCGCCGCGCGCCCAGAACGAACGCCACTCGCTATCGATCTTTGGCAGCTCGTAGCCAGTGCGGCGAAGAAACTCCTTCTCGATGTCTGGCGGCGTGCGGATGAACTCGGTCTTGCACGCATCGAGTTCAACGATGTACTGCGGCCGCCAATGCGCGAAGTAGTGGCAGATCGCCCACGACTTGACGCGCTGCTCATTGGTAAAGCGCGCGGCCTTGATCAACACGATCTCACTGGTGCGCGTATCGCTCTTTGACCACGCCGACTCGGTCGCGATCTTCATCCATGTCTCGAGGTCTGGCGCCAACCGCCGCTTGGTGTGGCTCGCTGACGTAATTTCCTTCAGCTGCTCTTCCATGAAGCACAGCGTCTGGCCAAACAAGAAGCCGCATGCAGCATGGCCAAGGCCTTCCCACAAACCGTCCGCCTTGACGCCGACCGCATCCTGCATGACGCCGCGCACCGCATGGTCACGGCACACCGGCAAACCGAGGTTACTCTTGTGCACGCGCAGCGATTCGCCACCGTGAGTAAGGAAGCACATGTCGACCGAATCGCGCAAGAACACGAAGCGGTCTTCGGGGAACTGGTTCTTGCACACGTCGAGCATCGCGGCGTATTCGCCCTGATCCTTAACGAACACGTAGTTGCGAAGGCGACGCGGCTTAAAGATCTCACCGGTCGAGACGCCAAACATCGTGTGCGCCAACAGCAGCGACCGTTCGCAATCGCGCGCGATAACCTCGAGGTCGGTCACCGGGATCGATCCCCAGACGCGAAAGAATTCGGTCTGCACGCCACTGTGCGCAAGACCCGCCGCCTCGAGTAGCGGCAAGCGCTGGTCCTTGAGGTCGGTCACCGGGAACTCAAAGCGATTGAGCCAGTCACTTGCGAGATGGATCGCGCGACCGCGGCGCAGCATGCGCAATTCGTGATCCGTGCCGCTGAAGCCTTCAAACTCACGAATCGCCAACAGCTGCGCCGCTTGCTCATCGCCGGGCACTAAGCGCAACACTTGCTGCCAGTGCTTGCCAGCGCGCAACTTGTCGCCAGCCTCGCCCCATGCCTCGGCCAACTCACGATGCTCCTTGAGCAAGATCTTGGTCAGCTTTTCAAGGTCGCGGTCGATCTTCGAAATCTTGCCGCGCTTGCCTTTCAGATTGCGGTCGAGCACCAGCGCATCGCCATCGACACGCCAAGCCGCCCCGACCTGCAGGAAGCCGGTTTTCTCCCGGGCCCTTTTATCTTCGGGGTCATAGTCCATCCAGATCGTGCGCCGCATCTCGAGCGCCCGCAGGTGCTGCTTTTGTGACTGCAAGGCATCGGCCAGCTCATGCAGGCCAACCACGGCCTTCTGGGAGAGTTCGGCATCGCGCACGGCTAAAGCAGCCGGGTCCTGCGCGCCCGAGTTCTGGGCGGGCAAGTAAGCAAGAATGCCCAAGACGGCGAGCAAGGAATAAGCGAGGGGTCGCATTGCTAGAACGGTAAGCGATGATCGTTCTCCATGCATGGCATGTGCTTGGTGCTCCTGAGTTGGATCGTGGTAACCCTCCCGATTACTGTCCGGGCACAAGAGCCCGAGACGCCGCCACCGAAGACCGCCGCAGGTAATCCTGAAGCCGGCAAACCTGAAGTCCCGGAGACTGAGCCAGCGAAGCCAAAGTTCCAACGCGAGATCGTGCTGCAGAATCTCTCGCCGTTCGCGCGCCGTCAAGGAGTCGCGGTGGTCGTGCCGTTCGCACAGGGAATCGCCGCTGACAATCCCGGCTTGATGGCCGGCGACTACCACACGGTCTGGCAACCGTTTGGCGCGCGCTGGCCCGACCGCTCGTGGCGCCAGGCGCTTTGCCTGTTCCGAGCCGAGGTGCCGCGCCTGTCCGAACTGCGCGTGCCTCTGCTAGCCGGCAACCATACCTTCGGCGACGAGTCAATCACGATGCCGACAGCGACCATCACGTTCGTCGTGCGCCGCGGTAAGTCGGTCGAACGAGTCGAAGCCACACGCGTGCGCGACCTCGAGAAGAACGCGATGCGCCGGGTCGAACTGCGCCGAGCACGCATCGGCAAATCAGGCCTGGTCGCCGAACTGATCGTGACCGCATGGCGCGACCAGCGTCACGCCGACATCAGCCTCGCCGTGTTCTTCTCCGACCCGACCAGCAAGTCGATGCAACGCAAGTTCGATGAGATCGGCGTCGAATGCCGAGGCATGGGCATCGTACTCCGCCACTCCGGCTTCCTCGGCGTCCGGCAAGGCATGACCAACTACGGCAGCCGCTGCGTGCTGCTGCAGAACGGCGTGCTCGGCGACGGCCAAGGCCTGCGTCGCGCCGGCGTCATGGTGCCCCCGCCCGACGGCAGCCGCGTTGGCGATGAGACCCTGCGCGCCGTCGCGACCGCACCGCTACTCGCCGCGACCTCATGGCGAGACACTGGCGCATTCGGACCGTTCGGCGTTGTGCCCGCACCACCGCCTTGGCTCGCTGGCAACAAGCTGCGCATGCACTTCGCGGCCCGACACAAAGCGTTCACCTCACGCGAACGCCCAGGCCAGGACCCGTTTGGTGTCGGACCACACGGCTTACAACGCATGGCTGGCCAAACCGGCGACCAAGACGACTTCGGCGTCTGCAAGCTTTCACCGATCGCATGGAGCGGCGTGCCGAGCATGCTGCTCGAAGTCGAAATGTCGGTTCTTCAAGAAGCCTGTCGCCCCGTGCACTTCTTCGAAACCGATGCGACACCGGTTGATCCCGCCAAGCATCCGGACTGGGTCGTATGGAGTGGCCGCACGCACTGGCATGGCGGCGTCAGCAAAGACCGGCTCGGCAAACCTGTCCCTGAGCCTTCACCAGAGTCCCATGGCTGGACCGGCAAGGACCGCCAACACTGGTCAAGCAACTATCTAGCTGCCTACGCATTGCTGACCGGCTCGCACTGGGCTCGACTCGAACTAGAAAACGAAGCGCGACTCTACCTGGCTGGCCAAACGCTCGATCCGAAGCACACGACGTCCAACGCCGGTGCCCCACGTGGAGCCGGCCGCGTCGCGCTGGCCGCGTCATGGAACCTGTGCGTCACCGACAACGACAAGTTGCGCAAACGCATGGACCAGCGCATGGACCGTGTCTACTACAAGCAGTGGCTCGGCCGCAAATTCGAACAGAACCGGGTGCGCCCAATGGCGGTCAGCGGCCCTGACGCGCGCCTTCTGCACGGCAAGCACGCTTTCTGGAATCCATGGCAAGACGCGATCGCCGCAGTCGGGTTCGCCGCGCATCACCGCATGACCGGCAACAGGCACGCTCGACAACTTGCCGAAACGCTGGCCGTCAACGTCGTCAAGCACGGCTGGCTGATTGACGAGCGCGGCAACCAGATCGCGATGGCGATGCGCTGGCTGAAAGGCGCGCCGTTCACCGACGCGCAGTGGCGTTCGCGCGATGAGACGTTGGTGCAGTGGGCGTTTGGCTCTTCGTATTCGGAATGGTCGATTGGCGCCATTGAGATTGCGCGGGTCGTCGCCGAGCGCGATGGCGACCTCGAGGTCGCGCGGAAGGCGATGGCGATCCAACAGACGTGGCGCAGCCAACGGCACCGCCCGGCAGCGAACTACCCGTATCTATCGGGCTTCGACCGCTTCGGGGAATGGGACGCGACGACATGGTCGGCGAAAGCACCGCCGCCGAAGTAGCGACTTCTGAGCAGCTAATGATCGAGCAGTAGCAGTTGCAGCGCAACGGACTCTGGCAAGCGGTTCGGAACGCCGACATCGTGCTTGCGCAAGCAGGCCCGTGTCCGACATCGTCGCGCCATGGTCACCCTATCGTTCGACGCCATCATTATCGGCACTGGCCAGGCCGGCCCCAGCCTCGCGGCGCGACTCGCTAGCGAAGGCCAACAAGTCGCCATCGTCGAGAAGTCGCTATTCGGCGGCACCTGCGTCAACAACGGCTGCATCCCGACCAAGGCGCTCGTCGCCAGCGCCCGCACCGCCCACGTCGCGAGACGCGCAGCCGAGTTCGGCGTCAATATCGACGGCGAAGTCCAGGTCGACATGCAACGCGTGCACGACCGCATGAAGCAGATCTCGGGCGCTTCCAACAAGGGCGTCGAAGACTGGCTAGAGGGACTCGACGGCGTCACCGTCATCCGCCGCCAAGCGCGTTTTGAAGCAAACGATACGATCCGCGCTGGCGAGCAATTGATCGAAGCACCGCAGATCTTTCTTAACGTCGGCGGCCGCCCCATCGTGCCGGATTCGTTCGCTAACTGTGGCGCGATGACCAACGTCGAGATGCTGCAACTGACCGAGTTGCCCGAACACCTGATCGTCGTCGGCGGTAGCTACATCGGTTTGGAGTTTGCGCAGATCTTCCGCCGCTTCGGTAGCAAGGTCACCGTCGTGCAACGTGGCCCGCGCATCATCGCTCGCGAAGACGAAGACGTCAGCCAGTCGGTTCATGAGTCGCTCGAAGCAGAAGGCATCACGATTCGCACCGACGCCAACTGTCTGTCCGGCGAACGACGCGGCGACCAGGTCGCTGTGCAACTAAGCTGCGGCGACAGTCCGGAATGGCTCGAAGGCAGCCACCTATTGCTCGCCGTCGGCCGCCAACCGAACACCGACGACCTCGGCATTCAGAACACCGACATCAAACTCGACAAGCGCGGCTACGTGCAGGTCGACGACACGCTGCGCACCAAGGTCGAAGGTGTCTGGGCGCTCGGCGACTGCAACGGCCGCGGCGCATTCACGCACACCGCCTACAACGACTACGAGATCGCCGCCAACCAGCTACTCGACGACGCGCGTCGCAAGGTCTCAGACCGCCATCTTGCCTACGGTTTGTTCGTCGACCCGCCGCTAGGCCGCGTCGGCATGAACAAACAGGAAGCACGCGCCTCGGGTCGCAACGTGCTGATTGGCCATCGCAAGATGGCACAGGTCGGCCGTGCGAAAGAACGCAGCGAAACCCATGGCTTCATGGAAGTGCTCGTCGACGCGGATTCGGAGCAGATCCTCGGCGCCACCGTGCACGGCATCGAAGGCGACGAGATCGTACACTCGCTGCTGAACATGATGTATGCCGGGGCTTCGTATCGAGTGGTCGCCGAGTCCATGCCGATCCACCCGACGGTGTCCGAGTTGCTGCCGACACTGCTGCAGTCGCTCAAACCCCTAAAATAGGCTCGGTCACGGGCAAGCAACCGGGCGACGGGCTTGTCGCTCCGCGATCGGCTGGCACACTGACTGCAACCAATGTCCGACAGTTTCCGAACGATTGCCGAAGCGCTAGAACACGAGCCGGACAAGATCAAAGGATCGCGTCACATCGCAAACGTGTTCCCGGTCAAGAACGCCGCCGAGATCGAAGCCCACCTCGCAGCCGTTCGAGCACGCATGTCCGACTGCAACCATCACGCCTATGCCTGGCGACTCGGGCGCGGTGACAATGACTTTCGATACAGTGACGACGGCGAGCCGAGTGGCTCAGCTGGTCGCCCGATCTTGAAGCACATCGACGGCCAGGACCTGACCGATGTGCTAGTCATCGTGAGCCGTTACTTCGGCGGCACCAAACTCGGCACCGGCGGCCTCGTTCGCGCCTACGGTGGTGCCGCGCAAGAAGCGTTGCAGCTTGCGGACATCGTCGAGGTCATTCCGCACGCGACCATCCACATCCAACACGCCTACGAAGATTCAGGCGCACTCGCAGCCGTGCTCAACACGTTTGCTCTGCAGCCACAGAAGTCCGACTACGGCACCCAGGTGGACGTCGAGATCTCCGTCCCCCAAGTGCAAGCCGAAGAGTTTGCCCAAGCGGTACGCGACGCGACGGCCGCACGGGCACGCATCGACATTGAAGCCAGTGACCGTGCCTAACCGGGGGATAAACCTGCGAACGACAACCATCAGCCCAATACGCTGGCGTTACTCGTCGCGAGCACGACTGCAGGCTTGACGATCACCGCCGGCCACCCGCAAGGCACCGGCTGGCAAACATCCGACGGCGAATGGCACACGCCAGGAACCCTGGTGTTCCGCCATAGCGACGGTGGCCGCTGCCACTCCGACTGGGTCACGGTCACAGTCGCAGACGAACGGGTCATCGAAATCGATTTCTCACTCGACTGAATCTTTACTGAGCTGGGTCTTACCTGGCTGGGGAATGCCAGGAAACAATCCCACCTCACCGGACTCTCAGCATTCGGCGTATCGACCCGTGCGGCGTTGCTCAAGGGAGTCGCTGCTGGAGAGGCCTTGCTGCTGGAATCGCGCTGTGGCTGCGGGACTCGTGTCGCGACTGCTCGAATGGCGTCGCTGCTGATGACGTTTACTGCCTTCGCGGCAATCGGATCAGCCATCCGGATCAAGCAGTCGAATCAGCCAGCCGGATCAGCCAGTCACCACCACCTGCCGACAGCGGCAGATGGTACACCCGAGAGGAGTCGAACCTCTAACCTCCTGATCCGTAGTCAGGTGCTCTATCCAATTGAGCTACGGGTGCGTAGATCGGGCGGGGACGCTAGCGCTGATCCAAGGAGCGTGCAAGCAGTTTTCGTCTGGCGAATCGCAAGTCCCGCGTGGCACTGGACCCTTCCGCCCCACCAGGATAGCTTGTTTCGCCGATTCGGACGCGCCGGATCGCTGACCCTGAATTATTAGAAGTCCCCATGCCCACCGTCGATCTTTCCCAATACGGCATCTCGGTCCAAAACGTCCTCCGCAACGCCCAGCCTTCCGTGCTCTACGAGCAGGCCCTGGCCCGTGGCGAGGGTGAGATTGTCAGCAGCGGCGCACTCGCTGCCCGATCCGGCGACAAGACGGGTCGCTCGCCCAAAGATAAGCGCATTGTAGACGCCGCGCCTTCGAGTGATGACATCTGGTGGGGCAGCGTCAACATCAAGCTCAAGGAGAAGACCTTTGAGATCAACAAGCGCCGCGCCGTCGATTTTCTCAACACGCGCGACCAAATCTACGTCGTCGACGGCTTCGCTGGCTGGGACCCCAAGCACCAGAAGAAGATCCGCATCATCTGCCTGAACGCCTACCACGCGCTGTTCATGCACAACATGCTGATCCGCCCCACTGCCGAGCAGCTCGAGAGCTTCGGTGAGCCGGACTACGTGATCTTCAACGGCGGCCTGTTCCCGGCCAACCCGCTGACCAACGAGATGAGCAGCTCGACCTCAGTCGACCTGAGCTTCGAGAAGGGCGAGTTCGTCATCCTCGGCACGCAATACGCGGGCGAGATGAAGAAGGGTGTCTTCACGATCATGAACTACCTGCTGCCGAAGGCCGGGGTCATGTCGATGCACTGCTCGGCCAACGAAGGCAAGGATGGCGACGTGTCGCTGTTCTTCGGCCTGTCGGGCACTGGTAAGACGACGCTGTCGGCCGACCCGGCACGCTCGCTGATCGGTGACGATGAGCACGGCTGGAGTGACGACGGTGTCTTCAACATCGAAGGCGGCTGCTACGCCAAGTGCATCAACCTCAGCAAGGAAAGTGAGCCCGAGATTTGGGACGCGATCCGCTACGGCTCGGTTGTCGAAAACGTCGTCTACGACAAAGACACCCGCGTCATCGACTACACCAACCAGTCGATCACTGAGAACACGCGCTGCAGCTACCCGGTCGAATACATCCCGAACGCCAAGATCCCGTGTGTTGGCGGCCACCCGAAGAACGTCATCTTCCTGACCTGTGACGCGTTTGGCGTTCTGCCGCCCGTCAGCAAGCTGTCACCGGAGCAGGCGATGTACCACTTCATCAGTGGCTACACGGCCAAGGTTGCCGGCACCGAGATGGGCGTCACCGAGCCGGAAGCGACCTTCTCGGCGTGCTTCGGCGCAGCCTTTATGGTTTGGCACCCGACCAAGTACGCGGAATTGCTCGCCGAACAGATCGCCAAGAACGGTTCGACCGCGTGGCTGGTCAACACCGGCTGGAGTGGCGGCGCCTACGGCACCGGCGCTCGCATGAGCCTCAAGCACACGCGCGCGATCCTCGATAGCATCCACGACGGCTCGTTGCAAAACGCGCCAACCGTCACCGACGAGATCTTCGGGCTGGTCGTGCCGACCAAGTGCAACAACGTGCCGGACGATCTACTGATCGCGAAGAACACGTGGGCCGACAAGGCCGCTTACGACACGAAGGCCAAGCACCTCGCCTCGCTGTTCAACAAGAACTTCGAGACCTTCGCCGACCGCGCCAGCGACGCCATCAAGGGCGCTGGCCCGAAGCGCTAGTAGCTGCTGGCCTTTGCCGGCGCCTGCTCCGTGACCGCTGCTGATTACCAGCAGCGGCAGCGGCGCCTGGGATTGGTGGCGAACTCTGAGCCCCCAGGCGGCCTCGAAACGGAGCGTTTGCGATGCACCGCTCAGCCAAGATGGTACCGCCCCATATCGCCAACCTGACGACCATGGCGCCGCCACCCGGATTCTCGGTGCATACCACCCACCACCAAGGCGTATGACCCGGATCCTGGGCCGTGACACCTATCCGATACACTCGCTGGCAGGTGTTTCTGGTAGTTGGGGGTTTGCTACCACCCGCCTAATCGCCGATAACAGTTGCTGGCTCGGGACGTCCGTGCCGGAACCTAGCCCCCTATGAAGGAGCAAAATTGATGCGATTGACTGCAAGTGCAATGCTTGCGGTGTTCGCCCTCGCGATTCCTGCTATAGCCCAAACGAAGGGTCAGCAAGTGAAGCCGAAGGTAGACACCGAGAAGCTCTGGCGAATTGAAGCCTCTGGTATCTCTGGTTGAGGCGCTGCCTCACAAGCAAAGAGGGTCAGTTCGATCCTCACCAAGCACAAAGATATCAAGAACCTCGTCTTCGACACCACTGGGGTCGGCTACTTCGAGCTGAAGAGCAAGAAGCGAACGCCTGAGATCGCGGATCTCAACCTGTGGCTCGAGAAGAAGAACGAGAAGAGCGTCAAGATCAAGATGCTCAAGGAAGTCGAGGTCGAGAAGGCCGAGATCGTCTACGAGTGCTCGATCGCAGGGCTTGGTTGAATGGGAACGGCAATCGAGACGCGTGACGTCTTGAGCAAGCTCCCCGGTGTTATTCGCGTTCACCCGAACGGTCTGAATGGCAAGGCCCTCGTGTTCGTCAGGGACTCGAAGTTGGTCACCAAGGAAGTCGTCGAAACGGCGATGCAGGGCACGAAGAAGCTTCGCCTTCGCAAGATGAAGAAGGCCAGCTCCTAGTAGCTGACTGACTTCTTGGTGACTGACAGACTTCTCGTAGATCACTGGCTTCTCGCAGATCACTGGCTTCTCGCAGGTCACAGTCACCACAAGCAAAACGGGCCGCCCCATCGATGATGAGGCGGCCCGTTTTGCGTAGCCGCCAAGTGGCACTCTCGAACGCACCAGATCGATTTGGCTGATGCTGCCGCTGCTGCCGGAGTTTGCCTGCTGTGGTTCGTGACGCCGCGCGCCACCAAACTGGTGCTGCGGCACAAGGACTTGCTGGTGCCATGCGGGTGCTACTTGCTCGCCGACCAGGCGCTGACATTGCTGCCGCTGCAGTACGCATCGACGTTCTATCTGCAGCCTACGTGGAACCCCACGATCATCATTCCAGCGCTCTCCTGGCTGGCTGCGACGCTACTGGTAATAACGACGTTCGCTGTCTGGCAGGCGCTAGTCATCGTGCAGGCCGTCACCAGCGACGGCTTCCACCTACTCGGCGAACTGCGCCACACCAGACAACTGCTACCGCGCGGCCTAGGCATCCTTGCTGTGGCCTACATCGCCGTTCATGGGCCACTCATCATTGGCATCTGGCTCGGCGTCATGTCGGTTCCTGGCTTGCTCTGGTTCTTCATGATTGGCTGGGCAATCTACAGTGTCGCGGTCGGCATCATGACGTGCCTATGGCTGCCGCTTGCGGTGCTGTTCGCATGCGCGTCGATCGCCGTCAAGATCACGCTGATCCAACGCATCGATGACCATCACCCCGATGCGCGAGACGAACACGCGGCTCACGACTACACCCCCTACGAAGAAGGATCGACTCCAGATTCGCGCTACCCTTCTTGATTGCCGTGTCCGGCGGGCAAGCCGCAACCACGCAAGATGCACCGACCGCTCATTCGCTAGCCACACACGTCGACGCCTACCTGGACTCGCGCGCCGAGGATCAGACGAACACCGAGGCCGCATCTTCTGGGCACGTATCCAGGTCAAGATTGCCACCGACCGCCCGTTCTAACCATGGCTGGCAGCACGGCCGGCCCGACGGACTTTGTCCGTGGACGTGCATGCACTAACCTGCCCCCACCCATGATGCGTCCACACCTTGCCCTACTGGCTCTGCTCACCGCCTGCTCTTCGATGACCTCATCCTCCGACACCGCCATCACTTCCCGTCATTTCGGCACGGACAAGCTGGGCCAGCCGGCCACGCTTTGGACGCTGTCCAACGGTAAGATGCAGATCGATGTCACCGACCACGGTGCCACGCTCGTCGCCGTTCGCACACCCGATCGCGCCGGCATCGTCGACGACGTCATCCTCGGCTTCGACGATGTGTCGGGCTACGAGACCGACGACAACCAGTACTTTGGTTGCACAACCGGGCGCGTTTGCAATCGCATCGCCAACGGCACGTTCCAGCTCGATGACTACAACTACGTGCTGGAGAAGAACAACGGTGCCAACCACCTACACGGTGGCGGCGCCCGCAGCTTCGACAGGGTGCACTGGCAGGCAGAAACGATGCGTGGCGCTGGCGGCGCACCGGCCGTGCGATTCACCTACCTCAGCAAGGATGGCGAAGAAGGCTACCCCGGCGAAATGTATGTCGCCGTGACTTACACGCTGTTGGCCGGCGAACAGCTCCAGATCGATTACGAAGCGCGCACCAACAAGCGCACGCTCGTCAACCTCACCAACCACGCTTACTGGAACCTCGGTGGCGCCGGAGCCAAGACCGTGCTCGACCACACGCTGCAGGTGCACGCGGACCGCTACACGCCAACCGACGACACGCTGATTCCAACCGGCGAACTGGCGACCGTCATCGCGACGCAACTCGACTTCCGCAAGGCGACGCCACTTGGACTGCACATCGACTCGATGGCAGCCACGGCAGCGCTTGGCTATGACCACAACCTCGTGCTCAACGGCGCGACCGGCACCATGCGGCCGGCTGCCGTGCTACACCACGCCGGCACAGGTCGGTCGATGAGCATCGAAACCACCGAGCCTTCGCTGCAAGTCTACACAGGCAATCACCTCTTCGGTCAGATCGGCAAGGGCGGCAAGTCCTATGCAAAACGTAGTGCCGTTTGCCTCGAGACGCAGCACCATCCAGACGCGGTGCATCACAGCAACTTCCCCAGCATCGTGCTCGACGCCGGCGAGATGTTCCAGTCGAGCACACGCATGAGCTTCGGGGCCGAATAACATGGTGCTCGTGGCACGCACGCTCCTCAGCCTTACGTTGCTGGTCGCTGCGGCTGCGGCCCAGGCTGGCGACGCCAAGTCGGCAGTTGTCTCGCCCGAAGACAGCCAAGTCCCCAAGCAAGCGAACGCGCTGACGCCATCGTTTGCGTTCTTGAAAACTCCGCCGAAGGGCTTGCCTGCGATGCCCTTGCCCCAGAACTACGTGCCAACCGAAGCGATGTTCGCGCTCGGGAAACGTTTGTTCCACGACGGCATCCTGAGCAAGGACCACACGGTCACGTGTGCCAGCTGCCATCTAGCAGCGAACGGCTTCGCGCATCCGGACAAGCTGCCACCCGGCGTCGACGGCAAGCGCGGACTGCGCCACGCACCATCGTTGTTCAACCGCGGCTACGGCACGCTGCAACGCTGGGACGGCAGCAGTGCTTCGATCGAAGCGTTTGTGCTCGAGCCGATCGAAGACCCGAACGAGATGGACCTCAAGCTGAGTGACGCCATCGCCCGCTTGCGCGCCAACGCCGACTACAAGCAGGCGTTTGCCGAAACGTTTGCAAGCGAGCCCAACCCCAAGACGCTGCGCCGCTCGCTGGCAACGTTCGTGCGCGGCATCGTGACTGGCGATGCGCCATACGACCGTTTCTTGCTCGGCGAGGTTGCCGAGATGACGGCGCAACAACGACACGGCCAATGGATCTTCGAGAGCAAAGGTGCGTGTTGGAAGTGCCACACGCCGCCACTGTTCACTGACGAGGCGTTTCACAACACCGGCGTCGGCGCGAGCAGCGGAATCGGCGCGAGCAGCGGCAAGCCAGAACCCGGCCGCATGGCAGCGACCAAGAACGAGCAGGACGCCGGCAAGTGGAAGACGCCGACTCTGCGATCGGTTCGTATGACGGCGCCCTACATGCACGACGGCTCGCTGGCGACCCTAGAAGACGTCGTGGCGTTCTACGTAGGAGGGGGCAACGCCAACTCCAACCTCGACCGCAGGGTCAAGAAGCTAGACCTGAGCAAAGCAGATCAGGAAGCCCTGATCGCTTTTTTGCGGTCGCTGTAGTCGCGCGCTCGGCGCAGTGCCTTGAGCATCCGTCGCCCATTCGACGCCTAGAGCATCACATCGACTCCCGAAGCCCACCTGCCAGCTCCGGTCGAGTCGTCGACATGTGCGATCCGCACCAGCCAAGAGTGCCCATCGTTAGTGCACTCCAATAGTGCACCCCGTTAGTGCACCACCGGCGGGTTCGACTGGTCGTCCTCAGGTTCACGAATGCTCTGCACCAACTTGCGCACCGCAGCGGACGGCGGCTTGCAGAACGGCGTCAAGACACCAGCGACGGCGAAGTTGACCAGCATGCCAATCGTGCCGATGCCCTGCGGTCCGATGCCGAAGCACCATCGCTCACCACCAAGGAAGACCGTCCACATGATGTAGCTCGCGGTGAAGCCAATGCCAGACACCATGCCGGCAATCGCTGGAACCGTGCCAACTCGCACCGTGAAGATGCCGAGCACCAACACCGGGAAGAACGATGACGCGGCCAGACCGAAGGCGAACGCCACCACCTGTGCCACGAAGCCCGGTGGGTAGATTCCGACGATCCCAGCAATCACAACCGCAACGCCAATGGCCCAGCGCGACAGTTTCAACCTCTGCGCTTCGGTCGCATCCGGCCGTATCATCCGATAGTAGAAGTCGTGCGCGATGCTGCTGCTGATCACCAGCAACAAGCCGGACGCGGTAGACAACGCCGCTGCCAATCCACCGGCTGCAACCAACGCGATGATCCACGCGGCCAAGTTGGCCATCTCCGGCATCGCCAACACCAGGATGTCGGCGTCGGGCCCATCCAAATTCCGTGCGGTCATGATCACGCGACCATCCGCGCCCTGATCACCACTGGTATCGAGCCATTGCTGATGCTCGGTCGTGATGTCGGCGAACTCCGTCTTGGAAAGCTTGCCGATGCGAAACAACTCGTTCTCGCCGGGACGTGCATCGCCGCGATACGCGAGTTTGCCGTCGCCGTCATCGAGCCAAATGATCAAGCCGATCTTGGACCAAGTTGTGTACCAGCTCGGCAGTTCGGATGCGACTTTGCCATCAAGACTGTTGATGACGTAGTAGCGGGCAAAAGCGGCCGTCGCCGGTGCGCTCAAATACAGCATCGAGATAAACAGCAACGCCCAGAAGCCCGACCAGCGCGCGGCATGCACGTTCTTCACCGTGTAGAAGCGAACGATGACATGCGGCAGGCCCGCCGTGCCAACCATCAACGCCAGCGTCGTGCAAAACACGTTGGTGCGATCCCAACTACCGGTGAACGCGTCGGTGTAGCTGGGGAAGCCAAGGTCCTCGTGGATCGTATTGAGGATGTCGAGCAGACGTTCGCCTGCTCCCGGCGAGCCGCTACCGGTAACGACGCTGCCCATACCCAACTGCGGCACCGGCTGGCCGGTGAGTTGCCAACTGATCGCGGCCACCGGAATGACGAAGGCACAGATCAACACCCAGTATTGAACGACCTGCGTGTAGGTAATGCCCTTCATGCCGCCGAGCGTTGCGTAGACGAACACCAGCGCCATGCCAATGATGACGCCAACCGTCACGTCCACTTCGAGGAAGCGTGCGAACACGATGCCAACACCACGCATCTGGCCGGCGACATACGTGAAGCTGATAAACAAGGCGCACAGCAACGCCACCAGACGGGCCGTTCCTGATTCGAAGCGATCACCAACAAAGTCCGGCACGGTGAAGTGGCCGAACTTGCGCAGATACGGCGCTAACAAGATCGCCAGCAAGACAAAGCCACCGGTCCACCCCATCAGGTAGACCCCGCCTGCATAGCCCAGCAGCGAGATCGATCCCGCCATGCCGAGGAAGGACGCGGCAGACATCCAATCCGCCGCGGTCGCCATGCCGTTGGCAATCGCCGGTACGCCTCGACCAGCAACGTAGAAGCCACCGGTGTCGCGCACGCGTGCCCGCCAGGCAACGAACAGGTAGAGGCTGAACGTCACCCCGACGAACAAGAACGTGTATTGCTGAACGGTCACGAAGCGTTCTCCTCAGCAGCGATCTGTTGCAGTTCGGCTTTGAGCTTGCGATCAAAGCGCCCCATTGCGACGGCGTAGATCAGGATCAACACGACGAACGTGATGATCGCACCCTGCTGGGCGAACCAGAAGCCGAGCGGGAAGCCCAGGAACCGGAACTCATTGAGCACGTCGGCAAGCAAGACCCCGCAACCGAGTCCGACGATCGCCCAAACAGCTAGCAAGCCGAGGGTCAAACGCATGTTGCATCGCCAGTGGGCACGGTGTGCTTCTTGGGTGCGGGAATCCGCGCTACGGGCAGCAGACTGCCCCGCGGTTGGGTCGCTATCAGAGGACATTGGTCGCAGACGTTACGCGATCAGCTGCGGCCGCGCCGCAGCGCGTACCGGCTGATGCAATGTTCTGCGATAGCTAACAACAACAGGATCAACAGCAAGGCCGGCGCAGCGCGGGCAACCTGACGAACCACGGTCGTGCCAACGGTGCTCTCGCCTTCGATCGGGGCGGCTTGCAAACCGGTAACGGACAGCACGGCGGGCGCTTCAGGGGGCGAGCCGGAAGCCAACAACTCGCCACCACCGACACGACGCAACCAACGCACATCCGCCGGCACCGGAGCCCGGGGCGCGACATCACCGTG
The DNA here is from genome assembly GCA_051278165.1 of Planctomycetota bacterium. Taxonomy (GTDB): domain Bacteria; phylum Planctomycetota; class UBA1135; order UBA1135; family UBA2386. Next base: position 21,265 of record JBNMNW010000010.1, on the reverse strand, counting down.
CTCGCGCAAATCTTTGGACTGCACCGTCTCGCGCGCCGCCGACGTCGCGCGCAGCCACTGCGCCAACCAACCCGGGAACGCACTTGCCTCACGAAACTCGCGACCACTATCGCCACCGAGATCCGCGCCAAACGCGCCGACGCGACCGAGACCGCGGTTGGCATAGGCAAGCAACGGCCATCCCTCATTACCGGCAACCAGTAGCACCCTTGATTCGAGCGGCGCTTCGCCGCGAACGGCGCTGCCGAGCGTCGGCCAGGCATTCGGTTCGGGTTCGAGCAACGGCGACGTTGTTACCGCGTGCACTTGCAGCCTGGCTTGCGGCTTTGGCTCGTTGCGATCAGATGGCTCTGGCTGCTCGGGCTTTGGCTCGTCGGGCTTTGGCTCGTCGGGCTTGGGCTCGTCAGGTTCCTGCTCGGGCGGCTTCGGCTCCGGCTGGTTGCCGTTGCCGTCCGTGCGCGGCGTGCGCCCAACTCGCTGCAACGCACGCGTCACCTCGGAACTGACGATGACCGGCACCGCTTCGACATTGGCGGTAGCGATGAACATGCCGCCGCCGTCATCAGCAATATCCTTGGCCTTCGCTTGGAAGCCCGCATCGGTGTGCTCATCAATGATTGAGATGATCGACACCGTGATCTTGCCCCGACTGCTCATCAGGAACGCTTCGCGGCGAAGCGATTGCTGCACGTTGAACTCGCCATCGCTAATCACGACCACGTGCTTCACGGCCGCCTGTTCGTTGGCCAACATGCCGTGCGCCAAACGCAGGCCCTTTAGCAGGTAGGTGTATTCGTTGAAGAACGCGAGCCTCTCAATGCCTGCCTGCACGGAGCCCTGCTCGGTCGCGTCGGTCATCGGCAACTCAACGCGCGCCCGCTCCACGTCGCCGAACGAAACCACGCCAACCCGATCACCGCGATCGAGAGCCTGCGCCGTTCGCAACGCACTCGTCTTCGCGTAGCTCATCTTGGTGAGCCCGTTACGCAACCTGGTGCCCATGCTGCCCGAACGGTCGACGACCAACACCATAGCGATCGAATGCTTATCGACTTCGATCGGCTCGTTGGAGACCGGCTTGGCATTCTTGGTGCTGCCGGGGTTCAACGGTTTCTCAGGCTCGCCAGGAGGGACAACCGGCGGATCAATCGGAGCGTCGACAGGCGGCTTTACTGGTGGCGGCTGGTCCCTGGGCTGCTCAGTGCCCCCCGGTGACGCGCCTTCGCCACTTGCATCATCCGGCAACTCTGGCAGCACACGTATCGGCAGCAAGTCTCGCAACGGCGAGCCATCGGCACCGAAGCCACCGGCCAAGACGAACAAACCCGTGCCATCATGCACCGCGCGCACCAACGCCTGTTGCTCGGACACCGGCAGCGCGCGGCCAAGAACGATGCGCGAGTGCTTCGACCAATCGCTTGGCAGCAACTGCGATTCACGAACGCGTTCGCCTTGCACCCGCAGTGCTGCCGCGACCACGCCGCTCGGATCGACCACCAACACTTCCTCGGGTTCGACAACGTCAAAGCCACCCGACACCGACACTTCGTGACCGCCGACACGGATCTTCAGAGAGACCTCGTGGCGACCTGCTTGCGCCGGAGTGAACGCAACCGCAACAGGTGTCGCCCCGACCGTCAATTCATCGCGATACGCAGTTGCACTACTGCCCTGCACCGACAACTTGGCGGCCAGTGGCTGATCGAGCCCAACCACTTCAATCTCTAACAAGGCCGGGCGATCAACGCGCAATTCAGAGATGGCCCGAATGCGCACATCGCTCGGTGCAAACGGCAGCGACACCGGAGCCATCGCGACGGCTCCCAGCGCCGCGCCACCAGGATCGCGCGCTGCAACGATCGAGTCCTGTGTGGACTCCGGGCTCTGCCACGACGGCTGCCAACGCAACTGTAGTTCGCTCACGCGCGGCCCCGCGGCCGCTGCCGCCAACAACATCGCGGTGCGGGTAGCCTGCGCAGTGCCGGCGAGGTCTGCCGACTGCGAACGCATCGCCACGTCACGCTCAGCCGTGTTGTCCGCCAGACTCACCACCACGGCGAATGCAACCGCCGCCAGCAGCGCAAACCACCGCGCCAACGCCGGGGCGGTGCGCACTGCAGCAAGCCCGAGCGCCGCAAGCAGCAGGGCAACGATGGTGGTCAGGATCAGCAAGTCACGATTGCGGACGCATCAGGAACATCGGCAACAACCAGTTGACGCGATCGCCCAGATCACGACCGCGGCCAAAGTCGACTTCTAGGGTAATGGTAGCGCCGGCCTTGACGGCATGCAGCCCCGCATCGAGCGGCTCCTGTCCAAGCTCGAGATCACTGCTTTCGAACAGCAGCTTGTTGCTTAGTAACACGCGCACTTCGGCATGCGCCTTGATCGGTAGGTCAGCAACACTGTCATCGAAGGCAACCCGGGTGCGAAAGTGCGTCGCACCGACTGGCACCTTGAATGACAAGCGGCTGCGACTGTGCACGCCAAGCCCACGCCCATACGCGCGGCCCTGCGCCAACAGCTCCCCACCAACAACACTTTGGTCGCGACGCCATGCGTGCACGACCTCTCCTTCGAAGCCGCTCTCGACCACTTGCGACGGCGTCATCGCCGACAGATGCATGACGTCCTTCTCAAAGCTAAGACTGGCAACGTCTGCCCAACGAACGCGCACCGTGCTACCGCCATCGATGACAACATCGAGGCCTTGCTCGCTGCACGACTTCATCGTGACGCCGAGCCGATCGGCAGTGCGCGTCAGCAACGTCATTGGCGCGAGCGCCTGACGAGCTTCGCCGCCGCGAATCCGAAGCGCCGAGAATTTGCGCGGCGAGAACCACTGTGGACCGTCTGCAGAACTGGCCTGGAAACTGATGCCGCGGCTGCCAAAGCGGTGCAGCGTGCCAGCGACCAGGTCGTAGCCGCTACCGGTTCGCATGAAGAGGCCTTCATCGACGTCATCGGGCAGGATCTGATCGTTTGGGTGCACGCCGTGATGCACCAACGCGGCTAGACGATCGATCGGCAACGCGATCTTGCCGAGGATCGGCGACAGCAACTCGAGCCGGTCTCCGGCGTCGTCACCGCCAGCAATCGCTCCGTGCACAACATCGCCTCCGACCAGTTCGACCCGCAGCAGCTCGGGGGCATAGGCGCTGGTCGCCCGCACGGAGATCAGATCTCTCGCCAAGATGCTTTGCGTCAGAGCACCGACCTGCGCCTCAAACCCCGTCGTCGGCGAACCGCTCAGTGACGAAGCGATCAGCACCTGGCCAGACCGAAGATCTAGCTCCAGCCGGACTTCCTGCGCCGCGACAGCGACTGCCAGCAAGCCAGCAACCAGCATCGCCCTGCCAGAATGGCGCACGCCCAGACCGGGGCGAACGAGCGGGCTGACAGAATGTCGCGCAGCAGCCCCGGCGCCGCGCCCAAACAGTCGTTGGAGGATAATCTTAACGCCTTCTATGTTCATGACTTCCGAACCTTTAACAGTCCCAATCCGCAACTGTTCCAGCGACGGCACCACCTTTGCTTTTGCGGCGACATTCACCGGCACAGACGTCTGCTCAAACGAGCAGACACCGCTGCCACCCCCTAAGTATCCAGAATCTGTCCTAGGTTGTGATGGTCAAACAACTCGTTTTCGAAAACGACGCGCGTGAAGCCGTTCTGCGTGGCGTAGCCAAGTTGGCAAAGGCCGTAGTTTCCACTCTAGGCCCCCGTGGCCGCAATGCTGTGCTCGACAAGGGCTGGGGCGGCCCCCAAGTCACGAAGGACGGGGTCACTGTCGCGGAAGAGATTGAGCTCGAAGACCGCTACGAAAACATGGGCGCAAAGCTCGTGAAGGAAGCGGCAAGCAAGACCGCCGACGCGGCCGGTGACGGCACGACGACGGCGACCCTGCTCGCACACGCCATCTGTAAGGAAGGCATGCGCTATCTCACGGCTGGAGTGAACCATGCCGAACTGATCAAGGGCATCAAGGCTGCCTGCGAGAGCCTGGTTAAGGCTCTCAAGAAGATGGCCAAGCCGGTGCCGGCGAACGACTACAAGGCGATTGCCCAAGTCGCGACGATCTCGGCCAACAACGACGCGGAGATCGGCAAGATCATCGCGGACGCGATGAAGCAGGTCGGCGAAAACGGTGTCATCACGGTGGAAGAAGGCAAGGGCCTCGACACCGAAGTGCACATCGTTCGCGGCATGCAATTCGATCGTGGCTACCTGTCGCCGCACTTTGTCACTGACAACGAGAACATGACGGTCCACCTGCAGGACTGCCTCGTACTCGTTCACGAAGACAAGCTGACCAGCATCCGTCCGCTCCTGCCGCTGCTCGAGCAACTCAAGGACAAGAACAAGACTTTACTGATCATCGCCGAAGACATTGAAGGCGAAGCGCTGGCGACCCTGGTCGTCAACAAGCTGCGCGGCGTGCTCAAGATCTGTGCGGTCAAGGCTCCTGGCTACGGCGATCGCCGCAAGGCCATGCTGCAAGACATCGCGATCCTGACCGGCGGCGAAGCGATCTTCAAGGATCTCGGCCTCGACCTTGAGAAGGTGCAACTGCGCCAACTCGGCAAGGCTTCGGAAGTCGTGATCGACGCCGACACCTGCACGATCAAGCCGGTTGGTAAGCAACTCAAGAACGCCGAAGTCGACGCCCGTGCCAACCAGATCCGCCGCGAGATCGACGCCACCACGTCGGACTACGACCGTGAGAAGCTGCAAGAGCGTCTCGCCAAGCTCACCGGCGGTATCGCCGAAATCCGCGTCGGTGCCCACACCGAGACGGAGATGAAGGAACGCAAGGATCTCGTCGAAGACGCGATGCACGCCACGCGCGCTGCGATCGCCGAAGGCATCCTGCCGGGCGGCGGCACTGCGCTGCTCAAGGCTGCGAAGTCGATTGAGAAGCTGACCATTGAGGGTGACGCGCAATTCGGCGTCGACCTAATGAAGGCCGTTGTGCAAATGCCGGTTCGCGCGATCGCCGAGAATGCTGGCATCGATGGTGCCGTCGTCGCTCGCCGCGTGCTCGCCGACAAGAGTGCAACGTATGGCTTCAACGCCCTGACGAAGGAATACTGCGACATGCTCGCAGCTGGTGTGGTCGACCCGACCAAGGTGACGCGCTCGGCGCTGCAGAACGCAGTCTCGATCGCCACCCTGTTGTTGACCACGGACTGCGTGATCACGGACCTGCAGGACGACAACCACGCAGCCGGCGAAGCCGGCGAGATGTAGTCGTCGACATCCCCCCTGCACGCCTGCTACCTACACAACCAAACACATACCCCCGGAGTAATTGAATATGGCATCCTTGCGCCCCCTCGACGATCGCGTCGTATTGAAGGTTCTCGACGCAGAAGAGAAGACCGCTGGCGGCATCTTGCTGCCCGATAGCGCCCAAGAAAAGCCGCAGCGCGGCAAGATCACCGCTGTCGGTGAAGGCAAGCTCATGAAGAACGGCAAGCGCCAGAAGCTTGACGTCAAGAAGGGCGACATCGTGCTGTTCGGCAAGTACGCCGGCAGTGATGTCAAAGTCGCCGGCGACGATCTCAAGATCCTGCGCGAGAGCGAAATCCTTGCCAAGGTGGAGAACTAAGCCATGGGTAAGCAGATCATGTATGACGACGCCGCGCGCCGAAAGGCCGTCGCTGGCGTCGAGAAGCTCGCCAGGTGCGTCAAGGTCACGCTCGGCCCGGCCGGCAAGAACGTCATCATCGAGAAGTCGTTCGGTGGCCCGCAGGTCACCAAGGACGGCGTCACTGTCGCCAAGGAAGTAGAGCTCGAGGACCCCTTCGAGAACATGGGCGCCAAGCTCGTTCGCGAAGTCGCGAGCAAGACCAACGATGTTGCCGGTGACGGCACCACCACCGCGACCGTGCTCGCCGAAGCCATCCTGACGATCGGCCAACGCTACCTGACGTCCGGCGTCGACCCGAACGACCTGCGCAGCGGCATCGACCTCGCGGTTGACGCGGTGTGCACGGAACTCGCGTCGATGGCCAAGAAGGTCGACAACAAGAGCCGCGAGCAAATTGCTCAAGTCGGCACGATCTCCGCCAACAACGACGTCGAGATCGGCAACCTGCTCGCCGACGCAATGATGTTGGTCGGTGCCGAAGGTGTCGTCACGGTCGAAGAAGGCAAGAGCTTCGAAACCGAGCTCGAGCACGTCGACGGCATGCAGTTCGACAAGGGCTACATCTCGCCGTACTTCATCACCGACCCGAAGACCATGGAGGCCTCGTTCGAAGACGCCCTCGTGCTCATTCACGAGAAGAAGATCTCGAACGTTCGCGAGATGATCCCGCTGCTCGAAGCGGTCTCTCGCGCCGGCAAGCCGCTGGTCATCATCGCCGAAGACGTTGAGTCGGAAGCGATGGCCGCGCTAGTCGTCAACCGCCTCAAGGGCGTGCTGAACGTCTGCGCCATCAAGGCTCCGGGCTTTGGCGATCGTCGCAAGGCGATGCTGCAAGACCTGGCAACCCTCACCGGTGGCCAGTACATCTCCGAAGAGCTCGGCATCCAACTTGAGAAGGTTGATTTGTCGCACCTCGGCAGCGCCGCGAAGATCCGCATCAGTAAGGATGCGACCACGATCATCGGCGGCGGCGGCAAGAAGGCAGAGATCAAGGATCGCGCTGACAGCATCCGCAACCAGATCGAAAAGACCACGTCGGACTACGACCGCGAGAAGCTGCAAGAGCGCCTCGCCAAGTTGACCGGCGGTGTCGCGATCCTGCGCTCCGGTGCGATGACCGAAGCCGACATGAAGCAGAAGAAGCAGCGCATCGAAGACGCGCTGAACGCAACCCGCGCAGCCGTCGAAGAGGGCATCGTGCCCGGCGGTGGTACGGCATTGCTTCGTGCCAGCCAGGTGCTCGACAGCCTCAATGCCAAGGGTGATGTTCGCTTCGGTATCGAGATCATCAAACGCGCCTGCGAAGCGCCGATGCGTCAGATCGCGACCAACGCCGGCGAAGACGGCTCGGTCGTCGTCGACGAAGCGAGGAGCAAGAAGCCTAACGAAGGCTTCAACGCGCTGACCGGCGAGTGGACGGACATGTTCAAGGCCGGCGTCGTTGACCCGACCAAGGTCGTGCGCTGCGCGCTGCAAAACGCCGCCAGCATCGCTGGCCTCATGCTGACGACCAACACCATGGTTACCAGCATCGAGGAAGAGAAGAAGGCTGTCGAAGGCAGCACGAGCTAGTTCCTTGCCCGGTAACGCCGGGCTCGAAACGAACTCGATGTTTTCCTTCGGGCTGCTGAAAAGTACCTGCGTCGAGAACGGTTGGCCAACTGGCCAGCACTGACCTGAACGGAGGGCGCCTTCGGCGCTGCTCCTGAGGGACTTGGGGATGCCGGCTTGAGCCGGCTGGCCTCAAGTGTTCTTGCACTTGGTGAACAGGCGATCACCTCGCCGTTTACCCGTTGGCACTGGAGCTTTCTCTCTCCTGAGCCAACCCACACATTTCTGCGCCAACACTGATGTCCTCCAAGCGCGACTACTACGAAGTTCTCATCGTTGAACGATCGGCCGACGGCGACAGCATCAAGCGTGCTTACCGCAAGATGGCGATCGAGAATCACCCGGACAAGAACCCGGGCGATGCAGCCGCGGAGCAGCGCTTCAAGGAAGCTGCTGAGGCGTATTCCGTGCTCAGCGACAGCGACAAGAGGCAGCGCTACGACCAGTATGGACACGCAGGTGTCGACGGTCCTGGTGGCGGCGGCGGCGCGGGCTTCTCTTCGGCCGAAGACATCTTCTCTGCGTTCGGCGACATGTTCGGTGGTGGCGGTGGCGGCAGCGGCGGCGGCTTTTTCGACCAAATCTTCGGCGGTGGCCGACGCGGTCGCGGGCGACGCGGCAGCAGCCTCAAGGTCGAACTGGCGCTATCGCTTGAAGAGGTCGCAACTGGCGTCAAGAAGACCATCGAACTGAAGCGCGCTGAGGCGTGTGGCAAGTGCGGCGGCACTGGCGCCAAGGCTGGCACCAAGAAGAAGACCTGCGGCACCTGCGAAGGCCACGGCCAAGTCATTCGCTCGCAAGGCTTCTTCCAACTGCGCCAGACCTGCCCGACCTGTGAAGGCCAGGGCGAAACGATCGAATCACCGTGTGTCAGCTGCAAGGGCCGCGGCGCGGTGCCAAAGTCTTCGCCAGTCAACATCACGATCCCGGCCGGCATCCAAGATGGTCACGCCGAGCGCATCCCTGGCCAGGGCGAACCTGGCGAAGGCGGCGCCCCACCGGGCGATTTGATCGTCGTACTGACCGTCAAAGAACACGACGTCTTCACCCGCTACGGCGATGACCTGCTGATGCAGACCAGGATTTCGTTCCGCCAGGCAGTCACCGGCGACGAAGTGCACATCCCAACCATCACTGGCGAATCGGTCGCGATGAAGATCCCAGCTGGCACGCAACCCGGTGAGAAGCTGCGCGTTCGCAACCACGGCCTGCCTCGCCCCGACGGCTACGGCCGCGGCAACCTGGTCGTTCAAATCCAGGTGACCGTGCCCAAAAAGATCACTAGCGAACAGTCTGAGTTGCTGGCCAAGTTCGATGAACTTGAGACCGGCAGGAAGAGCAAGAAGGACCAGAAGAAGACCATCTTCGAAAAAGTGAAGGACATCTTCTCGTGAGCGAGCAGGAGCCGACAGTGAACGATCCAACCGATAACAACCCGACTGACAGCAACTCGAACGACAGCACGTCGAACGAGCGGAACTCGAACGAAAGCAACCCGAGCCAAACCGACGGCAGTAGCGCCGACGGCATCAACCCGGATGCTGACACAGAGAACCAAGGTACCGAGAACCAAGCCACCGAGAACCAAGGCCAAGACGCGAAGGAAACTTCGACGGAACCAATTGTGGAGATCCCTGCTAACGAAGTCGAACTGACCAAAGTTCGCGCCGAACGCGACCTGTTGGAGCAGAAGCTGCAGCGAGCGATGGCCGACACGCAGAACATCCGGCGCCGGCAACGGCAAGAGATGGACGACAGCCGTCGTCGCGTCGTCGAAGGCATGACGCAAGAACTACTGCCAGTTCTCGACAGCTTCGCGCTAGCGCTGCAGGCCTACGACACAGCTGCCGAGGACGGCAGCAAGGAACAAGCGACGTCGGGCCTCGTGGAAGGCGTGCGCATGGTCAAGACACTGCTCAGCGGCGCACTCGAACGCCATGGGCTGCAAGAGATCGACGCGATCGGCAAGCCGTTCGACCCGGCTCATCATGAAGCCCTCGGCGTTGAGCCGAACGGCGACGTCGACGAGAACCAGGTGCTGCGCGTTGTGCAAACCGGCTACTTGCTAGGCGAGCACGTGGTGCGCCACAGCAAGGTGATTGTCGCGGGCCCGCCGCCGCAGGACTAACTAGCCCAACTCGACCTAGAATCTAGCTCCGTCGAGGTCCATGGCCAACCCAAGACCACAGATCCCGACGGGCAGAACGCTGACAGACAATTAGACGCCGCCCTCCCAACGCCGCCCTCCCAACTACGCACGACGATGCCTACCTACGACTACGCCTGTTCGGCCTGCGGCCATCGCTTCGAAGAGTTCCAGAGCATGAGTTCGGACCCATTGAAGAAGTGTCCGTCGTGCAAGAAGTCCAAGCTTGAACGCCTGATCGGCACCGGCGCCGGCGTCATCTTTAAGGGCTCTGGCTTCTACCAGACGGACTACCGCGGCGACGCCTACAAGAACGACGCGAAGAAGGACACGGAAGCGGGCAGTAAGCCGAGCAGCGACAGCAAGCCAAGTGGCGGCGACAAGTCGAGCGGTGGCAGCAAGTCGAGTGGCAGCGACAAGTCGAGCGGCGGCAGCAAGTCGAGCGGTGGCAGCAAGCCGAGCGGCGGCAGCAAGCCGAGCGGCGGCACATCTGAGTCGGCATCCGGCAGCTCGGCGCCGAAGTCAGACTGAGATTGTAAAACTAGGTCTGCGCCGCCCCCAGCAACCGGCCATCGCGCCGGTGCCAGGTTAGTAGATCGACAGCGTCGTACCATCGGACCACTGCACCGCCGGCTGCGCGACACGCTGCTCGCGCCCGAACAACCAGCGCAACTCGGGCCTTACCCGACCGTCACGGTTGGGTAGACGCGGCAGATCGTTCGCCCGCGGCACGTCCAACACCTGCTCCACGAACGTGCGCCAATGACGTCGCTTCACGTGGATCGCATCCCAGCCATACCAGTCCCGTTCGCCGGTATAGAAGACCGCTTGGTAGCGTTCGGCCAAGCAACGTAACCCCTCATGCAAAGCCGTCGCGCGGCGCTTGCCTTCGAGGAGTTCGAGTGTGCAGGACGGCACGATGATGCGACGCATCACCCAGAACCGCAGCGCATCGAGTTCGAAGACACTGGGCGGCACACCCGTGATGACCAGTCGCTGGACCAACGGCCGCAACCGCTGCAAGGCGTGCTCCACCCATGCCAGGACCTGCGCCACTTCGACGCCGTAGAAAATGTCGTTGCCAACGTCCGTCACAATGCCGATCGCGTTGCCGCGTGCCGAATGCGACTCCGCGGCCGCCAGCGCGGACCATAAACCGCAGTCATCCATGCCTGGCAACTGCCGGCCAAAAAGCCGAGTGCGGACTCCATAGGACCGCCCCAGGCCTGCAGCGACAAACCACTCGCAGGCAGTGGCCTGCGGCTCACACGCTGCGGACCGAACCCGCATCATGACCGGCAACAGCCGCGTCAAGTTGCTCGCTCCCAACGCAATGACGCGTGGCCTTGCGGTGGCCGTCACCTAAGTCGCCTCGACACATCGTGCTGCACGCACGCACGGTAGCGGTTCGCAGACTGGCTCCCGCGACACAGCCAAGATTTCTAACGACAAACGGCAACCGCAACTCGTTGCTGGACTACTTAGTGATGAGAGGGCTGCGCCGACAAACCAACTCAATCATCTGAAACGAAACCGCGCGCGGTCCTCTCGCACTTTCCCTTCGACCTGGTAGCAGGCGGCCAAGTCGAAGGCGGCCGCGACAACCGTCGCAGGCACCAGGCGGTTACGAATTCGACGAGCGCACCAACCAGCACGCAAAGAACGGGATCGAACTGAAGTCGCTAGTTGTCGACGCCACGATCGTGAACTCGCCGCCCTCGACCTCGACCACAAAGTCACGCACCAGTCTGCGACGACCGGAACGAATGCGGTCGGTTCGCAACGGCGGGCCAAGGAGCTTGGCGTCGTTACGCATTGTGTGGTCAGGTGACGGTGTGGTCAGGTGACGGTGTGATCAGGTGACGGTGTGGTCAGGTGACGGTGTGATCAGGCACCTTGGTTACCTCTAGTGCCAGACGTCGGCGTTCCACGATGAGACGCGCACGCCGTTCTCGAACGCGTCCAAGATGCCAATGCCGCCGTATGGCAGGTTCAACGACAGGCAACGCGACAGCCGCATGCCGAGCATCGCCGCGGCGAAGCCCGTCAAGATCGTGCCGGCCCCAACCACCACGATCGTCTTGCCAGCGACCTTCGGCATCGTCTCTGCCCACCACTGCAGCATGCGTTCGACGGTCTCGCCGAGCCGTTCGCCACCCGGTGCCGCGGAGTCGCCGAACTCGCTGAAGAACGTGCGCACAGGGCCATCCTGGTCACGCATGATTTCTTGCCACGAACGGCCCTGCCACTGCCCCATTTCCTGGTCACGCAGCCGGGAGTCGACAACGACCTCGAGCTTCTTGCTCTCAGCCAGCCCGCGCGCGGCATCGTTACACTGTGGCTGCGGGCCACTCGTGACCCGCTCAACCTCAACGTCCTTCAACAATTCCATCCAGCGCAGAATCTGGGTACGGCCGCGGCGGCTGAGATCGGCCGGACCCGCGCCGACGGCAATATCAGAGGCACCCGTCTCTAGTTCAGGGTGGCGGAGCAGCCAAAGGCGGCAGAAGTCATTCGGTTCTTCGAGCACGGACGCAATCTTGGCGTGCGGACCGCAGTAGTTCCACAACCCGCGCGGCACTTCGTCACACCGATCCACAAAGCGACGGGCAACCCGCGCCCAACGAAGCCTGAGCGCGACTCCTTTGTGGCTCCGGGCGGCGTCAATGCCTACCCTTATTGCGTGAGCTTCGCGATCCTGAAGACTGGCATCGACGGCCTCGACGGCATCCTCGGTGGCGGTATCCGTTATCCCGACGATGCAGCGGCCTTTGCCTGCATCGCAGGTGGCCCCGGCACCGGCAAGACCCTGCTCGCGCTGGAGATGGTGGTGCGGGCGTGGTTGACCTCTGGCGACGGCACGTTCCTCTACTACTCGGTCGAGCACTCGCCCGACAGCATCGAGAAGAAGCTGGCGTTCGACTTCGATTGGTTCCGTTCGACGGCGGATATCACCACCGAGCCGCGCGAAGTTCCCAACAAGCTGGTCTTGCACGCAAAGACCGCCGCCAACAACAAACCGAAGCTGGTGCTGACGCAGGCCAAGCCAGCGGCGCTGACACAAAAGAGCGCGCGCGGCACGGCGATCGACATCGAGTGGATCCTCGCTGAGATCGAGAACCACCGACGCGTCGCGCCCGTTCGCATGGTCGTGATCGACAACGTCGGACTATTGCTGACGGACCTCGAATACTTCGAGAAGCGAGCGACGCTGCTCGAGATCCGCCGCCGCCTACTCGACGACAAGATCCACGGCATCTTCGTCATGGAAGAAGCGCATCCTCGCGACCTGCGGCTGCCGTCAGCCGAGGAGTTCTCGACGGACTTGATGCTGCACCTGGCATTCCGCGAAGAGCGCGCCGACTTCAAGGTGCGCGCGATCGAGATCAGCAAGGCCCGCCACCAGTATTACTACCGCGGCGTGCACCACTTCTCGATCGCCGGCCGCGGTGTCACCCGCGATGTCTACCTCGGCGCGCGCAACGAACGCGGTCCCGGCATCCACATCTATCCGTCGGTAGCGTCGCAGCTGTCGATGGCCCGCGACCAGGCGCAGTTCTCGGTTCCATCACGAGGCGAAACCCCGATCGAACTCGGCCACCCAGACCTCGACCGCGCCTTCCTTGACGGCAGTGGTCCAACGCGTAACTCGTCGACCATACTGCTCGGCGAGCCGGGTACGCGCGCCACGCTGCTGGCGTTGCGATTCCTCGCCAAGGGACTCGAACTCGGCGAACGCGCACTGTTCGTTTCGACGCGCGAAGACCGTGATGCCATTCGTCGCGTCTGCCAACGCGAACCGGCACTCGCGGTGTGCCTCGACGAGCACGGCAAGTTCCACCCCAACTTTCGCGTCGTCTACCTGCACCCCGAGTTCATCACACCGGGCAAGTTCACCTGGGACCTGATTCGCCTCGTGCAAGGCGGACACGCTGGTGAAACGCCGCTGCCGGTGGCGCGCATGGCGTTCGACAACATCTATCGTCTGCAAGATCGCTTCCCGCTGATCCAAGACCAACGCTTCGTGATCGCGGCGATCGTCGACATGCTGCGCTACCAAGGCATCACGCCGATGTTTGTCGACATGGTGCCGCCATCCGGTGGCAACGTCGCCAACACCTTCGACCCGTCCCGGTATTTGGTCGGGTTTGATAACGTGCTGCACATCTACTTCGACCCGGCGCAGCAGGACTCACGGCCGCTATTCCGCGTACTGAAGTCGACCGGCAACGACTACGTCGGCGAGCCCATGTCGATCGAGTGGCGGCGCAGCTAGATCCGCTGCACCGACGAGAGTAGCGACCGGCGGTGGACCTAAGGGCTGCCGCAGATGGCGTGGAGAAATCTCCATGTCATGGGCTAAACCCTTCCACCAAAAAGACCTGCACCGTGGGAAAAGTGTGGAAAGACCTTGCGGCGAGGCGTTCAGTAGGGGTCTCTGACCGCATTTGCAGTCTCCAAATCCCTACCATGCAGAAGACGATCCTCGTTTCGCTCCTCCTTCCCGGTGTCTTGATCGCTCAAGGGAACGCTTCGTTCCAAGAGCGCGTCGACGCCCGCAATGAGGCGATCAGCGGCAGCCTCGGCTTCGACTTCACGTCGCAGTACTTTTTCCGCGGCCTGCGCCAAGAGAACCAGGGCGTGATCGCACAGCCTTGGATCAACCTCGGCATCAACGTGCACGAAGGCGACGGCACGCTGCGCAACCTGAACGTCGTCATGGGCCAGTGGAACAGCCTGCATGACGGGCCCACCGGCAGCGGCGGCGGCGGCGGCATCTGGACAGAGAGCCGGTTCTACCTCGGGGTCGAAGGACAAATCAACGAGCGCTGGCACGTCGGTCTTCGCTACAACACCTACAGCAGTCCGAACGGAACCTCGGTAGGCATCGGCGCACCGATCCAAGAAATTGCCATCTCGGCGCGCTTTGACGACGCCGGAATCGTGTCCGAGAACTTCAGCCTGCAACCGACCGTGACGATCGCGAGGGAGATCTCAGGCCAACGCGACGGCGGCAACGACCACGGCATCTACGCCGAACTCGCCGTCTCCCCTTCGTGGGTGATCGGCAAGCTTGGCGAAAGTGACTTGACGCTGACGTTGCCGGCAACGCTCGGCCTCAGCCTCGGCGACTACTACGAGAACGTCGGCGGCGGCGGCGACAAGTTCCTCGGCTTCTTGCAAGCCGGTGGCGCGCTGTCGGCCCCACTCGACTTCATGCCAGCGCGACTTGGGCCCTGGTCCGGTCACGTTGGCCTGCACGTGCTGTTGCTTGGCGACAGCACCGACCGCCGCAACGGCGGCGACAGTGGCGAGCTCATCTTTGAGTTCGGCATGTCGACGCAGTTCTAACGAACGGCCCCACTGACGCGCGGCGGCGACTCAGTTGCCAGCTGCGCGCCGCTGCAAGTCGCGCAAGCACTGCAGCGCATCCGCCGCGCGAGCCACCGGCACGAACAAGTGATCGTGATGTGTGCCCGCGATGACATTGCAGGCAATCGACTCGTCAGCCAACGCGCGGGCAAACGCCGCTGTCAGACCGACCGCCTCAAGCGCCGAGTCAACTCGCAGCGTGATCCACGAGCAACGGAACGCTAGGTCAAAGCCCTGCTGCTTGGCCTGCATCTCTGGCAACACCAGCGTCAACCCTTCTTGCTCGCGCATCGTCGCAATGACGTCTAGACCAACCGTATTGGCAGACAGCGGCACCGTGGTGAACACGTACACGCCGTCGTGCAACTCCGGGTCGAGGTTAGGCAGGTAGTTCATCGCTCATGCGCCGTGACCCAGGCCCCTTAGGCGCGTTCCTTATGGCCAGCGACAATCGCCTCAACGACCTGAGGCTCGGCCAGCGTCGAGATATCACCGAGTCCGTCGTAGTTGGCTTCGGCGATCTTGCGCAGGATGCGGCGCATGATCTTGCCACTGCGCGTCTTTGGCAAACCAGCGCACACCTGGATGCGATCCGGCGTCGCAATCGGGCTGATCGCTTTGCGCACTTGCTGCTTGAGCACCGCTTCGATTTCGTCCACCGCGACGCCATCCGCCGCCGGGCCCGTGATCACATAGGCGTAGATGGCTTGTCCCTTAAGGTCGTGCGGGAAGCCGACCACGGCCGCCTCGGCGCAGAACTCGTGGGCCACCAAGGCACTCTCAATCTCGGCGGTGCCGAGACGGTGGCCGGACACATTGAGCACGTCGTCGACGCGGCCAGTGATCCAGTAGTACCCGTCCTCATCACGACGACAGCCATCGCCGGTGAAGTAGTTACCCGGATACATCGAGAAGTAGGTCTGATGGAAGCGCGCGTGGTCGTTGAAGATCGTGCGCGCCTGACCGGGCCAACTGCCCTTCAAGCAGAGGTTGCCACTGACACCGTTGCCGATTAGCTCGGTGCCTTGCTCATCGACGAGCATCGGCTGCACGCCTGGCAATGGGAACGTCGCCGAACCGGGCTTGCATGGCGTCGCTCCCGGCAATGGCGACATCATGATTCCGCCCGTCTCGGTTTGCCACCACGTGTCGACGATCGGGCAGCGCTTCTCCCCCACGACATCGTGATACCACTGCCACACCTCGGGGTTGATCGGTTCGCCAACCGTGCCGAGCACGCGAATGCTGTCGCGACTGTGCTTCTTGACCGGGTCATCGCCGAATCGCAGCAACGCGCGCAACGCCGTCGGCGCCGTGTAGAAGATCGAGGCCTGGATGTCTTCGCACACCTGCCAGTAGCGGCTGGCATCGGGGTAGACCGGCGTCGACTCGAACAGCACCGTGGTCGCGCCGTTCGCCAACGGACCGTAGACGATGTAGCTGTGGCCAGTGATCCAGCCGACATCGGCGGCGCAGAAGTGCACATCGCCGGGATGCCAATCGAACACCAACTGGTGCGTGTAGCTCGCGTAGGTCAGGTAGCCGCCGGTCGTATGCAATTGGCCCTTCGGCGTGCCGGTTGAACCGGACGTGTAGAGCACGAACAACGGATCTTCGCTGTCGAGCCACTCAACCGGGCAGTAGGCGCGCTGCTGTGCCATCTCGTCGGCCAGCCAACGATCGCGGCCATGCTTCATCGTCACTTCGGTCTCGGTGCGCTTGGCAACCAACACCGTGTGTACGAACGGCAATTCGGCGATCGCTTCGTCGACGGTGTGCTTGAGCGGGATCGTCTTGCCGCCGCGCAAGCCCTCGTTCGCCGTCAACACAACACAGCAATCGGCATCGACAATGCGATCGCGCAGCGCGTCCGCTGAGAACCCGGCGAAGACCACCGAGTGCACCGCGCCGATGCGAGCACAGGCCAACATCGCGTAGACCGCTTCGGGAATCATCGGCAAGTAGATGGCGACGCGATCGCCCTTCTTGACGCCGTAGCGCTTCAGGACATTGGCGAAGCGGCCGACATGCTCGTGCAACTCACGATAGGAAATGTAGGTGTATTCGCCGGGCTCATCGCCAACCCAGATGATCGCCGTTTGCTCGGCACGCTCGGTCAGGTGCCGGTCGATGCAGTTGTGCGCGGCGTTGAGCTTGCCGCCGAGATACCAAGAGATCTCCGCCTTGTTGAAGTCGACTTCGCAGGTGCGATCAAACGGATGAAACCAATCGAGCCGCTCGGCTTGCCGCCGCCAGAAGCCCGACGGGTCGCGAATCGACTCGTCGTAGATGCGCTGATACTGCTCGAATGAACGCACGTGCGCGTGGCGCGCGATGTGCGGTTTAACCGGGACGATATGGTCGGCCATGAGTGTGGGCGCGCGCAGGGCTGCGAGTGGGACTTGCGAACAACACGAGTCTGCCGGTGGCCTCAAGCTGTGACAAGCGTTAGCTCGGCAGGCCCGTGACTCGCTACGCTCCCGGAAGCCCCATGCACTACCGCGCCAACCTGACGAGCGCCCGTAGGCCTCGCGCATCGCAGCCGTTTCCTACAGCGTGCGGATCCAGTGCAGCAGCGTGCGCACCGCCGTGCCGCTCGCGCCACCCTTGTAGTAGTCCTTGGTCAGACCACCGTAGGCCGCGCCCGCGATGTCGAGGTGCGCCCAAGGCGTATCGCCAGCGAAGTAGCTCAGGAACGCGCCGCCGGCCGTCGAGCCATTGCCGTGCGCCGGTGAGTTGATGTTCGCCAAGTCAGCGAACTTGCTCTTCACCTGATCCTTATGGCACTGCCACAGCGGCAACTGCCACAACGGCTCGTCGGCGACCTCGCCAGCATCGATCAGGTCATCGATCAGCTGCTGGTCCGAGCCCATAATGCCGGCCATCTCGTGGCCGAGTGCCGCCACCACGGCGCCAGTCAGCGTCGCGAGGTCACACATCTTCTCGGGCTTGTAGAACGTCTTCGCGTAGGTGATCGCGTCGGCCAACACCAAGCGACCTTCGGCGTCGGTGTTGAGCACTTCGATCGTGTGGCCATCCATCGAGGTCACGACATCGCCGGGGCGCTGCGCATCCGCGTCGGGCATGTTCTCGGCCGCGGCGATGACACCAATAATGTTGCGCTTCGGCTTGTAGCTGCCGAGGGCACCGTTGCTGAGCGCATGGAACAAGCCCATGACCGCGCCGGCACCACACATGTCGTAACGCATTTCATCCATGCGTCCCGGCGGCTTGAGGCTGATGCCACCGCTATCGAACGTCAGGCCCTTGCCAATGACGCAGACGTTGCCCTTGGCACCCGGCGTCTTGTATTCGAACACGATCAACTTCGCCGGCTCGACACTGCCGCGCGAGACGCCTAGCAACGCGCCCATCTTGAGCTTCGTCATCGCCTTTTCGTCGAGCACCTTGACGGTCAAGCGACCGCCGCTCAACTTCTTCGCGGCTTGCGCCATCGTCGTCGGCGTCAGGATGTTGGCCGGCTGGTTCTCTAGGTCGCGCGCGAACACGGCACCTTCCGCCGACTTCGTGCCAACCGTCAAACCGCGCGCAAACTCTGCTTCGTCCTTGGAGTTCAGATCAACCCCAGCGACCTGCGCCTGCAGCGCGTGCGCCTTCTTCGGCTTCTCTTTGCGCGGCGCGTCATAACGATAGGCACCGAGCACCAGGCCTTCGGCAATCGCTTGGCCAGCTGCGAACGGCTTGACCTTTTTGATCACGCTCGCCGGAACGATTAGCGAGAACGACGCGCACTCACGACCCGCCGCACTGGCTTGTGCAAGCGCAGCGACGCGACGCAGGCGTTCGGTGTCGAGGTCGGCGACCTTGCCGAGACCAACCACGCCGAGGCGCTTAGCAGCAGAACCCTTGGGCTGGTGGAACACGCGGACCGCGCGGAAGCTGGTCTTGAGGTCCCCCGTCGCCTTTGCCTGCTGCAGCGCCTTTTTAAGCGCCTCGCCAGCATCGGCACGACCATCGGGAGCGAGAACGTAGACGGCGTCTCCACGGCTTGCTGCCGCGGGCGAAACATGGCGGATCTTCATACGGGTGACCGTTGTAGCGTGCAGCGGGCGCCGGAACCATGCCTGCTTCGAACCACCGTCAATCGCAGCAACGCCGCAACGAGCGGGCTAACTCGCGCCGCCTGGTTTCGGCAAGTCACCAATCCAGCGCTCGCCATCTCCATCCCTCAGTTTTTCGCGCTTCCAGATCGGCACCTCGTTCTTCAAACGATCCATCAGGAAACGGCAGGCATCGAACGCCGGGCCGCGATGCGCAGACGCGACGACGACGACGACCGACGCTTCGCCGACCGGCACCTCGCCTAGTCGGTGCACGACGCGAGCGCGGGTGATCGGGAAGCGTTTGACAGCTTCCTCAAACAGGCCGCACATGACGCGCTGCGCCATCTCGGTGTAGGTCTCGTAGCTCAGCGACAACACTTCCGCGCCTTCGTTGTGGTTGCGAGTCGTGCCTGCAAACGTCACGACCGCCCCATCCGCATCGGTCCGGCACTCGGTTTCGAGCGGCCGCGGGTCGATGACGCCATCCACGAGGTCGAAGCGATACAGGTCGGCGGCACCCGCGCCGCCACTGATCGGCGGGATGAACGCCACCTCGTCACCGTCCTTGAGCACGGACTCGGCCCTCGCGTAGTCACGATTGATGGCAAAGGCCATCGGTAGCCTGAGCAGCGCTGGGTGCTGCTCGCCGAGCTTTTTCCGTAGGCCGTCAATGGAGGTGCCGACAGCCACCTCCACCTTCATCACGTCGGTGCCAAGGGTTTCACGGACGGAAGCAAAGCAGCGAAGAGTGACATGGATCGGTTCGACGGATTCGGACATGAGGACATTCTGCATAGCCGGTAGGCACCTATGCCATCTCTGGGCTAGATTGCTATGTATCCTATCCGGTGCAGGAACACCCCACCACGCCGGCAACGTACGACCTATGCGATCCACCCAAGTTCTTCCACTCCTGACGGTCCTTGCCGCCTCCCTGCCCGCCCAATGGGCGGACTTGGCCCCTGTTTCACCGCCAGGACAGCGCCGCGCTGCCGCGATGGCATATCACCCTGGCACCAGCCAACTGGTTCTATACGGCGGATTAGCGTCAACGCCGAGCCAAGCACTCAGCGACACGTGGGCTTTGAAGACGACGTTCTCGACGACGTGGACACAACTTTTTCCGACTGGCGCCACGCCAGCTCGCTGGGGCCACCAGATGGTCACCAACACGGCGACCGGTACGATCCTGACGTTTGGCGGTCGCTCGCCAAGCATCAGTGGCCTTGCGAATGACACGACGGAGTGGAACGGCACCAACTGGGTCGCTGTGCCAACCCCCAACGCACCGAGCCCGCGCTTCCTCTACGGCATGGCCTACGACTCGAGCCGCAACGTCGCCGTGCTGTTCGGCGGCCGCGACAACACTGGCGCCAACAACGAGACTTGGGAGTTTAACGGCATCACGTGGAACCAGGTCACGACGCTCAACGCTCCCGCCCCGCGCGAAGAGATGGGCATGGTGTTCGATGCTTCGCGTAACCGCACGGTAGTGTTCGGCGGCTGCGACGAAGGCATCGCCGCGATCTACGGCGACACCTGGGAATACAACGGCAGCGACTGGGTCAATGTCACTCCGGCCGGCAGCCCAACGGCGCGCTTCCGCGGCATGATGGAGTACGACTCCGACCGGAGTCGCACGGTGTTCTTCGGCGGCTTCGACGGCACGCAACAGCGGACCGAGACCTACGAGTATGGCGGCGACCAATGGGTGCAGATTCCCACCGGCATCGACGTTCCGACCAGCCTGACAGAGATGGCCGCGGCCTACGATCCGAGCCAAGGCAAGCTGAGAATGTTTGCTGGCTTCGGCGCCTCGTTCAACAACGACACGTGGCAGTACACCGGTGACACCAGCGGCACGTTCACTCTCTACGGCACTGGCTGTGACACGTCGGCTGGCCCGGTAAACTTGGCCGGTACGGTTCCGAACATCGGCACCACCCTGAGCCTCACCTACAGCAACCTTGGCGCTTCACCGGCCGTCATTGTCGTGCTCGGCCTGTCCAACGAATCGTGGAACGCGATTCCGCTCCCGTTCGACCTCGGCCTCATTGGCCTCAACGGCTGCAACTTGCTCGCCGCCGCTGAGTTCCTCGACGTGGCCCTCACGACTGCCGGAACGGCAACCTACGACGTCGTGATCCCGGCCAACAACGCGCTGATCAACCAATCGCTCTACTGCCAAGGCATCGCCTTCACGCTGCCGCCACTGACGTTCCAAGGAACGACTCGCGGTGGTCGCGCCCTAATCGGCCAGTAGCGAACAGGTCCGTAGCGAGCCGGTCCGCTGTTGACCTGGCCAACGCCAGATCAGTTGCTGACCTGGCCAACGCCAGATCAGTTGCTGACCTGGCCAACGCCAGATCAGTTGCTGACCTGGCTAACGCCAGATCAGTTGCTGACCTGGCTAACGCC
>JBNMNW010000009.1:0-46880 GCA_051278165.1 Planctomycetota bacterium | reverse complement strand
TTCCAGCCGGAATGGTTTGAGGCGCCGTTGCGTCGGATAGTGAAGCAGCCGACCGAGAGGTGGCTTTGCGATGCCGCTTTCGCCGACGCCTGGTCGAAGTATCGTTTGGGGGACTACCTCTCGGCTCTGCCCGCGGCCCACGCGCAGATCGTCTCGGCGTCGATGGACCAGGAGTTCGCGGAAGGTCTCTGGCTAGAAGGTGCCTGTCAGTTTCGCCTTGGTGCACGCAGTGAGGCGGTCCGGCTTTGGAAGCTACTAATTAAGCGTTGGCCAAATAGCCCCTTGGCGTGGAAGGCCGCGTTGGAAGTAGAAGGTCACGGCCCGTTCGTGCACGGCTTTGAAGTGTATGGCACGTTGCCGGCCACAGTGCTGAAGTCTGATCCTGTCGATGGCACACGGTCACTCGTTGGTGTCTACCAGGAGCAAGAACTCTGGCGGCGCAGCGTCGCATTCTTGGCCGGGGCGCATGATGACGATGGCGTCTACCGCGATAGCACCTACGACTTCGGCGGCACGGATGGTTTGCCCAATGTGCATGCCGCCGTCACGTGTTTGGTTGGCGAGGCATTGCTGGCGGCGATGTCACGCGCCGATCAGGGCGATCTGAAGCTGACAGAGGCGCAGGTTACGCGGGTCGAGACGTTGCTGCTCCAGATGCGTGCGAACGCGATCAGCGATGACTGGCTAGCCCTCTCCGATCGTGATGAAATCATCTGGGCCCGCGCCTACGCGTTGCGGTTCTTGCAAGCCTGGAAGACACGTCGTGGCAAGGATGCGGATGCCATCGAACCTGGCGTGCGTCGCGGCGTGGCCGCGCTGATCGCGCTGCAGCCCGAAACCGGTGCTTGGTTCCACGAGTATGGCAATCCGTTCGCGATCGCGACGGCGCTGCAAGCGTTGCACGGTGCCAAGAGCCAAGGCTTCGAGGTGCCACAAGAGAACATCGACAAGGGCCTGAAGGCGCTGGCCTTCAACCGCGCTGGCGATGGCGCGTTTAGCTACGGCCAGACCCGTCCCGGTCGCAAGCCGCGCGCGAAGCTCGAAGGTGCCGCGGGCCGCATGCCGCTGTGTGAACTTGGTCTCTACCTGTTTGGCGCGTCGAGCCAAGAGAGGCTGCTCGCCGCTGTCGAAGCTGGAGATCGTCATCACAAGCTGCTCGCCGCAGTGCGCAAGTATGACGACCACGCCGACCGTCTCGGTTACGGCGGCTTCTTCTTCTGGTTCGACATGCTCGGCCGCGCCGAAGCGATTGCCGAACTGACCGACGCGAGCAAGCGCAAGCCGCTTGCAGCGGCGCAGCACAAGTTGATCATGGAGCTGCCAGAGTTCGACGGTTGCTTCGTCGATAGCCACGAACTTGGTCGCTGCTATGGCACGGCGATGGCGCTGTTGTGCTTCGACGTGTTGGCCCGCGCTCAGCGCTAGGGCCAGCTGCGCTCAGCGCTAGGCGGAACCGCGCACGGAGCTGAACCGTAGCTCGCGCGTCTACGACCGGTCCGGCTGCGGGTAGCCGCTTCCATGCTCTGCCCCCGTATGCCCCAGCAACTCGCCGAGCCACTGCGATAGTGGGTGGGCGACCGCCGCCGCCGCTGCCGCAAAACTCTCGGCGATGTCGTCGCCAAGTTGCATGACCAGCGCCGACAGCTGCAGCAGTTCGTCCGTCGTGCCTCGGTCCAGCTTCTCCTGCAGCCACGAGACGCTGCAGTGATGACGCGCCAGCTGCAGAAGGTTTTCCCGCGAGGCGTCGTTGACGTCCGGTCGGCGCTCGAGCTCGGTTAGCAGCCAGGTCGTGGTCGCAATGTCGTCGGCCTCGAGGATGCGCTCCATCAGCCGCTCAATAATGCGCGCATTCGGCGCCGGGTTGGGCCCGGTGGCAGCCGTTTCTGGCGCCACAAGTTCGAGGTCGTCGAACAACTGGCGGGCCGCGAGCGCCGGCAGGTTGGCGGCGCCGTCACGCTGGATCATCGCCCGCACGTTGGCCGACATCAAAGTGGGTTGCGGTAGGGCACTCCAGTCGATGCCTTCGTCGCTGGCGGTCGACGGCAGGTCTGCCGCCGCACGAAGTTCGACCCCGGGAATGTGCGCAGTGTCGATCAGCGCCGTCAGTTCGCCGTCGGCGTCATCGCTGTCGCTCATGGCCGTCAGCTGCTGCAGAAGTTGCTCGAGCCGTTCGGTCGTCAGTCCCTGGGCCAGGACCAGCTCGCCGATGCCCGCGCCACGCAGGCGGCCGAACGGTCGGTCTTCAGCATGAAATTGCAGCACGGCCTCGTCACCTACGTAAACGGACCCAGCGCGCAGCCCAATCACCAGCGAATCGCTCCGGGTCGCCGCCTCCAAGTCGGCCAGCGCCCGCCGCTGGGCTGGCCGCCACACTTCGGGGGCTTCCGGGTGCTGACGGCTCGCGGCAAGGGCATTTTGTAGGGCCATTACCGCAGCCCGAGCCAGCTTGTGGGCGTCGCTGCTATCGGGGTTCTTGCCATTGGGCCTCGCCATCTGTCTCTGTATCGGCAAACGAAGGATCCTGGCTGCAACGGGCCACCTTTCCTTTATGCCATGGTCTCGCGAGCATACTCGTGCTAACCACCCCAGTTCTGCTAAACCAATCACCTGTGCTGACTCAGTCTTTGCTCCGCAACGTGTGGGCCTGCTTCCTACTCGCCTTGTTGACGGCATGTGGCAGTCCGTTGACGCGCGTCGATCTACAGAACCCGGATCTCACGTCGTCCTCGTCAAGCGAGACGCCAGGGGTCTTGGTAGTCACCCTTAACGGGAAACTTGGTACGACCGAATTGGCTCGCTGCCACCGTTCGATTCGCGAGGCCGAGCAACACGGCTGCTCGTATGTGATTTTTCGGATCGAAGATGCGGGTGCCTACGGCGAGAGCCTTTCCGATCTCAACAGTTTGATGGATCGGATCCAGAGCACCGACGTCGCCACGGTCGCTGTGCTGCGTGGCCGGGTGACGCAGGGCGCGGCGGCGCTGGCGCTGTGCACGACCAGCACTTACATGCTGAAGGGCGCCGATTGGGGCGAGATCACCAAGCCCGAGAAGGATCTCGAAGTGCTGCTGGCGGACCAGCCGCAGAAGGCCCAGAGCGCGCTGTTGGATGCGGTGCGCACCGTGGTGAAGTCGCGGCTGGACAAGCGGCGCAACAAGCTCCGGCCCGATGCGGTGAAGCTGGCCATGGCCATGGCCGATCCGCGGGTGCAGTTGATCTCCGCGACGGTTCGCGAAGGCGGTATCGAGCGGCCGCGCATCATTGGTCTGGACGAAATGGTGGCGCTGCAAAAGTCGGGCGCGACCGTGATCGGTGACACGCCAATGCTGCGACCGTTGATGTTGACGGCGGCCGAAGCTGAGGAGTTTGGGTTGTCGAGCGGCACCTTGTCCGGCTACAGCCAGTTGCTGGAGTGGCTGAACATCAATCCAGACACGGTGGGGGAACTCACCGAGAACTGGGCCGAACGCATGGTCGGTTGGCTCGAACTGCTACAGCCATTCTTGTTGATCGCCGGCTTCTTGTTCTTGCTGATCGAAGTTAAGACCCCGGGCACTGGCTTGCCGGGCATCGTCGGCGTGGCATTCCTCGCGTTGGCGATGGTCTACAGCTACCTCGTTGGTCTCGCGGAAGTGACCGAGATCATCGTGTTCTTCCTCGGCATCGTCGCGATTGCCGTCGAGATCTTCGTGCTACCAGGCACGGTTGTCTTCGGCCTCGTTGGCTTCTTGTGCCTGATCCTGTCGCTGGTGCTAAGTCGTCAGTCGTTCGTTTTGCCGAGCAATTCGATCGAAGAAGACCTGCTGGTCACCAACCTGTTCAACCTCTCGATGATGTTCATCTTGGTGTTGGCATTAGGGGCAGCCATGTGGCGCATCCTGCCGAAGGTGCCGGTGTTCAACCGCATGTTCTTGCAGCCGCCAGGCACTAATACCGAGCCAGACAGCAACAGCGTGGCCAGTGGCTTGGGCTTGCATGACGACAGCCTGGTGCGCCTAGTTGGCCGCATCGGCAAGGCGGCTACGGTCCTGCGACCGACTGGCACCATCGAACTCGAAGGCGAACGCTATGACGTCGTCACCGAAGGCGAGTACATCGACAGCGGGACGAGCGTGCGCGTGCTCTACGTGCAGGGCAATCGCGTCGTCGTCGCAAGCGATGGTGGCGCACCAGATGCACGTGCCAGCGAACGCGGCAGTGTTGGCCTAGTCATCTTGTTGACGGTGGTTGGTCTGGTCCTGATTGTCGGCGAAGTCCTGTTCGTGTCGATGGGCGTGCTCGGCCTGGTCGCCGGCGGCACGTTGTTGACGGCGATCTTCTTCGCCTTTCAGGTCTCTACCGGCTTTGGCATAGCGATCGCCTTGGTCGAAGCCATTGCGGCACCCGTCGTCTTGATGTGGTCGTTTAAGCTCCTGCCGAAGACCCCGTTCGGCAAACGACTGATCCTGAGCGGGCCACCAACTGATGGCTCGGCTGCGGCCGGCAACCAAGGTCGCGCAGGCCTGGTTGGCAAGAGCGGTGTCACCCTCACGGCGCTGCGACCTGCTGGCTACGCACGCATCGACAATGCGAAGGTCGATGTCGTGACGCGCGGCGAGATGCTTGAGAAGGACTGCGCGATTGTCGTGCACGATGTTTCGGGCAATCGGGTCGTCGTTAAGGCGACTGACGGTGGAACTATGGGCGCGCAGTCCTCGTTATAAGCAACACAACTGGATCGCATCGCGACCTGCTCGCGGCTCGAACCAACCTCATTACCCTTCTCGTTACCGTCTGTCTGGAGACACCTTCTGATGTTGCTGCAATCCTCGTGGTTTGAAACCAGCCCGATCACGGCCTGGTCCTTGGTCGGCCTGCTGATCCTGCTGGTCGTTCTGGTTCTGATCCTGCTGAAGTTCATCAACTTGTGGGTTCAGGCCTACATGTCTGGAACCAAGATCAGCTTGTTCCAGTTGGTCGGCATGTCGCTGCGCAAGGTCAACCCGACCGTGATAGTCCGTGGCGCAATTTCCGCGACGCAGGCTGGCATCCCGCTCAACGTGCGTGACCTCGAAGCGCACTACTTGGCTGGTGGCCGCATCCTCAATGTCGTGCAGGCGTTGATCGCCGCCGACCGCGCCGACCTCGGCCTCGACTTCCGCCAAGCTGCGGCGATCGACCTCGCCGGTCGTGACGTGCTCGATGCCGTGCAAACCTGCGTCAACCCGAAGGTGATCGACTGCCCGCAAAATGGCAAGGTCGCGGCGATGGCCAAGGATGGCATCCAGGTGTTGGCTAAGGCGCGCGTGACCGTGCGCACCAACATCAAGCAGCTCGTTGGTGGTGCCACCGAAGAGACGATCATTGCCCGTGTAGGCGAAGGCATTGTCTCGACGATCGGTTCGTCCGACAACCACAAGCAAGTGCTTGAGAATCCGGATCGCATCTCAAAGGGTGTGCTGGCCAAGGGCCTCGATGCTGGCACGGCGTTCGAGATCCTGTCGATTGACATTGCCGACGTCGACATCGGCGACAACATCGGCGCGCGTCTGCAGGCCGACCAGGCCGAAGCCGACAAGCGCGTTGCCCAGGCGGCCGCCGAAGGTCGTCGCGCAATGGCTGTTGCGATTGAGCAAGAGAACGTCGCCGACATCGCGGCCAACCGCGCCAAGCTGGTGTTGGCAGAAGCGCAAGTTCCGTTGGCGATGGCCGACGCGTTCCGCAATGGCAACCTCGGCATCTTCGACTACCAGAAGATCAAGAACGTCGAGTCCGACACGCGCATGCGCACAGGCATTGCCGCCAGTGAAGAGGCGCACCTCGAGGCCGAAGAAGACAAGAAGAAGATGCGCGGCCAGGAGGACTAGACCATGGACTGGATCATTGCGCTTCTAGTGAAGCAGCCGATCATCGGGTTCTTCGTGGTCATCTGGGTAGTCGGCGCGATCAACAACGTGCTGAAGGCTAAGCAAAAGGCTCGCTCACGGAGTGAGGCGAAGGCCAGCGCGTCGACTCTGTCGGCGCCGGCAACGCGTGCCGAGTCGGCGACTGGTAGCGCTGCGGGTAACGCAACCCGCAATGCGGACACGATTGCCAGTCGCGCGGTCGGCGGCAGCAAGCCCGGCGCCTTCGTCGGTGGCATGGGTACGGGCCAGCAGAAGCAGCTAGCCCAGCAGCGCCAGGCACCGGCTTCGATGCGCGGTCGTGACCGCCTAGTGATGCCGGCTTCCAACCCTGCTCCTGTTGCGACGCCTGTCCCTAAGACCCCGGATCAGGTTGCTCGTGAAATGCGACGCATCCTGGGGTTGGAGGAGGAACCGGCGAACGCGTCGCCAGCACCGGCACGACCAACACCACCGCCGATGCGGAGCGAACCTGCGCTAGTCGATCCTGCCTCAGTCCAGATGAGCAAGTCGCCGTCAAACGCGAAGCAGCACATGGATTCGCACGTCGGCGAAGGCATGCGAAGTCGTCAAATGGCGGCTTCGAAGGTTGGTAAGACGCCGAAGAAGGAAAGTGCGCGCGGCGCCATCGGCAACCTCGGCGGCCGAACGAAGGTCCGTAAGAAAGAGCTGCATGAGCACGTTAGGCGCTATCCGATGACGGACCTGCGACGCGCGATCGTGATGAGTGAGCTGCTGTCGCCGCCGATCGCATTGCGACCTGGCCACGGCCCTTCGCTGTAGCGGGCGTTGCGGTAGCGGCCTGCGTGCCGCTCGCCGTGGCGGCGGCTTGGCGATCGTTAGGGGACCGGCCCCGGCGATCGCCGGCTACTGCTCGCCGGCTATTGCCCGATAGCAACTTCCCGGCGGCTACCTTCCGTCGGTTACTTCCTGCCAGTTACTTCCCGCCAGTTACTGGCGCGACCGGCTCGTTCGGCATGCGGCCGCGGCGGTCGCTCTGCTTGAACGACTTCCACAGGTCCATGTCTACGGTCGGGCGATCGGAGCGGTTGGCGACCTCAAAGCCGACGTCGTAGATGTAGCGCGCGATGCGCAGCAGCTTCGGGTATTCGATCTTGTCCGGCGTGTCGGTGCGCTGGTGGTAGTCCTTGTGGATGCCGGTGAACACGAATGCGATCGGCACACCCTGGTAGGCGAAGTTGGCGTGGTCGCTGCGCGTGAACAGGCCTTCCGAGTCGAACTCGATGTCGAAGCCGGCCGTGTCGTTCTTGGCCATGCAGATGTCGTGCAGCGTGTTCGATAGCTTTTGCGTGCCGACCAGGTGGATGACGTTTTTGTTGTCCTCCGCGGTCTCGCCCTTGTTGACCAGTCGGCCACCGTCGCGGGACTCTTCTTCACTGCGACCGATCATGTCCATCTGCAGCTCGGCGGCGATCGACGACAGCGGGATCGGGCAGTTCTTGACGAAGTAGCTTGAGCCAACCAAACCGCGCTCTTCGCCCGAGAAGCACACGAACAGGATGCTGCGCTTTGGTCGCACCTCGTTCTTGGCAAACATCTGCGCGACGGCCATGACGCCGGTCGTGCCCGAGCCATCGTCATCGGCGCCGGGGAAGAAGCCAGTGGCATCGCGACCGAGATGGTCGAGGTGGCTGCCGATGACCACGTATTCGTCCTTCAGCTTCGGGTCGCTGCCTGGTAGCACGCCCCAGACGTTCATTGCAGGTGCTTGGCCGACTTCGGTTTCGACGAGGATGTTGGCCGAGAGATCCAACTCGGTGACCATCGGTGCGTCGGCGATGGTCTCGGCGGTCAGGTTGGCGTAGCCGAGCAGCTTGCGGATGTCGTCGCCACCAATCGTGACGTCTAGCGGGCTGCGGTTGCGACCGGCGGCGGCTGGATTGCCACCACGGCGAGCCTGTCTCGAGCTGCCGGTCAAGCCGCCGGATACTTCATCGAGCGTGCCACTGATCAGCGCTGCGGCGCCCTGGCCTTGCAGCGCACGGCGCATGACGAACGAAGCCGTTCGCTTGGAGTTGCCGTTGAGGCGCACGATGGCGACCACGACCTTGCCTTTGAGGTCGAGTTCGTCGAGGCCTTCGATGCGAGGCATGCGGCGGTTCTTCGTTGCCGGGATCTCAATATTGAGCAGCACGACCGAACCGCTGGCCTTGGCATCGGCGGAGACGTTCCCGATCATGCGATCCGGGGCCACGGTCAGCACCGTCTTGCCGTCCTTGCTGAACGTCATCTCGGTCTTGCTGATCTTGGTCTGTTCCCATGGCACGTTTTGGAAGTAGGTGCCGTCCTCACCGCGTGCTTCGAGGCCAAGCGATTTGAAGTGGGCCGAGACGTAGTCGGCGGCCAGGCCGTAGCCAGGTTGGCCCGTGCCGCGACCACCAAACTCTTCGCTGGCCAGTTTGCCGAGCCAGGTCTTGCAGTCCTCGACCTTGACCGCCGCGGCACCCTGTTGGCGGTCCGCCGGCAAGGTCGTTGCCGGCGTGGTCTCCGTTGCGGTCTCCTGTGCGGTCGCCGAGGTCAGCAGCAACCCGGTCGTCAAGATGGCGGGCGCCCACCTGGAAACAGTGCGCAGGGCGGCAGCGCACCGCAGGCGCATGCTGGGGGAGTGGAACATCGATCGTTGGTGGGTTGGCACTGGACGAATGGGCAGGTAGTTGAGTGGGGTCTGGACGCGCCTGATACGCGTAGAGCAACGATCGTGCAGGAGGGGATGCCACCCGGGGGCCGCAAAGTTGTGTCGGGTTTGTCGGTTGTGGGGTCGTTTTGGCTCCAGGTTGTGCCGAGCGCGCAGATCGCTACCTTTGCGCGGCAGCGTTCGTGCCATACGATTGTTGACCCCTGATGACGACCCCGCGCCCAGAAGACTTACCCGTGCGCCGCTCTCGTAAGCGCTTGCGACGCCGGCTCAAGGAAGTGCCGATTTGGCCCAGCCTCGTGACCCTCGGCAATCTCGTGTTCGGGTTCTTGGCGGCTGCCAAGGTCGCGGATGCGCTGCGCCTGAGCATCCCCGGTGTCGAGTTTGCGGCTGTGATGCCCTACTTCGAGATCGCCGCGGTGTTGGTGTTCGTTGCGATGGTGTTCGACGCGCTTGACGGCAGCGTTGCCCGCATGACGGGCCAGACTTCGAACTTTGGCGCCCAGCTCGACAGCCTGGCCGACATGGTGACGTTCGGGGTCGTGCCGGCGTTCATCGCCAAGGTGTTGATCGATTTGCATGCGCAGGCGGACGTCAACAACCTGCTGCCGATCGGTCCCAAGCTCGTTTACTCGGCGGCGGTCGTATACGTCGCTGGGGCGGCAATGCGATTAGCCAGGTTCAACGTCGAGACCGGTGTCGACGAAGAGGACCACGCCGAGTTCAAGGGCTTGCCATCACCTGCTGCGGCGGCAGTTATCTGCTCGATGATCGCGATGTTTTGCACGCGCGGTAGCGAGTCAGCCGGGCTTGGCAACTGGTTGTTGCTGCCCGAGCATTACGACTTGATTGTCGTTTCGATGCCGGCGGTGTTGGTGTTGCTTGGTTTGCTGATGATCAGCAACGTGCCATACCCGCACTTCGTGATCGCTTTAGCAAAGGGGCGTCACAGCATGTCGTTCTTGGTTGGGGCGGTGGTGGTCGTTGCGATCGCCGCAGTTGAATGGCAGTTGGCCATGATCACGTTGACGACCGGCTATGTGCTTTGGGGCATGGCGCTCGGCTCGTATCGCGCCGTCTTCGCGCGCGGCAAGCGTGACGATGACCTTGACGATGACCTTGACGATGACGCTGGCGAGGATCGTGATGACGCGGATGTGCCCGGTCGGGACCTGACGCGCTCCGTTCCATCCCGCAACTAACCAGAACCCATTTCCAGAACCCATTTCTCGGGCCACACTGTTGGAACTCGTCTACGTCGCGTTTGGTAGCAACGTCGGGGATCGCGCCGCGCACATTGATGCGGCGATTGATCGTCTGCGGGCAACTCCTGGAATCGAAGTGCTGCGTCAATCGGATCGGCTCGAGACCGATTTTGTTGGCGTCGGCCCGGAGCAAGATCGCTTCCTCAACGGTGTCGTCGAACTACGTTCGTCGTTGCCGCCGATGGCGATGCTCAGCGTGCTGCATGCCATCGAGGCGGCTGCCGGCCGCATCTTCCCGCACCCGGTCAACCATCCGCGCGAACTCGACCTCGACATCATTCTGTTCGGCGCGCGTGTCATCGATACGCTCGCGTTGCAGGTGCCGCATCCGCGTTTCTACGAGCGCGCATTTGTGCGCGAACCACTGCGCCAACTCGGCGTCGATGTGGACGCGCAGGCTCCTGCTCAGCAACCTTTGGTGTTGGACTCCATCGCCGCGTTGACCGCCAAGACGGCGGAATGGGCCGCTGGCGACTGCTCGATTGGTTTGGTGCCGACCATGGGGTTCTTGCATCGCGGCCACCAAAGTCTGATGCGCATCGCGCGTGAGCAGTGCGATCGCGTCATCACGACGGTGTTCGTGAATCCACTGCAGTTTGGACCGCACGAGGACTTCGACGCCTATCCGCGGGACCTCGATCGGGACCTTGCGATCTGTCGCGAAGCGGGCGTCGATGTGCTGTTTGCGCCACCGGTCGGACAAATGTTCGACGAGGACTTTTGCAGTCACGTGCAGGTCGGTGCGGAAGCCGTGGGCATGGAGGGTGGCGTGCGCGCCGGCCACTTTCAAGGCGTTGCGACGGTGGTGGCTCGATTGTTCGCGATGAGCAATGCGCACCGCGCCTACTTTGGCGAGAAGGACGCGCAGCAGGTCGCGGTTGTGCGGCGCATGGCGCGTGACCTGGGCTTCCCGGTGGAGGTCGTGCCGTGTGCCATTGTGCGCGAATCGGATGGGCTGGCGATGTCGAGCCGCAACGTCTACCTCACCAAGGCGGATCGTCAGGCAGCCACCGTGCTGTCTCGCGCGCTTTCAAGCGCCCGCGAACAGTTTCGCCGCGGCATGCGTGATCACGACCAACTGTTACAGCATGTCGCGCAAGTGTTGGCGAGCGAGCCGCGTTGTGCTGTCGACTACATCGAACTTCGTCGCGAAGGAGATCTGCGTGCGTTGCCGCCCGGCGATGTCACGGGCGGTCGGTTGTTGGTGGCCGGCATGTTTGTCGATGGCGAAACTCCGGTGCGCTTGCTCGACAATCTCTCGCTGGACGCGGAGGATGGGCACGAGTGAGCGATCGCACCGCGCTCTACTTGCCGTCGCGGGCGAAGCTCAACCTGGTGCTGCGCATCGTTGGTCGTCGCGACGATGGCTACCACTTGCTCGATTCGTTGTTCCATGCGATCGCGCTGCACGACGATGTAGTGGTCGAGCACGTGCCGCAGAGCGGCGGCATTGGCATCACCTGTACTGCTGATCACGACCGCTTATTGGTGCCGGCCGACGAGAGCAATCTTGCCGTAAAAGCGTTGATGTTGGTGCGCAACGAACTCGGTAAGAAGGCCCATGGCGGGTTCCAGATCCGGCTGCACAAACGCATTCCAAATGGTGGCGGCCTCGGTGGCGGAAGTAGCAATGCGGCTGCCGTGCTGCGGCTCAGCAACCGCCTGCTCGGGGACGCCATCGATGACGAACGCCTACAAGAACTCGGCGCCAAGCTTGGCGCGGACGTGCCGTTCTTCCTGCGTGGCGGCTCGCAGTGGGGTCGCGGCATTGGCGCCGAGCTACATCCGGCAGACCCAGTGAACGGTCAGTTTGTTTTGCTGGTACCGCCGTATGGGTGTGGCACGGTCGAGGTTTATAAAAAGCATGCTGCTTGGTGGCGTGCTGAGGATGGTGCCGCTACCTTGCATTCCATTACGGTCCCCGACAACTGGGATTCTGCTGTGGGCATAGGGTTCAGCAACGATCTGGAACGTGCGGCGGAGCAGGTGAGGCCAGAACTTGGCCGCCTGCGCCATGCCGTGGCGGAAGCGGGATACGCGCTCGTGCGCATGTCCGGTAGCGGTTCCACGTTGTTTGTTGCAGTTCCCGATGCGGAATCGGCCCAGCAGTGCCAGCGCCAACTCGCGAGTGCGCTGGCTCAGACCGAACATCGTGACGTGTCGTTCGTGCAAACGACGAGCGGACCCGCGATCGACGTCGACCAACCTTCGTCGCAGATTCCTGCGACTCTCCGGCACCCTCCGCCGGATCCGCTCTGCTGATCAAGCACGAACGGAACCCGCTGCGACCAATCAGGGAGAATGGTGATGCCAGATCAAGACAATCAGGACGCAGGGCCGAGAGAGTTCCAGGTCACCGAAGTGCGGGTCAAATTAACCGAAGATCCGCGCAACAAGCTAAAGGCATATTGCAGCGTCACGATCGACAACGCATTCGTCGTGCGGGACCTGAAGATCATCGAAGGCAACCGTGGACCGTTCGTCGCGATGCCGTCCCGCAAGCTCTCGGACCACTGCGCGCGATGTCATCACAAAAACCATCTGCGGGCGTCGTTTTGCAACCACTGCGGCACGCGCCTAGATCCGGAACGGGCTCCCAAAGATGATCGTGGCCGCGCTCGCTTGCATGCGGACCTTGCGCATCCGATCAACTCCGCGACGCGCATCGAAGTGCACAAGGCGGTGGTCCGCGCCTACGCCCAAGAAGTCGATACCCAGGAAGCTGCCGGTGAGTCGTATCGGCCCAAGTCGTTTGAGGACTTCGATCAGCTCAGTGAGGTTGTCGACGACGAATACCTGGAAGAGTTGGAGCGGCGTCAGGAAGCGCGCGACCGGCGCCGGCGCGAGCGAGCAAGTGAGGTGGCGGGTGAGGCCGTCAGCAAGGTGGCCAGCGAGGCTGCAGGCAAGGCAGCGGCTGGCGACTGATCGTGCGGTCGAGGTCCTTTCGGCGAGCCAAGGCTTTTAGGAAGAGCGCATTGCGGTAGCCTGCACCGCGCTGTCCGCACAAGCTCTGCCGGCAGCGCAAGAATAGACCAATGGTACTGCGCATCGCGATCGTCGGCCCTGGCCGCGTAGGCATGGCCTTCGCGCGTCGGTTCGTGCGCGCTGGTGTCGAGGTGCTCGGCTTCGTTGGTCGTGACCGGGCTGGCACCGAGTCGTGCATCGCCGATCTCGGCGTCGACCGAGCGAACCTCAGAGTGCTGACTTGGCCGGATGTGCAATCCGCCCACGTAGTGATTTTTGCGGTCGGAGACAGCGAGTTGCCTGCGGCCATCGAAGCAGCCGCCTCCGTCGGCGGTCGTCCATGCAGCCTGTGGTTGCACACCAGTGGTCGTCATGGCCTCGAAGTCTTTGCCAAGGCGCTACCGCTCGGCGTGCGGGTCGGCGCGCTGCACCCGTTGCTGCCGTTCGGGTCCGTGCAGACGCAATCCATGCAGGGGGCGCTGGCGTTATTGCTCGGCGAGCCGCGCAGCATGCGTCTCTTGCACCGCCTTTGTCAGTTGCTTGAACTGCAGGCCATCGTCTGCGCGACCGGCGGTGACTCCCAACACAGCCGTGCCTCCGAACACAACTCGATCGAGCACAATCGCCCGCTCTACCACGCCGCGTGTGCGCTAGCGGCAAACGGCGCGACGGCTCTTTTTGGTCTCGCCAGTGAGCTGTTGCTGCGAGCCGGTGGCATTGCCAGGCAGGACGGTGATCGTATGGTCGCGTCGTTGATGCAAGCGGCCGTCGCCTCATCCGAACAACACGGTGCCGGTCCAGCATTGTCGGGGCCTGTGCGGCGCGGCGATGCTGAGACCGTGACGGCTCATCTGGCGGCGATGAACGCGGCGGCCAAGACCGCTGTGCCGGCGTATGTTGCCTTGATGAACGGTGCACTTTCGTTGGCTCGAGACCAAGGACTTGCGCCTGCCGATTGCGAACGCATCGCGAGTGCGCTTTCGTTGTTGCGCCCTCCCTCCTGAACATCCGTCCCATGGCCAAAATTATCGCCAGCGTGCTTGCCCGTTCGCGCGGCCAAGTGCTGATGCAAGCCCAGAAGGCGGCCATGCTAGGCGCGGATTGGATCGAGTTGCGCCTCGACGTCTGGTCGATGCAAGAAAGCCTCGAGCCGCTGATTGAAGCCATTCGCTTGCCGGTGCTGGTTGCATGTCGCACGCCCGAAGATGGTGGCAGCTACCGCGGCACGTTGACCGCGCGTCGCGAATTGTTGACCCACGCGCTGCACGCCGGTGCCCAGGGCCTCGATCTCGAGCAGTGGGAAACGTGGACTCCATCTGCAGGGCGCAATGGTTTGAAGCTGCGCATCCGTTCGTTCCACAGCTTCACCGGGGTGCCTAAGGATCTGCATCGCATCCGTGACGAGCTGTCGACGCCTGGCACCGTTGTGAAGTTGGTCGTCACGGCGCACGACCTCGCCGACGCCGCACCGGTGATTAGACTGTTGCAAGAGACCGACCAGGTGCAGCAGCCAACCGTAGCCTTTGCGATGGGGCGAACGGCGTGGCCGACTCGGGTCATGGCGGCTGCGCTGGGCTCGCCGCTTATTTATGGCAGCATCGATCCGCAAGCAGGAACGGTGCCAGATCAGCCTTCAGTCGGGTTGTTGTCGCAGCTGTATCGAGTCGGGTCGTTGGGGCCGGACACCAAGTGGTATGGCTTGCTCGGCAACCCGGCGATGCAGTCGCTCGGACCGTGGCTGCACAATCGCGCGTTCCGACGCGTTGGTCACGACGGCGTCTACTTGCCGCTCGAAACGTCGCGTCCGGAAGCAGTGCTGGCGATGTTGCCGCAGGATCGCCTTGCTGGAGTCTCGGTGACGGCGCCGCACAAGGAGCGCATGCTCGGAGCCTGTTTGCACACTAGTGACGAGGCCGCGGCCGTTGGCGTCGTCAATACGATGATCGCCGCCGATGGCGGTGGTTGGCATGGCTATAACACCGATGTGCTTGCGGTGCGCGAGGCGCTGCAGAACGCGGGGGCCCTCGATGGTGACGGCCTGGCTGCAGTCGTGCTCGGATCGGGCGGCGCGGCCCGGGCCGGCGCTTACGCACTGTTGCAGCTCGGTTTCTCGGTCACGATGCTGGCGCGTTCGCACGAGCCTGTGCGCAAGTTCGCCGAGACCTATGGCATCGCCCTTGGCAGTCTCAGCGAATCCGTGTTGATCGAACTCAATCCTAAGGTCCTCGTGCATGCGACGCCGGTGGGCACGCGTGGCCGCGACGAAGGCGAACGCCTGCTGCCCGACTACACGCCTCCGGCCGGCACCATTGTGCACGATATGGTCTACCAACCGGTGCGCACCAAATTGCTCAACGACTGCCTTGCAGCGGGTGCCGTGGTTGTTCCTGGCGTTGAGATGTTCTTGCGGCAGGCGCGCGCGCAGGTGCGTTTGTTCGCTGGCAAGGACTTGTCGGAAGACGTGTTGCGCTCGTTCTTGGCGGGCTCGGCCGCCGCCATGCGCCTCTAGTTACCGGCGCCATGAAGCAAGGCGAGGCCGTGGCCATTGCGTTCCCAGACGACGGCGAATAGACCGTTCGTGTGCATCTGCTGCTGCTGCGATTGATTCTCTGGGTTGGCGCCTCATCCTTGGTGATGGCGCAGAGCGATCTGTCGTCGATTGTGGCTTTGTTTCGCGCCGCCGACGTGCAGGTCGATGGCCAAAGCTATCCTTACCGCCTGCTCGAACCGTTGCCATTGCAGCGAACCCAACAGCGACCGTTGCTGGTGTTCTTTCACGGCGCGGGCGAACGCGGTGACGACAATGTCAGCCAGTTGAAGTGGTTGCCAGAGTTGATGGTGCGTGACGAACGCCGCCAACAGTTTCCGTGCTTCTTGCTGGCGGTGCAGTGCCCAAAAACCGAGCAGTGGGTAGATGTGCCATGGGGTGAGTCAAAACCACGGGTGACCCCTCTTCAGCCAAGTCGCGCAATGCGTGCGGTGCAGCAAGCACTCGCCGAGGTGGTGCAGAACCCGGGTGTGGATCCCGCGCGTATTTACGTGACCGGGCTGTCGATGGGCGGCTACGGCACATGGGATCTGGTAGCGCGCCAAGGCCATATGTTTGCCGGCGCCGTGCCGGTCTGCGGTGGTGGCGATCCGTTGGTGGTGCGCCAATCGCTGGGCATGCCAATCGAGATTTGGCACGCCGCGAACGACCGGGTTGTGCCTGTGCAGCGGGCGCGGTTGATGGCTGAGCAATATCGATTGCTAGGCGTGTCCGCGCGCTACTTTGAAGACCCGGATGCTGGTCACGCCGTTTGGCAGCAGGCATACGCCGATGGTCATGCGATCGACTGGTTGTTCGCGCAAGACCAGCGCCAGCAGCGGCGCGGTCAATGGTCTGGCATAGCGATCATTCCGCGGCCAGATCAGGTGGCTCGGCGCGACGGCACGTTTGCGATCCGCGTCGGATCGCGCTGTGTAGTGCCGGTCGAACTTCGTGGCTTAGCGAGTTACTTTCTGGATCAACTATCGGTTGAGGCTGTGCGGCGGCCCGGTCTCGTCACCGGTGTGCAGCCCGTCGCCGGCGACATCGTGTTGCGTTTGGATCCGGCGATGACCAGCGGCTACGAACTCGATGTCGGTGACTTCGTGAGCGTTACGGCGTCGAATGCGAGGGGCATGCGCAACGCACTCGCGGCGTTGTTTGAGTTGCTCAGCTCTCTGCCGGGACCAATGGCGCCACAAGGTACGTTTGCGGACAGTCGCGCGGCGCTTGAGACGACGTTGTGCCTCGAGCGGCCGATACGCAAATGGCAGTTCGGACCCATGGGGGCTTTGCTGCGTGAAGCGTGGCTCGGGTCGGTCGATACAATCTGCTTTCGCGGCGGCGGCCAGGCCCAGTCGGAGCTGCGGGCCTATCGAGAG
Source organism: Planctomycetota bacterium (assembly GCA_051278165.1). GTDB lineage: Bacteria > Planctomycetota > UBA1135 > UBA1135 > UBA2386. The sequence continues at coordinate 30,204 of JBNMNW010000009.1, read as the reverse complement.
TTTGCGGTGCTCGCGACTCGACTCGGCATGGAGATCAAGACCGTTTGGCCAGAGACGGTTCTGCAAGAAGGCCGTGCGGCCATGGCAACCAGCGGCGATGCCGTTGCCAAGGTGCTGTCCGGTGTTCGTGGAGCCGCCAAGGTCATCGTCATGGTTCGTAGTGACAAGCCGCCTAGGATGCTGTTGCAAGCGCGGCAATTGCTAGCTGCTACCGCTGAGGGCACGATGCGAGGGGCAAGTCCCGTGCATGTCGGTGCGTTCTTGGCGCGCTTGGGTGCTCGGTATCGCTGATTTGCGTTCGCCATAGCTAGGGGGATCGAGGCGAAGTTGGGACTAGGAACTACGAAGGTGGGGTCGAAGACTCGTGCCCACCCGCTATCGTTGCATGCGAATGGAAAGCATCATTGACCCCGAAGACGCCCCGTTTGAGGAAGCCCTACGTGGCGGCGATGACGCGGCGATTGGTACGCTGTTCGAGAACCATCGCGCCCGCCTGACGCGCATGGTGCAGTTCCGGCTCGATCCGCGACTGGTCGGTCGCATCGATCCGGAAGACGTTCTGCAGGAGACGTTTATCGAGGCTGAAAAGCGGCTGCATGCATACCGCGCCGACGACAAGCCGTTCCTGGTTTGGATCCGCTTGATCACTCAGCAGACGATGATCGACCTACACCGAAAGCATCTCGGTGCCAAGATGCGAACCGCTGGCAAAGAAGTGTCTGCTCCGCAAAGTGGTACGATGTCGGGTCTGTTCGTAGGTCACATGACATCGCCCTCGAGGGCGATGATGCGCGAAGAGGTCCGCACCAAGATTGAAGCGGCGTTGCAAGAGATGGACGAGATCGATCGTGAAGTTCTGATGCTGCGACACTTCGAAGATCTATCAAACAAGGACGCCGCGCTCGTGCTCGGTATCCAAGAAAACGCTGCCAGCAACCGCTACGTGCGCGCGCTTGGACGGCTGAAGGGGTTCCTAGGCAGCCTCGGTGAGCAGTGATTTGAGCGATGTGACGGAACCAAATAGTTCGAAGCGCGATCCACTCGACCTGCTGATTGAGCAGTTCCTAGTGGTGTATCGCTCCGGCGAGCCCGTCACGGTCCAGGTGTATGCCGAGCAGCATCCGGAGCACCAAGAGCAGCTGCTCGACTTGCTGCCGACCTTACTGACGCTCGAGGACGTCAAGCGTGATCGCGCTACCAGCGGGACCGACCGCGTGAGCGTTTCCCTGCCCAAGCTCGACCGCCTCGGTGATTTCCGCATTGAAGGCGAGCTCGGTCGCGGTGGCATGGGCGTTGTTTTCGCAGCCGTGCAAGAATCACTCGATCGCCGCGTGGCCCTCAAGGTTGTGCCGCAAGCATCGCTGTTGACCGGCAATCAATTGGAGCGGTTTCGCCGCGAGGCACAGATTGCGGCGCGCCTGCACCACAGTAATATCGTGCCGGTCTACGGCAGTGGTGAGAGCGATGGCTATCACTGGTATGCGATGCAGCACATCGATGGCCAAAGCCTCGATCAGTGGCGGCAGCGGCAGACTGAATTGGTGCCGGAAGGTAGCGGCGCGTGGCGCAGCCGCGCTCGCTTCGTTGCCCGCATGGGCACCGCTGCGGCCAGTGCCCTTCACTATGCGCACTCGCTCGGCACGTTGCACCGCGACATCAAGCCGGCCAACTTCATGCTCGACCGCGACGATCACTTGTGGGTCACGGACTTCGGGCTGGCCAAGGCTCTCGAAGCCGAAGGTCTGACGCACTCGGGTGACCTGCTCGGCACGTTGCAATACATGGCGCCGGAGCAGTTCGCCGGCATCTACGATGTGCGCAGTGAGGTCTATGCGCTCGGCGTGACGCTCTATGAAATGCTGACGCTGACCCCGGCATTCCGTGGCCGTCATCGCAGCGAGTTGATGGAGTTGGTCAAGTCGCAGCAGATCGAACCGCTGTTGCGCGTCTGTCCTGATGTGCCGTTGGACCTTGCGACCATCGTTGGCAAGGCGATGGCCCGCGAACCGCGGGATCGCTACGCCACGGCTGAGGCGCTTGAGCAGGATCTCGAGGCGTTCCTTGAAGATCGGCCGATCCAGGCGCGGCCGCTGTCGATGTTGGCGACTACCTGGCGATGGTGTCGTCGTAATCGTGTTGCGGCGAGTCTCGTTGCGAGCACGGCGGCGGGTGTCTTGCTTGCGGCGATCACCGGTTGGATCGCCTACGGCGTCGAAGTCGACGCGCTGGACCGCGTCACCACGTCCCAGAGTGAAACCAAGGTTGCGCTCGCGCGGGTGAAGCTGTCCGAGCTGCAAGCCAAGAAGGATAAGGAACTCGCAGAATCGAGTCTGCGCCTAAACATCGCAACCCTCGGTGAAGTGTTCGATGCGCTGGTCGGGCGCGATCCGGCGCTCAGTCTCGACGAGGACCCGGACACTGGCGAACAGACCGTCGTGGTGCACTCGCCCTTGACCGAGCGCGACGTCGTCTTGCTGCGCAAGATGATGGCCGTCTACGACCAGTTCGCGAGCGAGAACGAAGCGAGCCAATCGCTGCGTTACGAAACCGCGCGCTCGTATCGGCGGGTTGGCGCCATCCACCAGCGGCTTGGCGAACCGGATAGCTTGGTCGAAGCGGACATCGCCTTTGATAAGGCCTTGTCGGGGTTCGCAGGTCTTACGGATCGTGATGTGACGCGCGATCTGGCGACGCTGCATGGCGATATTGGCAAGCTGCGCTTGCGTCAATACAACCCTGTTCAGGCGAAGGCGAGCTTCGCGACGGCACTTGAGTTGTTGCGCCAACTGCCCAACGCCAAGAAGCCGGCGGTGCAGTTGGAATGTGCTGGCATGTTGTTCGAGCTGTCCAGGCTTGGCGACCGATGGCCTAGCCGCGGTGGTCAAGGACGCGGGCCAGGACGCGGTCCCGGTCCCGGTCGCAGTGAAGAGCTGCAGCAGGTGCTGACCTTGCTGCAAGAGCTGGAGACGGCGGACCCCCGGGACCACCGGGTGCGGGCGTTGCATGCACGAGTCTTGCTGGAGGGTGGCTCGCGAACCCGCGGCTCGACCGAGCGGCTGGAAGCACTCGCAATCCTGCGTGAGTTAGCTGCTGCGCATCCAGATCTGTATCGCTATCAGTTCTGTGATGCATTGTTGGCCGGCGCTGCCATGTCTGGCCGCGGTCGTCCGGTAGGATCGTCGGCGGCTCGCCTGCCATTGTTGCGGGAAGCGGACCAAGTGGCGGAGCTTCTGTTTGAAGCGCAGCCGCTCTACCTGGAAAGCCGCGCGATGTTGATGAGGGCGCGCGCTCGTTATGGCATGGAGTTGCATGCCGCTGCACGCCGGCTTGAAGCAACTGCGAAGGCCGAGCAGCGCCAGCTCGCTGGCATCAAGTTGCAGTCGGCGGTCGAGATTGGTCAGGGACTGATCAGTGAGGATGGCGTTGCCGACATTCGCTACCTGCGCGATTTGACCGAGGCGATGTGTTGGCTCGGGATTCACTATGGCGACACGGATCAGCCGGTGCTGGCCAAGCAGCAGGCGATGGTTGCCATTGACGTCGCCGAGCGCACCAGTATTGAAGCGATTCAGAGGTTCAGCCGGCTGCTAGGCCGTTCTGGCCCTGGCCCCGGTCCCGGCCCCGAGGGCGAGGGACCGGAAGGTTCTCGTGGCGACGGACCGCGCGGCGAAGGTCGGCGGCCCGGCGGTGCTCGCCCGCGCGGCGATCGACCACCACGCGGCGAGGGTCGTCGCGGCCCACCTGAAGGGCGGCGCCCGGAGCGGCGACCCGATGGCCGACGCGATTGGATTCGCAGCGCACTTGTCGATTTGACCGAGCGACTCAATGACGACGAGGTCTACCTGTATGGCGCTGCCGCTGACTTGCGCGTCAAAGCTGCGTTCGACAAGTCGCGCCAGCCGCGCTGAGCAACGCGGCCTACAGCTATGCTTCGCGCCGGCATCGGCCGGCTGGTGTTGCGAGGCCCGCCGCCCGATACTTGGCTCGATATGAAGACGCTGCGCTGGAGTCTGTTGTTGTCGTGCCTGGCACTCTCGAGTTGCTCGACGGCACCGTCGCGGCTGCCGGACGCCTGGTTGCTCGTTCCGAGCGGCACGACGGCCAGCTTGCGTGGCCTGTGCGCCATTGATGCGGACGTTGCATTCATCGGCGGCTCAGGAGGCACGTTGATGCGCACCATCGATGGCGGCAAATCCTGGAGTGACATTGCACCGCCCGGTAGCAACGGCTGCGACTTTCGCGATGTTGAGGCGTTCGATCGCAACCAGGTAGTTGCCATGGTCGCCGGCCAACCGGCACGTGTCTATCGCAGTGACGATGCTGGCGTGACGTGGCACATCGTGCACGAAGATCCGCGGCCGAGCGCGTTCTTCGATGCGATGGCGTTTGCTGGCGATTACGGCGTCATGTTTGGCGATGCGATCGATGGTCAATTTGGCTTGTTGCAAACGGCTGATGGTGGTCGCACGTGGCGCGATCGTTCCGGCGTGATGTTGCCAGAGCCACACGTTGGCGAAGCTGCGTTTGCGGCCAGTGGCACCTGCCTGGTCGCAGTCGATGGGGACGCGCCGGTGTTCTCGTTGGCGACCGGCGGTGGGCCAGCGCGCATGGTGAAGCTTGGTCCGACGATTGTGGCTGGAGATGCCAAGAACTACTGGCACCGTTCGTTGCCGCTGCAGTCGGGTGCCAGTTCGAAGGGCGCGTTTTCGATTGCGTGGAATGGCAGTCAGGGCGTTGCCGTTGGTGGCGATTACCAACTGCCGCAAGAGCAGGACGGCACGGCGACTTGGTCAAGCGACGGTGGTGACACCTGGCAGCAAGCCAACGCGCTTGGATTTCGTTCGGCAGTGATTTGGCTCGACCGCCAGTCCCTGTTGTCGGTGGGCTCCCACGGGGCTAGTTGGTCGAGCGATGCGGGGCATACCTGGGCCGCATGCGGGGACAATGGCTACCACAGTTTGTCGAAGGGACGCGATGGTTCGGTGTGGGCCAGCGGCAGCGACGGCCGAGTTGCCAGATTGCTGTTACCAGACTGAGCATTGTTCGCGTGGCCGAACGGCTAACGTGTAGCCATGCAAACTTGTCGAGCGCTGGTCGCTTCTCTGCTTTGTCTGGTTTGGTGCGGTTCGATCTCCGCACAAACAACCGCTCCGGGGTCGGAACCGAGCCTGGAATTGGCGCCACTATTTGGTGACCACATGGTCTTGCCGCCGCTCACGAACGTAGTCGTGCATGGTCGCGGCCTCGCCGAGCAAGAAGTCGTGGTGACGCCCTCGTGGGGTGCTTCGAGCAAGTGCCTCGTTGCTGCTGGCGGTCGTTGGCAGGTCGAGGTGTTGACACCGAAGCGCGGTGAGTCGGCAACGCTGCGGGTCAGCAGTGGCGGTTCAGAAATCGTGATCGAAGACGTTCTGATCGGTGATGTTTGGCTGGCTTCGGGTCAGTCGAACATGGAGATGACCGTTGGCTCTGCTGGTGGTTGGAAGACTGGCGTCGTTGACGAGAAGCAAGAGCTGCAAAACGCCAACTACCCGCAGTTGCGTGTCTTCACTGCAGCCAAGCAGACCAGTGATCAGCCGAACCAAGACCTGCAAGGCAAGTGGCAGGTGTGCACGTCTGAGGTTGCCAACTCGTTCTCGGCGGCTGGCTACTTCTTTGCGCGCGATCTGGTCGAGGCCGGCAAGGGGCCGATTGGACTCGTCGTTAGCTCGTGGGGCGGTACGCGCTGTGAAGCTTGGACGCGTGCGGCTGGATTGTCGGACCTGCCCGAGTTCGCGCCCGCACTCGAAGCGCTGGCGGCCGGGTCGTCGCAAGAGTTGCAGGAGCAGCGTCGCGAGGCGTTCTTTGCCGCGATCGATACGGCAGTTTCGACGACCGAGCCAACCCTGGCAAGTTTGCCAGAGCGGTGGTCGGCGGCAGGGCTGGCCGATTTTGACGGGGTAGCCGAATACACCCGCACGATCGCCGTGCCGGTTAGCTTCCGCGGCAAGGCGCTGCGTCTGCAGCTCGGCGCGATCGATGACATGGACACGGTGTATTGGAACGGCACTCGCGTCGCTGGCAGCGAAGGGGATGGGGCCTGGTCGACGCCACGTGACTACGTCATTGCGGCGATGCACACCGATGTCGACACGGTGGATCTTTGCGTGCGCGTGATCGATACCGGTGGCGACGGCGGCGTAATTGGCAAGCCAGAACAGATGCGCTTGTCGGTCAAGGGTGGGCCCGCAGCCGCCGCGTTGCCGCTGGCTGGTGTTTGGCGTCGTAGCGTGCGTGTTGCGATGGACCAACTGCCGGCGTGGGCGCGCAGCAGTGGTGGACCCAATCGTCCGTCGGTTCTGTGGAACGGCATGATTGAGCCGCTGTTGCCGTTCCCGTTCACCGGCTGTATCTGGTACCAGGGCGAGTCCAATCGCAACAAGGCGCAGCAATACCGTGAACTGTTCCCGGCGATGATCACCGACTGGCGGCGCGTATTCGGCCGCGAGGTGCCGTTCTTCTTCGTGCAGATCGCCCCGTATGGCTATGGCAAGGATGCTGGGGAAACGGCCGAGCTTCGCGACGCCCAGGCAGCGGCCTTGGATCTGCCGAACACCGGCATGGTGGTGACGCTCGACTGCGGTAACGCACACGACATCCATCCGAAGGCGAAGCAGCCGGTCGGCGCGCGTCTGGCGCTACTGGCGCGCCGTCATCACTACGGTGATGACGTGGTTGCCAGCGGTCCACGCGCGGTCGCGGCGACTCGCGATGGCAGCCTGGTGACGCTGCGCATGGCGGCCGGCAATACCGGACCCCAGTTGCTACACGGTGGTGCTGGGTTCGAACTTGCCGGCAGCGATGGCGTATTCCACAAGGCTGAGGCAAGGCTTGAGAAGGGGCATTTGTGCGTCTCTGCCGGTGCCGTTGCCGAGCCCAAAACCGTGCGTTACGCGTGGCGTGCCGTGCCGGAATGGTCGCTGATCAATGAGACTGGTTTGCCCGGACAGCCCTTCCGACTGGCGGTTCGGTAACGAACCACTGGAGCTCTCTGTGCCATTGTCAAGATTGCGGGGTAGGCTGTTGGCCACCGCATGGATGATCTTCCGCTGCACGCTGCGTTCACGTTGACTAATCCTGGAAGTGTGCCGATGGCCACTTCCGAAGTGCATGTATGGGCGGTGCCACTCAACGGCGACCCCGAGCCGTTCGCCGAGCTGCTGTCAGCCGACGAGCGGGAGCGGTTGGGCCGCTATCGTTTCGCGGACCATCAGCGCCGCTACCAGATCGGTCATGGCGCGCTGCGGCTGATCCTCGCCGGCTACTTGGATGTCGCCGCGACCGACATTGAGTTTCGGACTGGGCCGCGCGGCAAGCCATACCTAGTCAGTGAGGCGCTGCAGTTCAACTTGTCGCATTCGGGCAAGCTGGCGTTGATCGCCGTCGCAACCAGCGAGCTTGGAGTCGACGTCGAGAAGGTGCGCCATCTCGAGAGTTTGACGCCGATCGCCCAGCGCCACTTTTCGAACTCCGAGTTCGCCAAGCTGGACGAACTGCACGGTGATGCGCGCGAACTGGGCTTCTATCGCTGCTGGACTCGCAAAGAGGCATACATCAAGGCGCTCGGCGAAGGATTGTCGTTGGCCCTGGACTCGTTCGAGGTCAGCTTGTGCGAAGATCCGCAGTTCTTGGCGTGCCACGATGGCCGCGAAGACCCGGCAGACTGGTCGATGCTGGACGTGTCACCGGGACCTGAGTTTGTCGGCGCGATTGCGATGCGCGCCAAGCAGCCGGTCGTGAGAACGTTCCGGTTTGCTGGCTGCTAGCGAATCGGCGGAGTTGCTGGCCAGTGACTGGCCAGTTGCTAGCCAGTTGCTAGCCAGTTGCTGGCCAGTGACTGGCCAGTCACCGGCCTGTGAATCATTCGCCGGTTGGACCGACTTGGCTTACCCACGTGAATGCGGGGTGATCACTCGGCCAGGAACACTGGCCCGGCAAAATAAGACCGCCAAGCGGCCGCCATGTCCGGGCGAGCCTGCCTGCTAACGAGCCTTGACCTTCACGGTCTCGCCGATCGTGTTCATGATGTTGCGCAGCTCGTCGTAGTCCTGGTGCTTCAAGCGCACGTAGGCGTTCGCCATGTAGCCGCCCTCAACTCCTTGCGTCGGCGTGCCTGCCGGCGGTAGGTGCATGTCGATGATGTGGTCGCCGAACTGGTCGCGCATCTGTTCGACCCCTTCGTAGTAGGCGATCGAACCATCGCGGTCGGGGCGCAGCGCAATCATGCCGGCCGAGTATTTGCGGCTCGCCTTGAACGGCACGTCTTCGTGAACGATTGCATGGGCCCATGCGGCGAACAGGTCGAACTCGTTGGCGGCGGAGTAGAGGTCCCAGACGCCGACACCCGGTGGGCGGCAGCCGATCTCGGAGAACTTCAGTCCGTTGTCGCCGGAGAACCACTCCATGTGCGTTGCCGAGGTCCAGATGCCAAGCGCGTCGATGACCTTCTGGCCCATGTCGCGCACTTCCTTGTAGTCCTCGGTATCGATGCGGTTGGTGACGGCAATCTGTGGCGAGATCCAGCGCGTGCGCATCGCTTCGAGCACGTTGGGATAGTAGTGGCAGGCGAAGTCGAGGCAGACCTTGCCTGCGACGGCGAGCGTGTCGTAGAAGCCTTCGTGTCCGGTTAGGAACTCTTCGATCGCGACTTCACGGCCTTGTGCCACCTGCAGTTCGCCAAGCACATTGTGGAGCTGCTCGTCGTCTTCTACCTTATGCGTGCCGGACGCGCCGGCGCCGTCGAGTGGTTTTAGGATCAGCGGGTAGCCGACCTTTTTGGCGAACGCTTCGGCGTCGGCGATGGCGGTGACTCGCTCGCTGGCGGCACACTTGATGCCCGCCTTGCGTGCGGCTGCCTTCATCTCCGGCTTGTCGCGGCATAGCCATGCCGTCTTTGACGTCGTGCCTTTGATGTCGAGGGCTTCGCGCACGTGGGCAGCGGCCATCACGTGGGCTTCGACCGTCGCTTCAAGGCGGTCAACCTTGACGCGTTGCGACAAGCGCTTGACCGCGTCTTGCAACGCGTGCTCGTCGACCACCGAGCGCACGCGCTCAAACTGGAATAGGCCTTCGCGCAGGTCGCGGGGCAGCGCCTCGATTGGACGTTCGCTGATCGCAGAGACGCGCGCGCCGGTGCTGAGCAGGCCGCGCAAAAACTCGCGTTGGTTGTTCGGGAAACAGGGCTCGACGAATGCGACGTGCATAGAAATTGAGGCTTAGCGTTGCGGAAGCATCGAGCGGTATAGCGCGACGTATTCAGGGCCTTGTCGGTCCCACGAGAAATCTTGGGTCATGCCGTTCCGGACCAGTTGCTGCCAGCCCTTCTGGTCGCGCCAATTGCGCAGTACCCAGTCGATCGTGCCGGACAGTGCTTGGCTCGAATACTCTTGGAACGGGAAGCCGGTGCCGGTTTGGGTCGCTGGATCCCACGCCTGCACCGTGTCCGCGAGGCCGCCAGTGCGGCGCACGACTGGCGGCGTGCCATAGCGCAGCGAGTACATCTGGTTGAGGCCACACGGCTCAAACCGGCTCGGCATCAAGAAGGCATCACTGCCGGCTTCGATCCAGTGCGCGAGCTCTTCTTGGAAGCCTTTGTAGAGACCTACCTTTTCGGGCCACGTATCGCGCAGCCATTGGAAGTAGTCCTCGTGCTTGCTCTCGCCGGAGCCGAGCACGATCAGCCGCATGTCTTCGCGCTGTAGATAGATCGGGATCGAATCGGCGAACAGCTCGAAGCCCTTCTGCGAGGTCAGGCGCGAGATCACGCCGAACACTGGCGCGCGGGTGTCGTGCGGCAGCTGGAAGCGACTGAGTAGCGCCGCCTTCATCTTGGCCTTGCCGGCCATGTTGTCGATTGAGTAGTGGTGCGGGATCTTCGGGTCGGTCGCCGGATTCCACTCGCCGTAGTCGACACCGTTGACGATGCCAACGAGATCCTTGCTGCGATCGCGCAACAGCTCTTGCATGCCCATGCCGTATTCGTCGGTCTGGATCTCCTTGGCGTAGGTGATCGATACCGTCGACAGCTTGGTTGCGTGCAGCACCCCGGTCTTCAAGAACGAGAACTTCTTGTCCTTCAGATCGCCGTGGTGCACGTGGGCGCGTTGCGCGCCGAGGCCGAGCGAGTCGAGTTGGCTCTCGTCGTAGTAGCCCTGATAGCCGATGTTGTGGATCGTCAGCAGCGTCTTGGTCGCGGCGAACAAGTTGTCCCACGTGTAGACCGTGCGCAGATACAGCGGCAGCAAGGCCGTGTGCCAGTCGTTGCAGTGGATGACATCGGGAGCCCACTGCAGGCGCTGGCACGTCTCCAATACCGCGCGGCTAAGCATCGCGAAGCGCAGCGCTTCGTCCCCATCTTCGGTGTAGATGCCGTCGCGGAAGTAGAGTTCCGGGCAGTCGACAAAGTAGACCGAGACGTCACTCTGCGGGAGTTTCGCAACCTTGATGCCGAAGCTGATCGTGCGGTCTGGGAAGCGCACGTCGATCTTCTGACCGTTCTTGAGGTCTTGAACCTCGACGCCACTATCGGCGATGCGCTTGTAATAGGGGACGAACACGCGAACGTCGTGGCCGGGGCCGTTCGCAGTGGTGCCAATGGCAGTGTCGCCAGTAGCTGAGTCGCCAGTGCCTGAGTCCCCAGTAGCTGAGTCCCCAGTAGCTGAGCCCCCCGTCGGCGAAGCATTGCTCGCCGGCTGGCCGAGCCAGCGACTGAGTCCAAGGAGCACGTCGGCCAGTCCGCCAGTTTTGGCGTATGGGGTCAGTTCGGAAGCGGCGAGGGCGAGGCGCAGGGGACGCATGTGATTCCATGTTGGCATGGAGCCCCGCTCGGTGCGAGTGCAATTGCCACTGGCTCGAGTTCGTAGCGGCAGGCTATGGCCGGAGTCGACCGGAGTCCGGTAGTCAGGCGAGCTCGAGTGAACTGGATTTCGACAGACTCAATCGTGTCGCCAGTGACCCATCCGGGCTAGCTTCAGCCCATTCATGGTGCACGTTGTCTTTGCCATCCCGTTTGTAATGGAGAACACGCTGCAGTTTGCGCGGGCGGCTTCGACTCTGCCGGATGTCAAATTGAGCGTGGTGTCGCAGGACGCGCCGCACAAGTTGCCGGCCGAGTTCCGCAAAAGCCTGGTGGGGTTCGAGCAGGTTGCCGACGGCATGAGTGCCGAGCACATCGCCGCTGGCGTGACCAGGCTGCAGGAGAAGGTCGGTAAGGTCGATCGACTGCTCGGCATCCTGGAGCAACTTCAGGAGCCGCTAGCCAGTGTTCGTGAGCGGTTGAACATTCGCGGTATGGACGTCAAGACGTCGAGTAAATTTCGCGACAAGGCGTTGATGAAGGAAGTGTTCGGTCAGGCCGGCATTCCCTGTGCGAGCCACCGCCTGTGCACCTCATTGGAAGATGCCACCCAATTCGCCAATCAAGTCGGCTACCCGGTGGTGGGCAAACCACCGGCTGGCGCTGGTTCCAAGGCGACCGCCCGCTGCAATGATGAGGCGGAGCTGCGTGAGTTCTTGAGGTCGGTGCGGCCCGGGCCGGGACATGAGATTTTGCTTGAGGAGTTCGTGCAAGGACGCGAGTACTCGTTCGACTCCATCACGCTGAACGGCAGCCACGTCTTCCATAACATCTGCTGCTACTACCCAACGCCGCTTGAGGTCATGGATAACCCATGGATCCAGTGGTGTGTGGTGTTGCCGCGCGAGTTGGATCAGCCGCAGTTTCGGGAGATCCACCAAGTCGGCCCGAAGGCGCTGGATGCGTTGGGCATGTGGACAGGTATGTCGCACATGGAATGGTTCCGCCGGAACGATGGCTCGATCGCGATCAGTGAAGTCGCGGCACGTCCGCCCGGTGCGCAGTTCGTCGCGTTGATGGGCCACGTGCTTGACGTCGACATGCACCGCGTGTTCGCCGAGCTGATGGTGTTCGAGCGGTTGCCGCTGCTCGAGCGTCGCTATGCGGTCGGCGCTGCCTATCTGCGCGGCCAAGCTAAGACCAAGCCGCGCCCCGGCGATAAGCCGTTGGTCATCCAAGCTGTGCATGGGCTCGATGAAGTGCAGCGCGAGTTTGGTGAGCACATTATCGACGGCAAGATACCGATCGTTGGCGCGCCACAAGCGCAAACCTACGAAGGTGACGGCTTCCTGATCGTGCGCCACGACGACAGCGATGTCGCTCGCAAGATCGTGCAGCAGATCGTGAGCCGCGTGCGCGTCGACGTTGGCTGAGTGTTGGATGTCTGAGTGTCCGCGTCTTTTGTTCTGTCAGTGCCAACTGACCGAATGTTCACTGCCTGAATCTGTCCTCCGCACCGCGGGTCGAATCTCATGAATGTCATCTACTTGAGTCCTGGATTCCCGGCCGAGATGCCGCTGTTCGTGCGCGGTCTCGCGAAGATCGGCGCCAAGGTCTACGGCGTGGGCGATCAGCCCAAGCAGGCGCTTCCCGAAGACGCGCGCGCTGGTTTGACGGATTACCTGCAGGTGGGGTCGTTTGGGGATGAGGCTGCGGTGGTGGCCGAAGTTCGCCGCTGGATGCACGGCAAGTCGATCGATCGCGTTGAGTGCATGTGGGAACGCTTGATGTATCTCGCAGCAACGCTGCGTGAGACGTTCACAGTGCCTGGCATGAACAAGGCGCAGACGGTGATCGTGCGCGACAAGGAATTGATGAAGCAGGCGGTCGAAGCGGCCGGCTTGCGGGTGCCGCGACACGGCCGTGCCCGCAGCATGCAGGAAGCTTGGACGGTGGTGGAGCGCGTCGGGTATCCCGCGATCATCAAGCCGATCGATGGCGCTGGCAGCGTCGACACGTTCCGTTGCAATGATCGCGACGAGTTCGAAGCCGCCCTCAACCGCACCCGCCACGTCGACGAGCTGTCGGTCGAGGAGTTCATCGAAGGCGAAGAACTGACCCACGACACGGTTTGCGCCAATGGCAACATCCTGTTCGAGAACGTCGCGTGGTATCTGCCTAAGCCGATGATCCTGGCGCAGAACCCGTGGATCTCGATGCAGAACATCGTGCTGCGTGACATCCACGACGAGTTCCCGCGGCCAGGTGTCGAGCTTGGTCACGGCGTCTTGAAGGCGCTCGGCTTTGAGTCGGGCTTCACGCACATGGAGTGGTTCCGGACCGCGTCGGGCGAAGCCGTTTTCGGCGAGATCGGTGGTCGTCCGCCGGGCGCGCGCTTGGTGCACGCGATGAATTACTCGGCCGACATCGACCTGTTCACCGGTTGGGCCGAGGCGACCTGCTTTGGCCGGCTCAGCCAGAATACCGAGAAGAAGTACAACGCTGCCATGATCTTCAAGCGTGCCGAAGGCGATGGTTTGGTGCGTGAGCATCGTGGCCTCCGTGGCCTGATGCGCCGTTACGGGGATTGTGTCGCGAGCATCGATTTGACGCCGATTGGCGAGCCGCGTCGCGACTGGCGCAAGGTCGTGGTCGGAGACGGCTGGATTGTCGTGCGCCATCCCGAACTCCAGCAGTGTCTGGATGTCAGTGAGCGGTTCGTCAACGACCTGACCGTGATTGCTGAGTAGAGATTGGGCTGAGCATCAGCAGTGCTGAGTAGCCGCCGCGTTCGAGACGTCGCGAGGATGTCTGCGATGCGCCGAACCAGGTCTCGCTAGCCGCTAAACGTGGCAACAAACAGGGAAATCGCCGCTGGCACTTCGCCTGGGCTCGTCGACACCCGTAGACTGCCCACGTTGATGAACATGAATCTCCTTGGGGCCGCGAATGCGCGGCGTTTCGTCGCGGCGCGTGCTGCGCTCTTGCTTGCTTTTGCCGGCCTATGTGTCGCGCCCGCCTCAGCCCAGGCTCGTAAGGAACTGGGCCGCATGTGGACCTTCGAGTCCGCACCGCTCGGCTGGTTCCAGCAAGCCTATGACTGGCAGCCTGACCAGAAGTGGCTCGACTCGGCGCGCCTTGCGTCGCTGCGTCTCGGCAACTCGAAGCCCGACGGCGACCACCAGTACTTCTGCTCGGCTTCGTTCGTCAGCGCCTATGGCCTGATCATGACGAACCACCACTGCTCCCGCGACGCGATCGTCAAGGTGCAGGGCGACAGCGATTGGCTCAAGGACGGCTTCTACGCTGGTTCCTACGAAGGCGAGATCAAGATCCCGGGTCTCCTTGTTTCGCAGATGATTGCGCAACAGGACGTCACCGACGAAGTGGGAGAAAACGGCGAGGAAGCCGTGCTCGCCGCCGCCAAGGAAGCGCAGCCCGAGCTGTCGCACCAAGTCATCGCGCTCTACCAGGGCGGCATGTACCAGCTCTACAGCTTTAAGATCTTCGACGACCTGCGTCTCGTCTGCGCCCCGCATGGCCAAAGCGCGCACTTCGGTGGCGACCCGGACAACTTTTGCTACCCGCGCTGGGGCCTCGATTTCTCGTTCCTGCGTGCCTACGAAAACGGCAAGCCCGTCGACAGCAAGGAAAGTTGCTTCAACTGGCGCACGGAAGGCGCGAAGGAAGGCGAAGCAGTGTTCGTTACGGGCAACCCAGGCCGCACCGGTCGCTTAAAGACACTCGCGCAGTGCGAGTTCTTGCGCGACTACGCCTACCCGCCCGCGGTCAAGCGCCAAGAAGCTCAGGTCGCCGACATGACCGAGCGCGCCGCGGTCAGTGCCGCAGCGGAGAAGGAGCTGCGTTCCCAGATTCTGCGCGCCGAGAACGGTCGTAAGGCCTTCCAAGGCTACTTGGACGGTCTGCGCAACCCGCGCGTCATGGCGATCAAGCAAAAGGCCGAGGCCGAACTGCGTGCCGAAGTTGCCAAGCGCCCGGAGCTGCAGGAGCAGTTTGGCGACGCTTGGGATCAGCTTGCTTTGATCCAGGTGAAGAAGATCAACGCGATCAAGGCTGGTGAAAGCAGTCGCGGGTTCGCCGCCGACGAGAAGAAGCACGAGAAGCGTGTCGGCGAAGCGTGCTTTGCCGTCTACGGCACGTCGATTCCTCCGGACGCGACCATGTCGCTGCGTCTGAGTGATGGCGTCGTCAAGGGCTATGACTTCAATGGCACCAAGGCGCCGCACTTCACGACCCTCTACGGCCTGTTTGGGCGCACCAATGAGTTTGGTGGCAAGCACCCGTTCGATATCCCGCAAGCGTGGATCGACGCGGAGCAGAAGCTCGACCTGAAGACGCCGTTTAACTACGTCGCGACCTGCGACATCATCGGTGGCAACTCCGGTTCGCCGATGATCGACAAGGACCTGAACGTCATCGGGCTCGTCTTCGACGGCAACATCGAGATGCTCGGCAACAACTACGTCTTCGATGACGAAGTGTCGCGCACCGTGTCGGTGCACCCGGCGATCATCATCGAGTCGCTGCGCAAAATTTACGGCGCCAAGAAGCTCGCCGACGAACTCGAGCGCAAGAAGTAATAACCCGCGCGATTGCGAAGGCCGCATTCGCTTGCGGCTTTCGTGCATGTGATGCACATGAAACGACTCTCCTGCCTAGGGCTTCTAGCGCTGCTTGCAGCGTGCTCAGTGCAACCTGAGCGAGCGCTGCTGGCGCTAGATCTTCCCGCCGCTACCACGCAGGTGATCTTAAGCACGACCTCCAGTTGGCATGATCCGACTGCGATCGTGCGCTGCTTCGAGCGAAGTGGCGAAGGTTGGCAAGTGGTGGAGCTGGGGCTGACTGCTAACGGTCTCCCGGCCGACGGTGTCTCTGCCAGCATTGGCCGCAGCGGGCTTGGTTGGGGCCTCGGCATGCATGTCGATGGCGATGGTCCTCGTAAGCGCGAAGGGGACGGGCGGGCGCCGGCCGGCATCTTCTCGCTCGGCACGGCGTTCGGCTACGCCGCGACCGCGCCGGCTGGCATGGCGCTCCCGTATCGTCAATCAACCGACCGCGACTACTTCGTCGATGCCTCGGACTCGCCGGTCTACAACCAGTGGCAGAGCATTCCGATTGCTGAGCCGAACACCCCGAAGGCGCGCTGGAATTCGTGCGAACGCATGCGGCGCGACGACGCGGTCTATGAGTTGGGCATGGTGGTCAACCACAACACGAGCGATGCGGTTCCCGGCCGGGGTAGCGCGATCTTCTTGCACGTGTGGGCGGGTGAAGGCGAGTCAACGTCCGGCTGCACGGCGATGTCACTCGCCAATCTTCGGCGCGTGATGATGTGGTTGCGCAGCGATGCGCAGCCGTTATTAGTGCAGGTCCCGAGCGACCAACTGTCTCACTTACACCGCAAGCGATAGCCCCTTGCGGCGGGGGTCGTCTGCGGCGTTCGCAGATGCCTCTGCGCTGGCTGGTTGTTGATCACGAAGCGTGATCGCCATTCGATCACGCTTCGTCACCGCCCCGCCATCACGCCGGCTTGTCGCTGTGCTTGTGGAACATGTAGGTGCCGAACCCGATGCCGAACAAGCTCATTAGGTAGACGGCTGGGTAGAAGATTACGTGCTCTAGCCAGATCAGCCAGAACTCCTGTTCGCCAGAGCCGACTTCAAGGCGTGGCTCGAACTGCATCTGCGTCATCGGGTTGACGATGTCGCGGATGGTATGGATGTCGAGACAGGTGCCGAGCGCGTTGCTGCTCGCGAACTGGCTGAAGAATGCAGCCGGTAAGCGACCGAGCGTGATGCCCGCCGCGATCATGACCAGCACGCCGATCAGGCTCTTGGCACTCTTGGACGCGACCAAGCACAGCGCCAAGCCAGCTGGCCACAAGAATCGATCGATGCCAATGGGCTGCACCAGCATCGATGGCGCCGCATACGCCTGCTCGCCCAGCCAAGTCGCCATCCCGGTCCAGGCGAACAGCAGTGGCAGGATCCACGGACTTTTGACCGTGCGCTCCTTCAGCGTCAGCAGGACAATGATCCACATCGCCGCAAAGCTCGCGAACGGCATCGCCCACAGCCAGCCTTCGGCGGTGAACGAACCTGTTGGAAAACTCACCATGCTTACTTCCATGGCCGAGCCTTCGAAGCCTGCGTAGGTGTGCACAGTTTCCAGCGTTCGCGGGCTGTCGCCGGTCATCGCCGTGATCGCGGTCAAAACAGCGACAACGGCCATGATTGCCGCTGCGGGGCGGCGAAACTGGGGAATGGCGATCGCGAAGGCCAACACTAGATAGGCCAGAACGTGAGACAGAGAGATCAGAAGGTCCATGGGGATAGCCGGTACAACACCTCGGCAGCAGGGGGTTTTCGTAGTCCTGTGCGTTGGATACCAGACTTTTCCCCAAGCTGCGCTTGCTGGTATCCCGATCGATTGCTAGCCTGTTCGCCCTTCCAATTCCCCCGGGGAGCACTGAGCAATCATGCTCACAGGCGGTTTTCCACATCGGAGACACCGCTTGCCGCTCCGCTCGGGACACTACGAACTGCAGTCATGACCAAGCAGAAGACCAAAAAAGCCGTTGTTAAGCGCATGAAGCTTACCAAGACGGGCAAGGTCAAGTTCCACCATGCCTTCACGTCGCACCTTATGGTGCGTCGATCACGTAAGCGTAAGCGCAACCTGCGTCGCGCTGCCACGTGTTCGGGCAAGATCAACGCCAACATGGCCATGCTGCTGGGTGGGAGATAACCTCGAATGAGTCGCGCAACTAATGGTCCCGCCACGAAACAGCGACGCAACCGCGTCCTGAAGCGTGCGAAGGGTTTCCGCCAGAGCCGGGGCAACCTGTTCCGCATGGCCAAAGAGACGACGCTGCGCGCTGACGCGTTCGCGTTCTCTGGTCGTCAACAAAAGAAGCGTTTGTTCCGCCGTCTGTGGATCACGCGTCTGACGGCTGCGGTTCGTCCGCATAGCCTGCGATACTCGCAGTTCATCAACGGCATCCAAAAGGCCGGCATCAAGCTCAACCGCAAGGAACTGAGCGAGATTGCTATCCACGATCCGAAGACGTTCGAAGCGATCTGCGGGCAAGCTCGCACTGCGATCGCGTAGTAGCAACTGTCGTGTCGGCGTGCCAAGGCATGCCCGCACGCTAGCCACTTCCAGACTTAGTCTTCCAGACTTTTGTTTTGGGAAGTGAGACGGCGCTGGCTTGACCAGGGCCGTTCTGCTGTACGGGTGGTTGAGCTGTAAAGGCCGCAGTGGTGTAAAGGCCGCCGTGGTGTAAGGGCCGCAGTGCTGTGTAGCCACCGTGCTGTGAAGGCCGCTGTGCCGTATCGGCTGAAGTTGATTCATGGATATCACTGCCAAACAGGATGCATGGCTGCGGGCGATTGCCGCAGCATCTGATGGAGCTGCGCTCGCCGAGCTGGATAAGCAGCTCTTCGGCCAGGGTGGCGAAGTGCTCACCATGGTTCGCTCGGTGACGAGCCTGCCGAAAGAAGAGCGCCCCGCGTTTGGCAAGTCCGCCAATGCCGTCAAGCAATTGGTGGCGGGAGCGCTGAAGCAGCGGCGCGACGGCTTTGAGTACGAGGAGCTCGAAAAGGATCTGTCGGCGACCGACTTCGATCCGACCGAGCCCGGCCCGAAGCGGCGCAAGGGCGCGATGCACCCGATCACGATCGTGCAGAACGAGCTGGTCGACCTGTTCACGAGCATGGGCTTCCAGTGGGAAGATGGGCCGGAAGTGGAGTCTGAATACTTCAACTTCGACGCGCTCAACATCCCCGGCGATCACCCGGCGCGCGAAAGCCAGGACACGTTCTGGCTGACCGATGGCAGCCTGCTGCGCACGCACACGTCGCCGGTGCAGGTGCGCACGCTGCAGCGTCTCGTCAAAGAGGGCTTCGAAGCGCCTTTGAAGGTCATCGTGCCGGGTCGCTGCTTCCGCAGTGAAACCGTCGACAAGACCCACGAGCACAGCTTCTACCAAATGGAAGGTCTGGTCGTCGATCGCGTCCAGGTTGGTCCCGACGGCAAGCGCGGTGTCAGCACCGCCAACCTGATTCACACGATGAAGACGTGCTTGCGCGTCATTCTGGAACGCGATGTCGAAGTGCGCTTGCGCCCCGGCTTCTTCCCGTTCGTGGAGCCTGGCTTCGAACTCGACGTCAACTGTCCGTTCTGTAGCGGCAAGGGCTGCTCGGTCTGCAAGCAGACCGGTTGGATCGAGATTCTGCCGTGCGGCATGGTGCATCCAAACGTGCTCAAGGAGTGCGGGCTCGACCCCGAGGAATACACCGGCTTCGCGTTCGGTATGGGCCTGCAGCGCGTCGTGATGCTGCGCTACGGCATTGATGACATTCGCCACTTCATGGGTGGCAACCTGCGGTTCTTGTCGCAGTTCCCGGAGGTGCCGCGATGAAAATCTCACTGCGTTGGTTGTCGCGTCACGTCGACCTCAAGGGCATCGACCCGAAGAAGATTCTCGCCGACCTGACGATGAGCACGGCCGAAGTCGATGACCTGATCCGTTTCGGTGATGGGCTCGAGCCGTTGGTTGTTGGTCACGTTCGCAAGCGCGAGAAGCATCCGGATGCCGACAAGCTGTCGGTGCTCGAAGTGGATCTCGGCCCGAGCGGCGGCGTCACCCAGATCGTCTGCGGTGCGCCCAACGTCGACGCCGGCCAGCGAGTGGTCGTTATCAGGCCTGGCGATGTGTTGCCGGCAGCGGGCGGCAAGGGTGCGCTCAAGATCAAGGTTGGCAAGATTCGCGGGGTTGAGTCGCACGGCATGATCTGCTCGGAGTCAGAACTCGGCTTGTCCGAAGAGGCTGACGGTATCTTCGTGTTGCCGCCCGACACCGAGATCGGCGCGCGCTTTGTCGACGTCTGCCCGGTGCAGGACTGGGTGTTTGAAATTGACAACAAGTCGATCAATCACCGTCCCGACCTGTGGGGTCACTACGGATTTGCTCGCGAACTCGCGGCGATCTACGGCCGTGAGTTGCAGCCGATTGTTGCGCCGAGCGAGCTGCCGAAAGATGGCAAAAAGGTTGAGGTCTCGATCGACGACACGGAAGCGTGTCCGCGCTACTGCGGTTTGATGATCGATGGCGTGGTCAGTGGCCCGTCGCCGAACGAGTTGCGCTGGCAGTTGCAAGCCGTCGATCAGCGCGCCATCAACCTGCCGGTCGACTTGACCAACTTCGTCATGCTCGACCTCGGCCAGCCGATGCACGCGTTTGATGCGCGTCACGTTGGCGATGCCGGCATTCGGGTTCGTCGCGCTAAGAACGGCGAGTCGATCACGACGCTCGATGGCCAAGAACGCAAGCTCGACGATCAGGACCTGCTGATCTGCTCTGGCGACCAGCCAGAAGCGCTCGCGGGCATCATGGGCGGCGAGGGCACGATGGTTGAGCAAGGCACCACCAGCCTGTTTCTCGAGTCTGCCAACTTCCGCGCGTCGACCATTCGTCGCACGACGATGCGTCTCGGTTTGCGGACCGATGCTAGCACTCGCTTTGAGAAGGCGCAGGATCCGGCCAACGCCGAGACCGCTGTGCACTACTTTTTAGCGCTGCTGCAGCAGCACTGCCCGAGCGCGCAGGCTGCGGGCCCGCTAGTCGATCCGGAAGGCTTCTCCTACCAAGCCGTGCCGCTCGTGTTGCGTCGCGATCGTTTGGCACTCAAGTTGGGCGTCGTGCTCGAAGACCAGAAGGTCGTCGACATCCTGAGTTCCTTGTCGTTTGAAGTCGCAACGACAGACGAAGGCTTTGCGTGCCAGGCGCCGAGCTTCCGTGCGACCAAAGACATCGCGATCGAGGATGACCTGATCGAAGAAGTCGGGCGCATGTATCGCTACGACAACATTCCGGAAGAGCCGCTGGTTGGCACGATTCGGCCGCCGAAGCGCAACGAAGAGTTGTTCTTGGTGCGCCGCATGATTGAGGTCAGCTGCCTCGAACTCGGTTGCCACGAGATCTACAACTACAGCTTCACGCCGGATGCGGTGCTCGAAGCGGTCTACGCGATGGACCAGCCGTATTTGAAGGTGCAGAACCCGGTCGCACCCGAGATCACGCGCATGCGCCGTCACGTGTTGCCGAGTTTGCTGTCGATGGTGGAGGCCAACCTGCGCCAGACCGCGAGCGTGCGCCTCGTCGAGAATGGCAAGGGATACCACGCTGAGATCAAGGACGAGCACGGCCTGCCTCACGAAGTGCGCGAGCTGTGCTTTGTCTACGCCAACCGCGACACGCAGGATGCCGTACATCCTTACGGCGAGTTGCGCGAAGATGTGCAGTTGTTGATGCGCCGCTTGGGCTACCCGATTGAGATCTCGCGCAAATGGAGTGGCAAGGACCAGCCGTGGGTGCATCCAGCGCGCGCCGCCGCCCTCGACCGCGACGGCTCGCCAGTGGGCTTCGTAGCGCACCTGCATCCAGGTGTCGCTCGTGAGCTCAACCTGCCCAAGAACGTCGCGATCGCCTGCGTCGACATTCGTGCCTTGCTCGCCAATGGCCGCATGGAGCCCAGCTACACGCCGGTTCCGACGCATCCGGAATTGCCCGTCGACGTCGCGTTGATGGTCGATGCCGAGGTGCAAGCCGCGACCGTGTCTGATTTCCTGCGTCAGACCGGCCGCAAGCTGATTCGCAACGTCGAACTGTTCGAGGTCTACCGCGGTGAGCACCTGCCTGATGGCAAGAAGTCGCTCAACTTTACGGTCACCCTAGGTGCCGACGACCGCACGCTGTCCGACAAGGACGAGAGCAAGTTCCTCGACAAGGTCCGCACGAACGCATCGCAGATCGACGCCGAGCTGCGCGGCTAACGCCTGTGTTGGTGCTGTGCCTGTGTTGGTAATGCGCCAAGCGCAGTGCCAACACATTCGCGAGGTAGGCTTGCGTCTGTCTCGGCTACGCCCGGAAGACTTCGGGGGTCGCTAGCACCAAGCGGGTGATGGTGACGTCGGCTGGCTGCTTGACGGCGTAGTAGCGCGAGTCCAGGTCTTCGAAGGCCTCGGCGCTCTCGTTGGTGAGTTGCGATACTTGCTTGTGCCGTTTGTCGCGGTTGCTGCTTGGCAGATTTGGGAATTTGGCGATGGCTTCGCGCAGGATCTCGAGTCGTGCGGTGTCGCCAGCGCGTTCGAGTGCTGCCAGCGCTGTCTGCCAGCTGTCGCCGCTTGAGTTGAAGAAGAACTGCGTGTGGCCGCCGTTGCAGACGTTGCAGTCGTAATCGAAGGCTGCCATCGCGACTTGTTCGGCTTCGCTGCGCAGAGTATGCGGGCGTTGTGCGACCGTTGCGGCCCAGTCCTGTAGGCCATGGTAGTGCAGCAGGGCGGCTGCGGCTGCGCTGGCCGATTCGTGTTCGCGATCGAGGATCTGGCGCAGCAGCGGTAGGTCCTCGTCGTTGTGGTGCATGGCCAGCATCTGCAGCACCGGCCTGCCATCGGACTTCGAGGCGTCGCTGGAGTCGAGCGTTTGCCACAGCTCGTGCAATCGCTGGCGCGGCAGCGCTTCGCCTTGCGCCAGCATGGCCTCCAAAGTGTTTCGGAATGCGTTGTGGTTTGCATCGAACGCGCCGATCTGCTCGAAGCGTGCCAGGGCAGCCTCGCGGTTCCATCTCAGTAGCAACTGCGCGGCTTGTTCGATGTTGTCACAGTCGTCTTGGCTGAGCAGCGTCGCGACCGGTTCAAACATGTCGATCGCGAGGCGGCTACCCGCTTCATGTGTGCCGTTGATCAAGCCGTTGATCACCGCCCAGCGAGCATCTTGGTCGTTGCTGCGTAACCCGGCGAGCAAGTCGTCGACGTAGGTCGCATCGGCGACTTGTGCCAGCCATCGCAAGGCGTCGTTCTTGACGTCTGATTTGCTCGCGGCGAGCAGCCGTCGAACCTGCGGCGCTGCGTGCGCACTTGGCGAAAGCATCAATACCTGGCATGCGCGGTAGAGGGCTGGTTGGTCCTTGGGTTCCTTGCGCAACCGCGATTGCAGGTTCGGATCGCCAAGCGTGACTAGGGCCTGCTCAGATGCCTTGTGGGGCTGTTGCGCCAGCTTGCGAAACGCATCTTCGTTGTCGTCGTCGCTGTGCTTGAGCTTGAAGACATAGTAGTCAAACGCCAATGCGATCTCGTCATCACTCCAATGCTTGGCCTGTTCCAACTCGCGGTCGCGCTGTTGGAAGTGCTCGTTCATGGAGTCCCAGAGATCGGGATTCTTGACGACGTCGCCGAGGCCGCCGGCGCCCTGGTTCTGGTGGTGCTGGCGTTGCTGGCGGCTCTTGAGCCAACGCATCACCAGCGCAATCGAGATGGCAATGCCAAGCAAGCGAAGCAGGGTCGGGATCATTGTGCATCCCTCGGGATGAGTGCGACCAGGTCGCGGATAAATCGTGCTGTAAGTCCCCAGAGCAGGTCGTTGCCGAATTGGAAGTGTGGGCCGGTGCCCGGTTGCCGTCCTGCTGTGGCGATCGGTGGTGGCTTCTCTTGCCAACGGTTGTCATCTCGCAGTTCGTCCAGCGGCATGTGCAGGATGCGGGCAACTTCACGTGGGTCGGGTCGCAGTTCGAACGGAGCAACCCGGGCAACGACACAGTGCACGTGGATCTTCGATGTGCTGGCGCGCGGCTCGAGTTCGCCGAGCGGCGTGATCTTGTCGCTGGGAGCACCAACTTCCTCAAGGCTCTCGCGCAGGGCTGTCTGCAGCGGCGACTCGCTGGCGGCGTGCATTCCCCCAGGGAAGGCAATCTGGCCGGCGTGCACGTGGTTGCCTGCGGGCCTCATGACGAACAAGACGTGGTCGCGGCCCTGATAGGCGACGATCGGACACAGCACGGCGGCTCGGCGCAACTCGGTCGGCAGCCAGTCGCCGGGGGTGGGCAGGGCATGTTGCAGGTAGTGATCTAGATCCGGCACGTTGAGACCCGTGATACCAGCTACGTCCCGGGCTCGCTATCGGGCAAGATGATTGCATGTCCGAGCTCTTCAATGTGCACCTGGTCGATGGAACCTATGAGTTGTTCCGTAGCTTCTTTGGTGCACCTGAGGCGAAGTCGCCCGATGGTCGAGAGGTTGGTGCCGTGCGAGGCCTGCTGGCGAGTCTGGGCAGTCTGCTGCGCGACACCAACACCACCCATGTTGCGGTTGCCTTCGACACCGTCGTCAAGTCGTTCCGCAATGACCTGTTTGACGGCTACAAAACTGGCGACGGCATGGATCCGATCTTGTGGCAGCAATTCCCATTGGCCGAACGCGCGGTTGCAGCGCTCGGCCTCGTGGTCTGGCCGATGATCGAGTTTGAGGCGGATGATGGCCTCGCCTCGGGCGCGGCACGTTGGGCCGGTGACGAGCGCATCGATCGCATCTACATCTGCACGCCGGACAAGGACCTGTCACAGATGGTCGATGGCAAGCGCATCGTGCAGTTCGATCGCAAGCAGCGAAAGCTCTACGATGAAGATGGCGTCTACGAGAAGTTCGGGGTCGCCCCGAAGTCGATTCCGGACTACCTGGCGCTGGTCGGTGATGATCAGGATGGCATTCCTGGCGTGCCGAAGTGGGGCGCGAAGTCGACCGCGAAGATTCTGTTTCACTACGGCCATTTGGAAGCCATTCCTGCCGATCACGAGGATTGGCAGGTCAAGATCCGCGGCGCGCAGTCGTTGGCACAGAGCCTCGCCGAGCGGCGCGATGACGCGATGCTCTACCGCACGCTGGCGACGTTGCGAACCGATGTGCCGATCCAAGAATCGCTTGAGGATCTGCACTGGACCGGGCCAACCGAAGAACTCGCAACGTTGTGCAAGGAGATCGGCTTCGAACGGTTCCTGACTCGATTCGAATAGTCGGCGTTGGTGGGGGCGCGAGTGCGCCTTGCACCGCAGCCTAAATCCGAGTTGGCGCCCGGGTTGCTTATCGAACCTGCAGCGTCGCCACTTTGAGATACCGAGTTTCGGGACATTCCAACGCCGTTGGATGGTCGGCACCGGCCGAGCGCAGATGCAGGATGCGCACGTCACGATGGGCCGCCGCAGCAGCGTCGCGCAGCATGCGCACGAAGCGCTCTTCGCTGACGCTGCCGGAGCACGAGCAAGTCATCACGATGCCGCCGCGTGCGACCTTCTCGAGGCCGAGTCGGTTGAGGTCGAAGTAGCGCGCCAGTCCGGCATCGATCTGGGTCTTGTTGGGCACCCATTTGGGTGGATCGAGGATCATTAAGTCGTGCGCCCCAGGCTGCGCGTCTCGCAGCATGTCGAACGCGTCGGCGTGCACGGCATTGAGGCTCAGGTTGTTGTCGCGTGCGTTCTGAATGGTGTGTTCCACCATGACCTCATCCAGGTCACCTGCGAGCACACTCTTGGCGCCGCCCTTGACGGCATTCATTGCGAAACCACCGCTGTTGCAGCAGAGGTCGAGCACCGAGCGGCCCTTCGCCAGCGAACGGATCAGCAAGCGGTTGTCACGCTGGTCGGCGAAGAACCCGGTCTTGTGGCCAGTGCCCGCTTGCACCGCGTAGCGAATCTTGTGTTCGTGCACCGTCGTCGCAATTGGTTGCGCGTGCGGCAGCTTTTCCATGCCTTCGCGTTCCGACCACTCCTTGTCCTGCAGCAAGATCAGGCGGCTGCCTTGGTAGTGGTTGAGCAACCATTCACCGAGTGGCTCGAGTTGCTTGCGCATGCCGAGCGACGCGACTTGCGCGACGATGGCGTCACCGAGGCGGTCGAGAATCAGGCCTGGGAAGCCGTCGGCTTCGGCGTGGATTAGACGATACGCGTTGGTGATGTCCGGCAGGTTGAGCGCCTCTTCGCGCAGCAATACCGCTTGTCGAAGCGCTTCGAGGAAGTGCTCCTTAGGTTCGCGGATCACGTGGTCAGCGAACATGCGCAGCGCGAGTTCGGCGCGCGAATTGTAGAAGCCACTACCGCACAAGCGGCCGTCGCGATCACGCACCTTGCAGATCGTTCCCGCCGGAATCGGCTGGGTCGGCTTGGTGACCATCTTGCGATAGAACCACGGGTGCCGCCCGGTCGTGCGCACCTTCAGGATCAGTTCGGGCAACTGGACCGCGGGTGCGCTTTGGCGCTGTCGTGGTCGTTGCGGCTCGCGTCCGCTTGTTGCTGGCGGCCCGTCAGATCGCTGGTTGCCGCGCTTATCGATTCGCTTGCTCATCGGCCCGTCTTCACCGGTGCCGGTGGTGCCGTGGGGGTTACGGGTGGTGCCTTCAGGATCTGCTCAAGCAGAACCTCCACGGCTTTCTCTAGTTGCTTGTCTTCGCCGCGCAGCACCGAAGCCAGGTCGTTGTCGACTTCGATGTCGGGATCGACGCCGTAGCCTTCAATGGTCCACTTCGGTCCCGGCTCGGTGTTGCCGAACTCCGGCACGTTGACGGTGCCCCCGTCGAGCAGCGTGCCGCGGTTGGTGATGCCGATGATGCCGCCCCAGCTGCGCTTGCCGATCAGCTTGCCGAGTTTGGCGCGACGGAACATCGCAGGAAAGATGTCGCCATCACTGGCCGAAGTTTCGTTGAGCAGGCAAACCATGTGGCCGTGAAACACCGCGCGTGGATACGACTCGAAGCCTGAGGTGCGTCCGAAGGTGCACATCATCAGTTCGCGCTGCAGGCGGTTGATGACCATCTCGGAGACGTTGCCGCCACCGTTGTAGCGGTCGTCGACGACCAGGCCGAGCTTGTCGCGTTGCGGGTAGTATTGCTTCAAGAACTCGCGGATGCCGTTCTCGCCCATGTCCGGCAAGTGCACATAGCCGAGCTTGCCGCCACTGAGCTTCGCGACGCGATCACGGTTGTCGTTGACCCATGCGAGGTAGTGCAGCTTCTGTTCGCTCGCGATCGTTTGCATGCGAACGGTGCGTGCCGAGTCGGTGGTCGGACGGTCGTTGACCAGTAGGCGCAGTTCGCGGCCGGCCTTGCCTTGCAAAAGTTCGTAGGGGTTGGTGTCGGGTGCGAGTTCGCGGCCATCGATGGCCAGCAAGTAGTCGCCTTCGTTGAGGTGGACGCCAACGGCAGTCGCCGGCGAGCGGTAGGTGACGTGGTCGTTCTCGCCCTTCAGGATCTTCGCAATTTGGTAGCGTCGACTCTGGCTGTCAAAGCGCAGCACCATGCCCGGTAATGCCGCGGCGGGGCGCGGTGGGGCGCCGAGGTCGCCGCCGCTGATGTAGGCGTGGCCGACGCCTAATTCGGCGATCATCTCGCCGATGACATAGTTGAGGTCGGAGCGGTGTCGCACGTGCGCGACCAGCGGAGCGTATTGATCTCGCAGTGCTTGCCAGTCGTGGCCGTGCATGTTGGCGACGTAAAAGAAGTCGCGGTAGCGCCGCCACACCTCGTGAAAGATCTGCCAGTATTCATCGGCGGCGACCTTGTCGGTCTGCAGGCCGGAGACATCGAGTGCGTGCTGTTTATCTTTGCCGGCTGGTGAGGCCTTGGTGATCACAAACTTGCCGCCGACAGCGATCATCGTGTGCTCGCCGTCGGCCGACAGCGAGTAGCCGCGGATGCCGCTCGCTAGCTGCGCTTCTTTGCGGTCCTTGAGGGAGAAAGCGTGCAGCGTCGTCGGCTTGTCACTGCCGCGTCCGTAGTAAGAACCACCACGCCGCGCGTAGAGCAGGTTGCCGTTGGCGATGCTCAAGCCCCAGTAGTTATCGAGCGGTAGCGGCACCGTTTCGACGCGGTCGGCGAGACCTTCGAAGTCGATGTTGATGGGGGCATCGAACGTCTTGGCGTCGGCCTTCTCCTTCTCCTTGGCATCGTCCTGGTCGTCGGCCACGGCTTCATCACTGCGTTGGCCAAACAATGCTGGCAGATCCTTCTGCAGTGCCAACGCGAACAGCCCGTAGCCGCGATCGATCTGGAAGTCCCACTCATAGACGCCAGCGAGCCTCGGTTGGAAGCCGCGCAGGCCGCGAAAGAACAGTCGTTCGCCAGTCGGTCCCCAAACGGGGTAGGAGTCGTTCGACATCGCGCGTGATACCAGTCGCAACGTCTTCTCCTGCATCGACCAGATGTAGATGTGCGATAGCTCGGTGGTGTCACTCATCGAGAAGGCCAGGTGACCCGAGCACGGCGACCAGCGGTAGTCGCGCAACTGCCCGCGCGGTTCGTCGGCGATCGCGGTCAGTTCGCCAGTCGCAACTTCGCAGACGCGCAGCACGCCGTCCTTGTCGCCAACCGCGATCCATTTGGCGTCGGGGGACCACTCGCCGGCGTAGAGCATGCTGGTCAAGCCCTTGGTCAATTGCCGCGCCGGTTCGAGCCCAGCGTGGTCGACGAGCCACAGTTGTTCTTCGCCACTCTGGTCGCTAACGAACGCAATTGTGCTGCCGTCGGGTGAGAACGTCGGATGCTTATCGTGGGCGCCTGGCGAGTTGCTGAGGTTGCGCACGTCGCCGTGTTCTTTTGGCACCGTCAGCAAATCGCCGCGCGCCGAAAACACCGCGCGTCGGCCGCCTGGACTCAAGTCGTAGCCCTCGATCATGCCCGAGGCGTCAACGCGTTGCCGTCGCTTTGTATCGCCTTCATCCGGAACGCGGATCTTGATCGCCGTCTCTTGCCGCGTGTTGGTGTCGAGCCAAAACAGCTCGCCACCCTTTTCATAGACGATGCGGTTCTCGTCTTGGCTGCCAGCACTTGGCCAGCGGAGGTCCCACATGTTGCTCGACGTCTCTTGGTGCACGGTCTTGTTGTTGAGCTCGTAGCTCCACAGATTGAGCGTGCCGGTGCGGTCGCTGGCGAACCAGATGCGTTCGCCGATCCACATCGGGTCGCGATCCGTGCGCACATGGTTGCTGATGTTTTCCGCGTTGCCGGTCGCCGGATCAAAGATGAACAGCTCTTGCGCCCAGCCACCCTGGTAGCGCTTCCAGGTGCGGAAGTCGCGGAACAGCGGCGCGTAGACGATGCGTTCGCCATCGGGTGAGAAGTCGCCGGCGCCGGCTTGCGGCATCGGCAACGGCACCGGCAGAGCGCCACGTCGGCGGGCGATCGCAGGCAGCGCCACGGTGAACAGCTTGCCGCCGGTCAACGTCCACGCTTCGCGCAAGCTGCGGAACAGCACGGCCGAACCGTCCGGTGTCCAGCCATAGACTTGGTTGTCGTATCCCCATCGCGATGGCAGCGGACCGGTCGCTGGATACCACGTTAGCTGTCGGACTTCGCCGCCTTCGCTCGGCACGACACAGACCTGTTCGTCGCCATTGATCTGACCGGTAAACGCGATCCAGCGGCCATCGGGTGAGAACTTCGCGAACAACTCGACGCCGGGTGTTGCCGTTAAGCGGATGGCGTTGCCGCCAGCTGTTGGCGCCCGCCAAAGATCACCTGCGTAGGTGAACACCACTTGGTCCTGGTGGATGTCCGGATGCCGCAGCAGCTTAGTTTGGCTGGGAATGCTGGCGGCGGCGGCGAATGCGAGCGCAGTGGCAAGGGGTAGGCGGAACATGCAGCGAACAGGATCGTCATCCTGCCGGCCCAACGCAAGAGCGCATCGTCGCCGCGATGGGCGCAGGTCAGTGGCGTGACGGCGGCTTGCTCCACGGTCGGCCGCTAATGCGATGGATCCCAGATGCAGGATTAGGATGCGCTGCAGCGGAACGTTGGTGGGAAAGCCTCAATTGCCCAGCATGCAGCAACTTGTGGTTATCGCGGTATCTTGCTGTAATCACCCAAGCCTGAGCCCCGTCCCAACCCACCAATCCATTCATGCGCAATCTGACATTGCTGTCCGTGGCCGTGCTCTCTTCAGCACTCGCCGCGCAGTCGAACACCGTTCCTGGTCTCGATGGTCGCCTAACCGTCATCAATAACCTGACCTACTACGGTCGTCGCGGCCCGGCTTACCCGAATGGTGAGATTGGCATGGCGATGCTGAACACCATGTGCAACCCGGGTTCGGTCAACATTCCGTGGTTCCAAGCGATGCAGCCGAACCACCCGATGTTCGGCTTCATCATCGCTCGTGTCGCCAACGACAAGATTGAGCAGATCAACGAGTGGAGCTTCTGCAAGCACGCCTTCACGTCGATCAACGTCAACGGTGCGTGTGGATCGTGTCAGAACCCTGGCACCGGCTCGTTGATGGGCATCAACTGTTCGGACACCTACGGCGCCAGTAACAACGCCAGTCGCACGTGGCTTGGCCCGCCGCAAGAGATTGACCCTTGGCTCGGCACGTGGAACCCGGTCGGCAGCTACTTTGACATCGGCGACCCGGCGCAGTCCGGCTACCCGGCTCCCGCCGACGGCAGTCGCAGCTTGAGCCAGTCGGTCTTCGACAGCGTCGACAACCGCGTCACCGTCGACGAAGTCGACCTGACCACCGCCGGCGCGAGCTACT
>JBNMNW010000008.1:0-48260 GCA_051278165.1 Planctomycetota bacterium | reverse complement strand
CAGCGCCGTGCGACTCGCGTTGAGCCACACCAGAACCGGCGCCAACGGCAGCAGCATCGCCACCTCAGCATCCGTCACCTTGTCGCGCAGCAACGACATGTTGACCTCGATCGCGTGGGTGTCGGCGGCAACTTGTTGCACGACCACTCCCTTCGCGCGCAGGCCCTTGATGGCTGCTGCGATGTCATTCTTCTGATCGGCGGACGTGATCTCCGGCAAGTTGAACGTGATCTTTGGCAAGACCTGCGCCGTCAACTCATCGGCAATCCACTTATCGCCAGCGTCCGGCCAATCCGCACCTTCGGCAATCCACTGCGAGAACAGCGCCTGCTGGTCTTTGCTCAGCGGGTCGCCCTTCGCCGGCATGATGTCTTCGTCATCGAGCGGCAAGCCCAGACGATAGATCAACTCGCTGTCACCCGGCTTCTTCGGGATGATGCTCCAGATGCCTTCTTCGCCCTCCAAGAAGGCGAAGGCGCGGGAGTCGAGGCGTAGGTCGCCTTTTTGTTCCTCCGGCCCATGGCATTCGATGCAGCGCGACACCAGGAGCGGCGCAATCTGCTTAACGAAATCCACCTTCGCCTGAGCGGCTAAGGGAGCGAGCAACAGCAACATCGGAGCAACGATACGCATCGCGGAATCATCGCTGCTTTGGCGATCGGCGCAAGCGGTGCTTCGACCAATCAGCTCCAACAATCAGGAATCAGCCGCGGCGACCGCCGCGAACATCGTGACCAGCGATCGCCAGCGTATCTTCGAGGTGGTTGAGCACCGAGCGCACCCAGTCGCGCTTCTCCGCATACGAGCCGTGGAAGAACGACCGCTTAAAGCCGTAGATCAAGATGTCCTTGAGGGCCCGAGCATCCAGTCCAAACGTATTCACGGCCTTTTCGACCTCATCCGTCACGGTCGTGCGCGAAACCAAACGGTTGTCGGTGCACAACGTGATGCTGCAGCGGGCCTCGCGCATCTTCTTGAACGGATGCTTGCGCAGATCGTCCCGCAGTTCCGGAATCGTCTGCTGGTTGCTGGTCAGGCACACTTCGAGCGTGATCCGCCGGTCCGCCACGTATCGCACCAGATTGTCGATGTAGGCCCGCTTGTTGGTGATCGACTTGTCACGAATATGGCGCGCGCTGAACAACCAGGTGCCGTGGCCGATGCGATCCGCATGGCAATCAGTGATCGCCTGGAAAATGGATTCGGGACCGTAGTCCTCGCCAGCGTGCACGGTCTTGCCAAGAAAGTGCTCGTGCGCCAGCTGGAAGGCTGCCATGTGGTCCTTGGCCGGAAAGCCGCGCTCTTGGCCAGCGAGGTCAAACCCCACCACCGGCAAGCCGTCGTCTTCAGCTGCGGACACGGCAGCGCGGGCGAGTTCGAGCGAGGCCAGCGAGTAAATCTCGGCCGCCGGCGCCGTCGGCAATGCCTCGAAGTAGGCCTTGTAGTGCTCGCTGAACACCGGCAAGAAGAATCGCAGCGCGCAGACAATCACGCCCGCCTCGAAACGCGGCACCGCGCCCGATCGCACCAACGGGTCCCGGTTGATCTCACGCTTGGCACGCTCGACCCCCTTGCAGACCGCCTTCAAGACCTCACGAATGCCGAACGACCCGCGCACGTGCAGCTGCGGAGCAAACCGGATCTCAGCGTAGAATACGTTCTCGGCACGGCAGTCCATGCACAGCTCGTAGGCCACTCGCTCTAGCGATTCGGCATCCTGGAGACAGGCTACGGTGAACTCGAAGCCGCGTAGATACTCGGGGAGATTCTTGTAGGCGCGCTTGAAGACCAGATCCAACAGGCCTGACTTGCTGCGCGATGGCAACTTCACCTTATGGCTCTTGGCGAGATCGAGCAGCGTCTCAAGCCGCAAGCTGCCATCGAGATGGAGGTGCAGATCGGACTTGGGCAACTGCGCGATCAACTCTCGCGAGATCGACGACTTCGGCATGTCGCAATCATGCGACCCCACACGCCATGCGACAAGGGATGACAACGCCGCTACGCTGCCGGCGTGCCAACAACCTGGCGATTGTTCACGGATGACGAAGCGGAGCGGCAAGCGTTCGCGAGCCTGGCTGCCACTCTGAAGCTGCCGAGCGAGCCCGCCGGACCACCTAACCGCCTGCGCCACGTGGTGCGACTCAAGCACGCTGGCCAGAGCTACTACCTGAAGACGTTCCAGAAGACGCAGTGGAAGAACCGCGTGCACTTCAAGCTATCGGAACCGCGCGCAGTCGATGACGCCGATCGCGAGCGCAAGGTCACCGATGCGCTGCGCCAAGCTGGCTACCAAGCCCCGCGCCCGGTTGCCTACGGGCGCGACGGCGCGACCGCCTACTATCTGTGCGCGCAGCTGCCGGGCGAATCGTTGGCCGAGCACATGCAAAAGGGCGCCGTCGACGCGGTGCTGGCCCGGCAACTCGCCGCGCACTGCGGCAAGTTGCTGGCGGCTGGCTTCCAATTACCGGACCTGAGCGCCGACCACGTGTTTCCGGGTGTCGACGACGGCATCGCGGCGCACCGACAGCCAGCGGTGCTCGACCTTCACAACGGCGGCACGTGCGCAGCCGGCGCCCCAACGCGCAAGGTACTTGGCCGCGTGCTGCGCCGCTTCGCGCGCTCCGTCCGCAGCCTGCCGGTCGATCGCAAGCTTGCGATCGCGTTCGCGGTGCGGCTACTGCGGCACGCCGGCACGGCCAAGCCGCAACGTCGGCAACTGCTGACCGCCGCACAACCGTTCGGCACGGCGGCTCGCTATGAGCTTGGCAATCGCAGCCACAACTACGCCGAACGCAATCCCAAGCGCGCGAAACGCGAACGCGAACTGCTCGAACGCATCTGGCCCGGCCGCCAAAACGAAACGGTGCTCGACCTGCCATGCGGTACCGGTCGGCTACTGCCGTTCTTGCGCGATCACGGCCACCGAGTGGCGCAGGGAGACGGCGCCTTCGCGATGCTCAAGCAAGCGGACTCTCGCGGCATGCGTGGCGAACTGCTGATTCAGGCGAACGCGCTACAGGTGCCGTTCGGCGACGCCTGCGTCGACGGCGTTGTGATGTTTCGATTCCTACATCACCTGCCGCCCGAGGCCGCCAAGAACGCCATCGCCGAAGCATGCCGGGTGGCGCGCCGCTTCGTGGTTGTCAGCTTCTTTCACCCTTGCAGCATGCATCACTTGCAGCGCCGAACCCGGCAGCTGCTTGGCACGCCAGCAACCCGGTTCGCGATGACACTGGCAACGATCAAGAAAACCGCCAAGCGCCACGGCTTCGAGCTGCACCAATCGACCGCGCAACTACCGTTCGCCCGCGACCTGTGGCTGGCATCCTTCACCCGCACTCAAATCCCAGTCGCGCAAGCTGGCACTGACAAGAGCTGACGTGACGGTTCCACATGTTGCCATCGCCGTGTTGTGCGGCACCACCGGCGGACCTGCCACCTATGGCAGGAAACTGGTGCAGGTATTGCAAGCGACCGGTGAGGTTCACTTGTCGGTGCTAACGGATCGGCCGGAAGCATTCGAGCAACTACCGGCCAACACGAACTGCGACATTGTCGATCTGCCCATGCGCGGCGGCATCGATCGCTTGCGCTGGCAACACTTGGCGGTGCCCAAGGCGCTGCGCAAACTGCGCCCGGCCATTTACCACGACACCAAGAACGCACTGCCCTGGCGCGTTGGTTGCCCGTCGGTGGTCACGGTGCACGACCTCGCCTACCACACCGTGCCAGAGAGCTTTGGCTTCGCGTCACGACAGTTCTTGTTGCGCGCCACGCGCTCGGCTGTGCGTCGCGCCAACGCAATCGTTGTGCCTTCGCTTGCGACCGCCAACGACCTCGCGAAGTACTACCCAAGCAGCGCCTCTCGCACCCACGTCGTGCCCCACGGCATTGATGCCCAACGTGATTACGACCCGGGTGTGGCCGAGGCTGCCACCCGCAGCCTCGGTCTACCAAGCAACTACATCCTGCACGTCGGCACGATTCAGGCGCGCAAGAACGTCGACCTGGTCATCACCGCGGTGCGACAGCTGCGCAGCAAGGGCTTCGATTTCCGCGCCGCGATTGTCGGTCGTCGCGGCTGGCTCAGCGACCGCGCCTTCGCCGAGATCGAACGCGACGACACCGCCATCTGGCTCGAACACCTCAACGAGAACGACCTCGCATCCTGCTACGCAAGAGCGGCCGCATTCGTTTCGCCTTCGGCCTACGAAGGCTTTGGCTTCGCGGTAGCTGACGCAATGGCGGCAGGTATACCAACGGTGATCGCCAACGTCAGTTCGCTGCCAGAGCTTTGCGGCGACGCCGGGATCCGACTCGCGAGCATCTCAACCGAGGCGATCGTGAGCGCGCTGGAGAACCTGCTCCACGATGACGTTGCGCGAGCCAAGCACGCCGAACTAGGCCGAAAACGGGCCGCCCAGTTTTCGTGGCAAGCCTGCGCGGCCGGCCACCTGCGCGCCTACCACCAAGCCTTGAAGTAGCGGGCTAGCCGCTACTTCTTGTTGTTCTTACGCAGGATGCTCAAGAACTCGCGGTCGACCTCATTCTTGCCTTGTGGCAGGCTCTTAGGCGAATCGCCGCCGAGCACCCGATCGAGGGCCGACAGCGTCGAATCGTCATCGCCGCCAAAGACCCGATCGATCGCACTCTGACGTTCGCCCTCATCATCGTTGGCATCCAACGCCGCGAACGCTTCCTGCATCGACTCCTGCACCGTTCCTTCACCGCAGCCAAAGTCCATGCCTTGCAGGCTGTCGGCGTCGCCGGGCGAGGACAGGATGCCTGCCTTACTGAGGCGAATGAGGATGTGGTAGACCTCATTGAGCGGCAGTCCGAGCGTCGCCACCAACGATCTCGGCGTGGTATCGCCATTGATCTGCGACAGCAGCTTGATCTCCATCACGCCGAGCGGCACATCGCCCATGCGCGCAAACATGTCGGCTTTGGGTTCGAGGGCCGCATCCGGATTAGGGAATACGGTCAACATCTGGTGCCAGTCGTCGATGAGTTTCGAACCCTCCAGCAACAACGACGTCACGCCGAGGCGTTGGTCATGCTCGATCGCGTAGTCCGGCAGTTCATCCAGCTGGCGGTAGTAAAAAGCGTACGGCTCGGACTCACGCATGAAGTCGAACAGCACTTCCTTGCCGAACATGCGCAGCACGTCCTGCAGTTGCTCCTCGCCAAAGACGCCCTTGTTGAGCAGCGTCAGCATCACCGGCACGCCATCCTTGGCGCGGAGACTCTCGGCCTCGGTGATCACCGCCTCGGAGATCTCCTGATGGCACATCGAATCGCCCGGCATGACGCGACGGGCAAGATGATGCGGGTCCAAGAAGAACACACGGCCATCTTTCAAGTAGACGTCGAGCCGGTTATCGCCCTTCTCTAGGCTCAGGCAACCGAGGTGCTTGCCCGCGGCCAGCATCTGCAACACTTCTTCGACTGAGATGAAGTCGGTGCGGCCGGCAAAGTTGAAGTCCTGACCACCGGAGTTGGCGCGGATCAACGATTGGTCGAATGCCTTCGAGAACTCCGACAGCGTCGTCACCGAGAACAGCACGCCCATCACCCACTCGGCAGCACGCGTCGCCGTGACGTCATCCTCGCTGCGCATAAACAGGTGCATGCCGCGACGCATGCGAGTGAAGATCAATTCGGCGAGGAAGTCGCGCGTATCCGTCTTGGTGCCCTCCATGCGCAACTTGCGGTCGACGAGTTCGTCAACACGCGTCAGCAGATGCACGAACTCGGACTCATATCTCTCGTCGTCCTTAGCCACGAGGGCCCGGACAAAGCTGCTAATACGATCCTCGAGATCTGCCGAGAACTCGGCATCGGAACGCACTTCAGTCAACTTTTGTGAGTCGGACACTGCATCATTTCTCGACCATGTGCGGCGTCATTCTTGACGGTGATATCCGACCTAAGGAGTCCCCCTATTCAGACGCAGGCTGGTTGCCGTCGACTGAGTAGCCTACAAATGCGTTAGGACTGGAGTGTCGGCTCCCCCCCGGACGATGAACGTCCTAGCCACGGAGGCTCAGCAAAACGTGACCCAGACATCTCAAAACGAGCACCTGCAAGCCGCCCGCACCCTGCTGCAAGAACTGCAGTTGCGTGAGATCGAGCAAACCCGACCGATGGTCTCTGGCCACAGCTCGAGCTTTCCGATTCTCGCCCAAGGCACTGGCGACCGTCAGTTTCTGCTGAAATACTACGTGCCGCCGGGCCCCGACACGATTCTGCCGGCGGGAGTGCGCGCCGACGATTACAGCCGTCGCGAAACCGGGTTCTACCGGCTGCTCGATAGCATTGACCCGGAGCGACGCGAGTTTCCGGCACCGCGCACCATCGCGGTTGGACCCGGCGACCCGGCAAAGTGGCTACTGCTGGAATGGCTGCCGTCTGCGGCCGGTCCGGCTGAGGAAGTCATCAGTCAGGATCACGTGCACGAGCTGATGCACAAGCTCAACAGCATGCCGACGGAGCGCCTGATGGGACGCCGCGGCTTCCCGCTCGAACACTGGGATCCGATCGGCTATCTCGACCGCATCCGGCACATGTATGACGCCGTGCTGTTCGTGATCGGCGAAGCGCGCTGGCGCAATCTACAGCGCTTCTTCGGGGAAGCGGTGCGCTGGACGGACGGCCGCCCGCACGTCATGGTGCACGGCGACTTCCAGGAGGCGAACATCGTCGTCACGGATGAAGACCGCGCGTTCCTGGTCGACTTCGAATGCGTCGGTATCGGCAACCGAGACCACGACTTCGCCTGGTATTGGCTGCACAGCGAGCGGCACCCAGAGTGGAAGAAACAGCTGCTGCAACGCTGGTTAGGCCACACGGTCGGCGGCGACCGGATCCGCGCCGAATGGGGCATTCGCAGTGCGATCTGCTACCTGGCAATCCGCCGCCTGCGCTGGGGCTACCTGACGCATGGCGAAGACGACCCACGCCAGAGCTCGAACATGGCGATGCTCGATGCGGCACTTGAAGGCGGCGCCGCGCTCTTCCCGTTCTAGTGCCCTAGGTGCTGAGCGCCCCTGAGCGTGGGCCCACCATTCTAACCTCCCGTCCGAGCCTCCCGATCTAGACGGGGCTGGCGTGACGTGCCGTAAGCCTCAGTGATTTATGGAAATTCCAGCGCCTAGAGCAATTGGCACCCAGTGCCATAAACCGTAGGCACCACCGCTTAGGCAGCACTTCACAATCGTCGTTAAAGCAATTCGAAAGAACGACTTACGAACTATACCGTGATCCACGACGGGCATGGCACGGTAGTTGATATGACGTAAGTATGACCCCCACAGATGCGAACGCCATGTTGACCGACGAGGATCTTGTCCGGCAACTCAAGGCCGGCGAGACCGAGAATGCGATGACGCAACTCGACCTCCGCTACGGCAAGCGCATCTATCGCTTCGTGCAGGGCATGATCCGCGACCCTCACCTGGCCCACGACGTGACCCAGGAAGTGTTCGAAAAGGTCCTGCTCAAGCACGGGCTCTACCGCCAGGGCACGAACTTCCGCGCCTGGCTGTTTGAGGTCGCTCGCAACCAAGCGCTGACCATGCTGCGCGCCCGCAACCGCCTGCCGAAGCCGATCAGCTCGCTTAACACCAACAACGAGGAAGGCGACTTCCTCGACTCGGTGCCGGCCAAGCCGGAATCGGAGGCGCTGGTCGAAGAAGAGTTCATGACCGCGTTCCAGAAGGCGGTCGATGACCTGCCCGAGCACTACAGCGTGGTGTTCGACTTGTGCGTGCGCAAGGGACGCCCCTACCAGGAAGCTGGCAAGGAACTCGGATTGCCGACTGGCACGGTCGCGATTCGCATCATGCGCGCCCGCAAGAAGCTGTTCACAGCGCTGCAGCACCATCTCGGTCGCCTGCGTCGCCCGCCGGCCTGCTTCCAATAGCAGACTGCTGCTAGCCGCAGCGAATGCCGAGATCGGCGAACGCAGCATCGGCGAGCCGGTCCCAGCCCTTGTTTGCCGCCGGCGATGCGGGGCTCGGATGCGGAATACGGCCGACTTTGAAGACGCCACGCTCGAGCTCGCTCGCGAAGATCTTGCGGATGCGCGCTTCGGCGAACGTGCCGATGCCCAGCACCCACTCTGGATCGAGACTGGCGATCACCCGGCGCAACATCTGGTCGCAGGCAGCGAACAACGGCGCGGCCTCGGCCTTCTTCAACTTGTCCGGCGTCAAGTTCGAACCCGTTTCACTGAGGAACGCGAGCGGGCAGTAATTGTAGACAAAGAAGCGGCGGGCGAAGCGCTGCGGCGTGATGAAGCGCTGGGCTGCCCAACTCCACAACCTGCGGCCGGACACTTCGCTGCGCGGCGATTCGAGCCCGAGGATCGGTCGCTTAGGGTGCTCGATCTTTGGCTTCTTGACCTTGCCGCGCAAGCCAAGCCAACTGCGCACGGCCTCCACTTCACCAAACGGCACGCCGGTCTGCACCATGCCGAAGGGCCCTGGGTTCATGCCGAGCATGACCACCTGCTTCTTGCCGCTACCGAAGCGCTCGAGATACTGCCGATGCAGATCCCACGCGTAGACCAGCGGGTTGTAGACGCACTCGACGGGGCCGCTGAACGTCAGGCGTTCAAGTTCGGGAATGGCCTTCCGGATGATGCCTGGTAACGACATACCTGGAGGTTAACCCTGGCTGCGTCGCGATTGCACGCAAGCGGCCTGCAATCAGTCGTCGCGGTAGCCTAGAGCAACCAGCAGGCACGGGCCGCCGGCGATCACCTCGATGCCGCGAGCCTGCGCATCGGCGATCGCCACAGCATCTTCCGAACCGGGCTGGAACCACAGATGGCGCACCGACGACGCCACGGCATCGTTGACGATCTGCTGCGCAAAAGCCGGCGGAGCAACGATCGAAACGGCGCGCGCTGGCCCCGGCACGTCGACCAGCGACGCGTAGCACGGCAAGCCTTCGATCTCGTCGGCGCGCGGATTCACGCCAACGACCGGGTGGTCATGCTGCGCATAGCAGCGCAGCACTTTGTTACCGTATTTGTCGCGGTTGCTCGACGCACCAACGACGGCGAACGAACCGACAGCCAGGAAGCATTCGATCATAGAGTTCGTCATTACCACTCCGACACTACCACTCCGTCTGTCGGCCAAGGCCGCGCGGCACGGCATCCGCCGAGGCAACGTGCCAACCGGTCCAGAACGCCAAGCGAGCGATGCGCTGCATCTTCGCGCCGTCCAACTTATCGACGGTGTCGGTGACTTGGTGGTAGTCCTCGTGCTCACCACTGCAGAAGAACACCACCGGGATGCCCTTCTTGGCGAAGTTGTAGTGGTCGCTGCGCTGGTAGTATTTGTCGCCCGACGTGAAGGACACGCCAAGCTGCTTAGCGAAGCCGACCGAGTCGCGAACGATCGTCGAGTATTTGGCGTGCCGGTAGCTCGGCGTCACGGTGACTTCATCGGGCCCCGACTCGGTGCCGCTGCGCCCGATCATGTCGGTGTTGATGTTGGCGACGATCTTGTCGAGCTGCCACGTTGAGTTATCGGAGTAGAACTGCGAGCCCCACAGGCCTAGCTCTTCGCCGGACACCGACAAGAAAATGATGCTGCGGCGCGGCTTCTCCTTGGCGTTGGCATAGGCGCTGGCGATCGCCAGCAAGCCAGCCGAACCCGAAGCATTGTCGTCGGCGCCGTTGAAGACTTCGCCATCCATGCGCATGCCGACGTGGTCCATGTGAGCCGAGTAGACGATCGCTTCGTCGCGCAACTTCGGATCACTGCCGCGCAACACGGCGCAGACGTTGCTCGCCTTGGCATCACCATCGTAAACGATTTCCAGCTTTAGCGACGCGTCGACGCCCTGCTTCGAATCCACGGAATCACGGTCGCGCGCAAAGTACTCCGTCAGTTGCTCGGGCTTGACCTCGAGTTCGCCGAGCACGGCTTTACTGGCCGCAACCGACAAGACCATGGTCGGCACAGCGTCCTTACCTGGCTTGCCCATCATCGCTCCCATGCCCGGATCCGCGCCGGAGAAGTTCGGAGCAACCGTTGCCTTGCCCGGCGATAGCGCCAAGTAATTGAGCACATCGCTCAAGCCGACCTTGTCTTCCGTCTGCACAAACAAGACCGCCTCTGCGCCTAGTTTGCCGAGGTTTCGCGCCGTGCCACGAAGACGAGCAAACACCGCGAAGGACATGCCCATCTTCTGTTCGATGCTCAAGCTCTTCGGAACCTCACCGCGCGGCGGCTTGATCACCACCACGGCAATCTTGCCCGCAAGGATCTCACCTTCTTCGAGGTCACTGCGGCTGCCGCGGGTACGGCCAACGCCAACGAACTTCAGCGTGGCCTTGGTATCGACCTTCATCTCGCGGCCGCCAAGAACAGCAAATCCATACTTGAGGTTGGTCTCGCCAAGCTGCAACTCGGAGTCCTTCACGAAGGTGCGCTTGATGCCGTAGTGCTGCACGAACGAACGCGCTTGATTATCGTCGTTGTCGAGATCGTCGTCGTCGCCCTCAAGCACATCCCCCAGCGGCTCCAAGCCCAGCTTGATAAAGTGGCTCTTGATGTATTCCGCGGCGGCTTCCTGACCGGGCGAGCCGGTCAGGCGACCTTCCAGTGCGTCCGACGACAAGAATGTTGCGTGCTCAAGCAACTCCTTGCTGCCGATCGTCGCCATCGCCGCGGGAGGCGTTGCGGGAGGCGTTGCGGGCTTGGCTGCTGGCGCCGCAGATTCCTGCTGGGCGACGAGCGCGGTCGTGAGAGTGAAAAGGCATAGCCCGGTTGGGCGAAGGATCTGGCGAAGCATGCGGGAGAGTCTCTGGTATCAGTAACGGTGCCTGTGACAATCAGGCTGCCACATTACGTTGAGGTAGCCGAACCCTCCCGGCAACTGTTGCCTGCCGGTGACCGCCAACAAACCTGACCACGATGCCGAACCAACCGCTCGATCGCCGCACGTTCTTGCTCGCAGCCGGCGCCGTGCCTGCCGCTATCGCCCTTAGCAAGGCCGATGACCCGTCCGACATGGCGGCGTTCGCACGTCTCGCTGGCCTCGAGTTTACCGAAAAGGAACGAGCCCAGGCAGACGAGCAACTCGATAGTCTGCGCGCCGACTACCGAAAACTGCGCCAGCAGAAGATCGACTTCGAGATGTCGCCGAGCACGCACTTCGATCCTCACCCAATGGGCGTACAGCGCGCCCCGGCCACAGCGCGCCGGACCATCGAGATCCCGATGGACGTCGCGATGCCAGGCACCGATCACGACCTGGCATTCGCGACCGTGCTCGAACTCGCAAGCCTGCTGCGCCAAGGCAAGGTTACGTCGCGCGGATTGACCGAACTGTGCCTCGCCCGCCTGCAGCGATTTGACGCCGACTTGTTTTGCGTCATCAATCTGCTGCGCGAGCAAGCGTTGGCGCAAGCGGACCAACGCGACCAGGAACTGGCGGCCGGCACCGATCGCGGACCACTGCATGGCATCCCCTACGGCGCGAAGGACCTGTTCGCATGGCCGAACGTACCGACAACATTTGGTGCCGCGCCCTACCAGGATCAGATCTGGAACATCAAGGCGACGCCGCTGCAACGACTGGAAGACGCGGGTGCCGTTCTGTGTGCAAAACTGTCACTCGGCGCGTTGGCAATGGGCGATCTCTGGTACGGCGGCCGCACTCGTAATCCGTTCAACCCTGAGCAAGGCAGCAGCGGTTCGTCGGCCGGTTCGGCAAGCTCCGTCGCCGCCGGTTTGTTGCCGTTCGCGCTGGGCACCGAAACACTCGGCTCGATCGTCTCGCCATGCAGCCGCTGCGGTGTCGGCGGCTTGCGGCCAACCTTTGGCGCCGTAAGTCGCTACGGCGCGATGCCGTTATCGTGGACCATGGACAAAGTCGGAGCGATCACCCGCAGCGCCATCGATGCCGGCATCGTATTCGACGCGATGCGCGGCGCCGACGGCAAGGATCCGTCGGCACGCGACACGGCCCTGCAATGGCAACCCGGCCGCGATCTGAGCAAACTGCGCATCGGCATTCTGAAGATGCGCGGCTGGCCAAGCAGCGACGAAGACAAAGCGTTCGTCGCCTGGCTCGAACTGCAGACGAGCAAGCCGGTCGAGGTAAGCCTGCCGAAAGCCGCCTATGGATCCATGCTCGTCATGTTGCACGCAGAGGCTGCAGCCGCGTTCGATGAGTTGACCCGCAGTGGCGACGACGAGCAGCTACCGGGTCAACGCGCCAATGATTGGCCCAACCAGTTCCGCTCGGCCCGCACGATCCCGGCGGTCGAATACATCCAGGCAAGTCGCTTGCGTCAGCAACTGGTGCAGGACATGCACAAGTCGCTCGCGAACATTGACGTGCTGATTGCCCCCACCCACGGCGGACCAACCTTGACGGCAACCAACCTGACGGGGCATCCGACCTATGTCGTTCCCATTGCCAAGAGCACCCGCAAGCGCGACGGCGGTCGCCCACGACTATTGGCGCTGGTCGGCCAACTTGATGGCGAAGGCCCATTGCTCGAAGTCGCCGAAGCGTGGCAGCGCAGCACGGAAT
This sequence comes from Planctomycetota bacterium, assembly GCA_051278165.1. Taxonomy (GTDB): domain Bacteria; phylum Planctomycetota; class UBA1135; order UBA1135; family UBA2386. The sequence goes on along the minus strand of JBNMNW010000008.1, from coordinate 35,696 downwards.
GGCATCGTGTCCGCCCAGCTCTCACCGACCAGTAGTTTTCACCAGCCAGTAGCCTGACAAGCCCGTAGCCTCAATCATCAACAGATCATGACGACGACTGCCAACCACCAAAACCACCGCCACTGGCGCCTTGGCGCCGGCATCGTGGGCGTGTGCCTGCTGCTCTTCGTTCGCTGCAGTAGTAACCCAACCCGTGGCGACCAATCGGCGCTCACGCCGTACGCGGGCGCCGACTGCATCATCGTCGCCGGCACACGCATCCCGATCGACACGCGCGTCGTCACCTGGGAAGAGCCCAACGGCTACAGCGCCTACCGTCTCGGCAAACACTTCGATCGAAGCGAGCCCGAAGATGGCAAAAAGCGCTACAGCGACCGGCCAGGCATGCCGCCCGGCGTTCGTGAAGGCATCGACACGCACGACGCCTTGAAGGATGTCGTGCACCAGTTCGTGGTGCACTACGACACGTGTGGCTCCTCACGACAGTGCTTCAAGGTGTTGCAGGACGTGCGCAATCTGTCGGTGCACTTCATGCTCGACGTCGACGGCACGATCTACCAAACACTCGACGTGAAGGAACGAGCCTGGCACGCAACGACCTCCAACGACTTTGCGGTCGGCATCGAGATCGCCCATCCAGGCGCTTGGAAGTCGCCACTCAACGCCGATATGCGCCGTTGGTATGAGCAGGACGAACAAGGCTGGCGACAGAAGTTCCCGAAGTGGATGCCGGAGACAGGCATCCGCACCGAGGGCTATGTGCCGCGGCCCGATCGGCCAGAGTTCATCAGTGGTCGCGTGCAGGGACACACCTACCACCAATTCGACTTTACGAAGGAACAGTATCAAGCACTGCCCAAGTTGATCGCGGCGCTCAACAAGGCTCTGCCGCGGATCCGGATCGACGGCCCACGCGACGCAGACGGTAAGATCATCGACCACGCCTTGCCTGAGTCGACGCTGCGCGGCTTCGATGGCGTCGTTGGCCACTTCCACGTGCAAACTAACAAGCAAGACCCGGGCCCCGCATTCCAATGGGAACGAGTGCTGCAGGAAGCGCGCGAGATCCGCGCACGCTGAGCTTCGCAACCAGCCGATCCGCTACGGCCGACTGCGGCCGCTGTCGCGGATCTGCTGCAGCTTAGCCGTCAACTCCAAGACAATCTCCGGATGCTGCTTGGCAACATCGTTGGCCTCACCGAGATCTGCATCGAGATCGAACAGCTGGAACGGCTTGGCAAACGGCTTGCCCTTGGGTTGCTGACGACCGCCCGAGCCATTGCCGGCAACCAACTTCCACTTACCTGAGCGAATCGCGAACATGCCGGATCCCGAGTGATGGATCACTGGCGCCCGAAGTTCAGACGACTCGCCCCGAATCAACGGCAGGAAGCTAAAGCTGTCTTCGGCGCGATCATCACCTAGCGGCAGCTTGACCACTTCGGCACACGTCGCGAAGAAGTCGGTCAAGCAGATCGTTTGTTCACACCGCGTGCCCGCCGCCACCATGCCCGGCCAACGCACGAAGAACGGCACGCGATGGCCGGCTTCCCAGATGTCAGCCTTGGTGCCACGCAACGGGCCGTTGGCTAGATGGTGCTCGGGCCGGTAACCCTGCACGTGCACGTCGTCGACATGATCCTTCTTGCTGGCATCATCAATGCGGTGCATGTAGGAGCCGTTATCCGATGTGTAAACAAGCAACGTATTGCCACTGACGCCGGCCGCTTCAATAGCTTGTAAGACGCGACCAACCGCACCATCAACCTGTGCAATGAAGTCGCCGTAATCGTTGAGACCGGTCGTGCCACGGTAGTTCTTGTGCGGCAGCACTGGCTTGTGCGGTGCCGGCAACGGCAGATACAGAAAGAACGGTTGCTCGGTCTTTGACTGCGCCTTGATCACGTCACAGGCGTGATCGGCGAGGTGATCGAGCACGTCGACCATGACCAGATCCTTGGCGCGCGGCCCCTTGCGCAAGAACGCCGGGAAACCCTGGCCTGGCTGTGTGACCACTTCGGAGTCGGTGACGTTGCCGTCCTCAATGTAAACGTAGGGTGGGAAGTCGAGCGACGCCGGGATGATGTAGCTGTGGTCGAAGCCATACGCATTGGGCACCGCCCCGATCGGTTCGGCGAAGTGAATCTCTGACTGCTTCGCACCCTCAGCTCGCGGCCATTCCAGGCCGAGATGCCACTTACCAATGATGTTGGTGTGGTAGCCCGCCGCGCCAAGCAACGTGGCAACCGTGTCGCGTTCCGTCTCGATCACCGGCTTGCCATAGCCATTGATGACGCCGCTCTTCAACCGCCCGCGCCAACAATAGCGGCCAGTCATCACGCCATAGCGCGTCGGCGTGCACACCGCCGATGGCGTGTGCGCATCTACGAACGTCATGCCTTGCGCAGCCAAGCCATCGAGATGCGGCGTCGGGATCTTTGAGCGCGCGTTGAGAGCCCGCACATCTCCATAGCCCATATCGTCCGCCATGATGAAGACGATGTTTGGCTTGCCACGCGGCGCAGTGACCAACTCGGCGGCAACCGGCACCCCAGAGCCAGAGGGCACCCCGCAACCAGAACTCAGCAACAGCAGCAAGAACGCGGCCAGCGACGTTGTACGCATGGACCAATGATGTAAGAGCCGGGTGCTCACGGCAAGCAAGACACCCATTGGCGATCAACTTCACGCATGCGATGATCTGTGGATGACCGCGCCTTGGATCCTTCGCCCGATTCGTCCGCAAGATGACTCTGCCATCGCGCAAGTCATCCATAGCGTCATGACCGAACACGGTTGTGAAGGCGCGGGCTTTGCAATTCATGATGCCGAAGTCGAAGCCATGAGCCGCCACTACCGCGGCAGCGAGGCCGGCTACTTTGTGGTAGCCAAAGCGGACCAGGTGTACGGCGGCGCAGGCTTCGCCAGGCTGGCGGGCACAAGCGCCGGCGACGCCGTTTGCGAACTGCGCAAGATGTACTACCTCGCGGATACGCGCGGTCTCGGCCTCGGCCGTGCCATGATCGAACTGGTGCTCGATGAGATGCGGGCCGCTGGCTACCGCAGGTGCTACCTCGAGACGACTTCCTGGATGGATCGGGCGCAGAACCTCTACCGCCACGCGGGGTTCACCGAGCAAGCCGGCCCGGAAGGCCAAACTGGCCACCACGGATGCGACAAGTTCTTCAGCCGAGACCTGTGAAGTCCTGCCGATGACACCGCGCCATCGAGAACTCCGGTAGCACGGGCCGATTCCGGGACTAGATGAAGGCAGCGGATTGCCGATAGCGACGAATGGAGACGGCGCCAATCGGCGCTCACTCGCTGCATCATGGACATCCTGCACTACGGCGCGTTCGCCAGCCTATCGGCATGGCTCATCACGACGGTTTCGGCCGTGCTTATCCTCAGCCCCGTGTTCCTCGGCGCACGGCTTTGGATGGTGGCCGCGACCTGGTTCGCAGGCGCCTGGACCTTCGGCTTGGCGTGGTGGCTGATGACCTTGGTGTTCGCCCCCATGGTCGTGCTGTTGATACCGCCGCTGCGCCGCGCGCTACTCAGCAATCGCATCCTCGACTTCTTCATTAAGAGCGGCTTCATGCCGGCGATCAGCGATACCGAACGCGAGGCGATCGCAGCCGGCACCGTGTGGCTCGACGGAGAACTATTCAGTGGCCAACCCTCGCTGAAGAAGCTGGCGGAAGCCGACTACCCGGACTTGACGACCGAAGAACGCGCCTTCCTCGACGGCCCGGTCACGACGGTTTGCGAGATGACCAATGACTGGCAGGTGCACCAGCAACGCGACTTGCCAAGCGAAGTATGGGACTACCTGAAGCGAGAACGCTTCTTCGGCCTCGCGATCGGCAAGGACTTTGGTGGCCTCGGCATGTCCGCGTCGGCCAACAGCGCCGTCGTGCAAAAGCTCGCATCTCATTCATTGCCGCTGGCGATCACGGTGATGGTGCCCAACTCGCTCGGCCCGGCAGAACTACTGTCGCACTACGGCACCGAAGAGCAGAAGCTCCACTGGCTGCCAGCGCTCGCCGACGGCAGTCAGGTGCCGTGCTTTGCCTTGACCGAACCGGGCGCAGGTTCAGATGCCGGCGCCATTAGCGCCACCGGCACCGTGTTCCGCGCCGAGTCGGGCGAACTGATGCTGCGGTTGTCTTGGAACAAGCGCTACATCACGCTGGCAGCCATTGCGAGCGTGCTCGGACTCGCCTTCCAACTGCACGATCCCGAGAACCTGCTCGGCAAGGGCCCGAAGCCTGGCATCACGTGTGCACTGATCCCGACTGACACCGCCGGCATTGTGTTGGGCCGTCGTCACGATCCACTCGGCGTGCCGTTCTACAACTGCCCGACGACCGGACGCGATGTCATCGTGCCACTTGAAGAAGCCATTATCGGCGGCTCTGGCGGCGCCGGTCGCGGCTGGTTAATGCTGATGGAATGCCTGGCCGCTGGTCGCGGCATCTCGCTGCCCGCGACCGCATGCGGCGGCGCCCAGATGACCGCGCGCGCCGTCGGCGCCTATGCCGCGGTTCGCCAACAGTTCGGCTTGCCGATCGGCAAGTTTGAAGGCATCGAAGAGCCACTCGCTCGCATCGCCGGTTCGACCTACGTGCTAGAAGCCGCCCGACGCTTCGTCAACGGTGCACTCGACAAGGGCCACAAGCCGGCCGTCGTCACCGCAATCGTCAAATACAACACCACCGAATTGTGGCGCAAGATCATCAACGACGGCATGGACGTGCTGGGCGGCGCCGCAATCTCGCGCGGCCCGCGCAACCTGCTGGCCAACGCCTACACCGGCACGCCGATCTGCATAACCGTCGAAGGGGCCAACATCCTGACGCGCACGCTGATGGTGTTTGGCCAAGGCGCCATTCGTTGCCACCCGTACGCGTTCAAAGAACTCGACGCGATCTCGAAGAAGGACGGCCCGGCATTCGATCGCGCGTTCTGGCCGCACATTGGTCACGTCGTCAAGAACGGCGTGCGCAGTGCGTTGCTCGGCGTGACGCGCGGCTGGCTGACCAAGTCACCTGGCAGCGCCGCGACCAAGCGCTACTGGCGCAAATTGAACTGGGCTTCGGCCGAGTTTGCACTGCTGTCCGACGTCGCCATGGGCGCGCTCGGCGGCAACTTGAAGCGCAAGGAGAAGCTCACCGGCCGCTACGCCGACTGGTTCTCGTGGATGTTCCTGGCGAGCGCCGTGCTGCGTCGCTTCGAAGCTGAAGGCTGCAAGCAGGAAGACCTGCCATTGATGCAGTGGTCGCTCGAAGACGCATTCGCCCGCGTCCAAGAAGCGCGCGTCGGCATCTACCAGAACCTGCGACTGCCCGTGGTCGGCGGCCTGTTCGGAACGGTCGGCGGCCTGATGGCACGATTCAACCCGATCGGCAGTGCGCCGAACGACAAGCTCGGCCACCAAGCGGCGGCGACGCTGTTGAAGCCAGGCGAACAACGCGATCGCATCACCGGCAATCTGCACGTTCCTCAGGACAAAGACAGTGCCCTGGGGCGCCTGGAGCACGCACTGCACCTGTGCACCGATGCCGAGCCAGTCATGCGCAAGCTCAAGGAAGCGGTCAAGGCTGGCCGCCTACCGAAGGCACGGCCGGTGCAGCTGCTCGACCAGGCAGCGGAAGCCAACATCATCAGCAACGACGAACGCGAGATCGTGCAGCAAGCCGAAGTGGCGCGGGCCGAAGCGATCGCCGTCGATAGCTTCACGCTCGAGGAATACCTGGCTGGCGCAACCGCGCCCGAGCCGGTGACCGAATCCGAGCCGCAAGCAAGCTGATTCGACGACGCTTGAAGCCCCATTCGCGGGGCATCACGGGTCGCGACGGCCCGCAGCAGGGACCGCCGCACACGAGCGCCTACGGCTTCGCCGGCAACTCGCCGCTGACGAATGCAATGCCCGCCGCGAAGCTCTCGAACGAACGTGCGGAGGGCACGGTGCCGGGCACGATGCTGAGCTTGCTTAGTAACTCGTCAGGTTGATCGCGCAAACCGACCAACACCACGGTCACGCCGCTCAGTTCCAAACCACGAACCGCCTCGTCCAACGCATAGGCACCGGACTGATCGACGAACGAGACCCGGTCGAGACGCAAGATGACAAATCGCGCATCGGTCAAGCCGTCCAGCCGCCGCCGGAACTCGGCCGCGAAGGCAAAGAACAACGGGCCACTGATGCGCTTGACGACGACTTGTTCGCCAAGGTCATGGGACTCGTCTGCCCATGGTTCGTTATCCCAGTACGAACCAACATGTGGCAACTCCACGTCCGCCGCCGCTGTAGTCTGCTGACCGCGCTTGAAGACCATCGCAACGATGACCTGCCAATGCCGGAAAATCCCCATGACCATGCCGATGCCAACCGCAATCAGCAGGTCAAGGAACACCGTCACGAACAGCACCACGACCATGATGATCGCGTCGGTGCGCGGCACCTTGGCGATGTGCTTCAAGCCGCGGTAGTCGAGAATGCCAATGCCGACCGTGATCAGGATGCCGGCGAGCACCGGCTTCGGGATGTGGGACGCATAGGCGCCCGCCCCGAGCAAGACCGCCAACAGCAACAGTGCGTGGATGGCGCCAGACTTGCGGGTCGAGCCACCGGCGCGCACGTTGACGACGGTGCGCATCGTCGCGCCCGCACCCGGCAGGCCGAGGAACAAACCCGAGATCGCGTTGCCGACACCTTGGCCGAACAACTCGCGATTCGAATGATGCTGGGTCTTGGTCAGGTTGTCCGCAACCACCGACGTCAGCAGCGAGTCGAGTGCACCGAGCGCCGCCAACGTAATCGCCGTGATGACAATCGTCCCGTAGAGCTCACTGGAGATGCTCCCAAAGCCCCCGAGTTGCAACTTCGGAAAGCCCGACGGAATGTCGCCGATGATCGGCACCGAGAGGCCCGCCACCGTCGACACAATCGTCAGCGCAAGCAGCGCAACCAGCACACTCGGCACGGCCTTGGTGATCTTGGGGAACAGGTAGATGATCGCGACGGTCGCAACCGTGACCCCGAACGCAGCGAAATTGATGCCGTCCCAACCACTGCCGGACATCACGCTCTTGGCAACATCGAGCGTCTTCTTCGGCCCAACCAAACCGAACGAGGGGTAGATCTGCAGCAGCACGATGATCACGCCGATGCCGCTCATGAATCCGGACACCACCGGATACGGAATAAACTTGATCAGCGATCCGATGCGCACGACCCCCATCAGGATCTGGATGATGCCTGCCAGCACAAACGTCGCGACCAGCGCCGGGATCGCAGCGTCAAGGCTGCCGGTGATCCCGATCATGGTGGTTACGGTTGCCGTCGTCACCACCGTCATCGGCCCCGTCGGCCCGCTGATCTGCGAGGCTGTGCCGCCAAAGATTGCGGCGAAGAAGCCTATGAAGATGGCGCCGTAGAGCCCATACGCTGCGCCCAAGCCTGACGAGACGCCAAACGCTAGGGCCAACGGCAGGGCAACGATGCCCGCGGTAATGCCGCCAAACAAATCGCCGCGAAAAGCAGACGGACGGACTTCTGAAGGTGACGACATGGAATCGGGCACCCTTTAACGAGTGACTAGGCGATACGCGTAGTTGCAAATGCCCGAAGGCACTCGGCTCCTGTGCCCTCACAACACGCCAAGCACCCGTCCGGTGCAAGCCCTCATCCCGGCGACATTCCACGAGAACCTTGAGAGTTCTCCACGAACGGATATCGAAACCGTTCTGCGCAGTGCTTTGAGCGCCCCGCTGCACTCGCTACCGTCACCCGCGTGACCGACGGCATCCTCGTACACCAACAGATCCGCGCCCTGATCGAGCAAGGCGCCCTCACCTCCACCCCGGCAATCGCGCCGACGCAAATCCAACCGGCGTCGCTCGATCTACGGCTATCGACGCGCGGCTATCGCGTGCGCTCTGGCTTCCTACCCGAGAACTGTCGCGTCGCCGACCGCCTCGAGGAGATGACGCTCTACGCGTTTGATCTCGCCGATGGCGCCATCCTCGAAAAGGGCCACTGCTACATTGTGCCACTGCTGGAGCGCGTTGAAAAACCGCTGAAGCATTTGATCCGAGCAAACCCCAAGTCGTCGACTGGCCGTCTCGACTTGTTCACGCGATTGCTGGCCGACAACTGCGGCCGCTTCGATACGGTGCCGCCGGGCTACACCGGTCCGCTCTACCTCGAGATCGTGCCGCGCAGCTTCCCGGTCAAGGTGCGCACCGGCTTGTCGCTGTGCCAGATTCGGTTCTCAGACGGCCACGCGCTGTTGAGTGACGACGAGTTGCGTGCCGAGCACGAACGCTCGCCCCTACTGTTCAATGATCGCGGCGAACCTTTGGCGCCCGAAAATCTGCGCATCGACAACGGCTTGATGATGGGCATCGCCACGATGCGTGACTCGGACATCCAAGGACCGATCGGCTATGTCGCCAAGCGCTACACCGGCATCATCGACATGGCTGAAGAAAACGGCCACGACCAGGACGAGTTCTTCGAACCGCTGCAAGAACCCAAGCGCGGTCGACTGATCGTCGAGCCCGAAGAGTTCTACATCTTCGCCAGCAAGGAGCGCATTCGCATCCCCGCGCACCTGGCGGCCGAAATGTGTGCCTACGACGTCGGCATCGGCGAGCTGCGCACCAATTACGCCGGCTTCTTTGACAACGGCTTCGGTGGTGAGAAGGGTACGCGTGCCGTTCTCGAGGTGCGGCCGCACGATGTGCCGTTCTTGCTCGAAGACGGCCAAGTGTTCTTCAAGCTAGAGTTCTTCAAGACGCAAGAACCGCCGGAAGTCGTCTACGGTGACGACCGTCTCAGTTCGCACTATCAAGGGCAGTCGCTGAAGCTCAGCAAACACTTCCGCGCGGTCTAACCAACCCGCCGACAGTCAAGCGCGTGCCCGGCGGGTTGCCACGAACCTCCATCCCACGGACACTGCGAAAATGTTCAAGCCCGGCGCAAACGATGAGAAGGCCGCCTTGGCCTTCGATGATATGGCTTCGGCGCTCGACGCCGGTCTGCCACTCGAAACCATTGGCGGCAACCCAAGTCTCGGCGACCAGGTGCTGCTCGACCTGTCGCGGCAACGCGGCATCAAGCTGACGGTTACTGAGAAGGCCGTTCTTGAGGCAGGCTGGAAGAGTGGCAAAGCTGCCGCCGCCCTGTCTGGGCGCGGCGAGAACCGCCGGCGCCGCGCCGAGTTCAAACACGAAGTGTGGGCCGGCCTGCGCTATCCGGCGATGCTCTTAGCTATGCTGCCGTTGGCCGCAGCGGCGACCTACGTGCTGGTGGGCCCCAGCTTCTCGATTGGGCTTGGCATCGTCTACTTCGTCATCGCCGTGCTCGTGCTGGTGCTGGTGCGCAAGTTTCGCCGCGGGGATGCGTCCCTCGAGCGCTACCCGATCATCGGCCCGCTGCTCGAAGACGCTCGCGAGCTGCCGTACCTCGAATCCCTGCATTCTCTGTATGGCGCCGGCGTCCCGATCGTCGATGCGCATCGCCAGGCGGTCGCCACCGTTCGCATGCACGGCCTGCAAGAACGACTGATCTTGGCGCAAAAGCTGCTAGAGGACGGAGCGCCGCTGCGTGAGGCGCTGCAGTCCTCGGCCTCGCTGAGCACCGAAACCCGCTCGCTGCTGGCAACCGGCGAACAAGCGGGCCAGCTCGAAGATGCGCTACTCCGGGCACTGGTCCGACGCCAAGCAGTGGCTAGCCGCAAACTGAGCTTGGCGGCCCAACGCGTTGGCCAACTCGCTTACGGTCTAGCCGTAACTGGCGTGGTCATCATCGTCTTCAAGTTCTATAGTGGCTACATCGGCCTGCTGCGTGGCTAGAAGCGTCCTGATTGGCTAGTGCTGTCCTGGGTGGCCAGTCATTGCTGCCCCCAGTCCCTCCGAGTGGGCTTGCCTGCTTATGTCCGAATCTTCGCCCGAGAAGCTGCCCGAGGTTCTGCCGCAGAATCCTCGAAACGAGCACCTTACGGCAGCGCCTCTGCCTGGGTCCAAGGAGCAGACCATGGACGCAAGCTTGGGCAAACAACCGCGACCGGCAGCCGTCACCGACCAAGAACGGATTTGGCTCGCGCGCTGTCGCGAGGGTGACAATGCGGCGTTCCAGAGCCTCCTGCGCCCCCACCTGACAGCCCTGCTGTCACTGGCGCGACGCTACTGCCGCGACCCGCACTGGGCCGAAGACCTGGTGCAAGAAACGCTGGTGCGGGCCTTTAGAGGCTTGCCCAACTTCCGCGCCGAATCCGCCCTGCGCACCTGGCTCTTCCGCATCCTAGTGCGACTAGCCTGCGAACCCGCGCGGTGGCAGCGCAGCATGCCGGCCGAATCACTCGGCGACATGGATGTCCCGGATCACTACGACGGCAACAATGCCGAGCAAGTCGCCATCGCCCGCGAGCTGCAAGACCGCCTCGACGAAGCGATGGAGCGACTGACCCACCGCCAACGCACCGCGCTGCACCTGCGCGCCGTCGAAGGCATGGACTACGCGACGATCAGCGGCGTGCTCAATTGCAGCGCCACCGCCGCGCGCATGCATGTGCTCGAAGCGCGCCGCAAGGTGCTCGCGCGCGTCAAGGAGCACATCGACTCGTGAGTTCTTCTCACGACTCATCACAAACGCCTGGGCAAACGCCTGGTTCGAACCCTCGGCCCGTGTGCGCCCGCACCGATGCGGTCTTGGCTGTACACCTCGACGGTGACCTCGCGCATGAAGCTTACGACGGTCATGCTTTCGATCGGGAAGCTTGCGAGCCACTCGGCTACGGCTTTGTCTCCGACGATTCGCTACACACGCACCTGCGTGAATGCGCCACGTGTCAAACGGCGCTGCAACGCGCACGTCGCCTCGACGCCGCGTTGGCCTCGATGGCTGGCCGCGCGGTTGCCGACCAAGTCGCGGCAAGCGGCTGCTCGCTAGAAGAGCTGAGCAATCAATGGCTCAACTGCGCTGCGATGGTGGCGGGCGGTGAAGTGTCTGTTGATGCGGGTTCGCCTGGCGCAGACTCTGGCAGAGACTCTGCTATGGCGGGTTCACTTCACACGGGTGCCGACGGCAGCGAAGGGCGCGCCGGCGATGAAGACCTCGATTGTGAAGACCCAGATGGTGAAGACCTAGATTGGCTGTTCGATCGAACCATGCAGCAGCCTGTTGGCCATCTGCCTGGCAAACACAACTCACCTGGCAAACACAACTCACCTGGCAAACACAACGCTGCTGAGGCAGGCACAGGTTCCAAGAGAGGCACAGCAATCGCCATCGCTGGCATGCTGGCGGCGTGCCTGGCGACGTGGCTCTGCATTTCGACCATCGACGCCGCAAGCGAAGTCGAGCTGGGCAACGGTCAGACGATTGCCCAGAGACTTGCCAACGAGAACGACTCAAGCCCCTACGAGAGTCCATTCCAGAGGCTCCAAGCGAGCTTCAACTCGAGGTTCAACAGTAGCTATGCGGGAGCAGCTAGCCCCGCACCATCGGAGCCGAGCACGGTTGCTCAGACCACGAACGATGCGGAACTAGGATTGGCGCCGCGCCGGGCGCAGCAATCGCTGGCGCGCAGTCTGCATGCCGCGCGCAATCGCGAACTGCCGGAACAACGAACGGCGCGTCCGGAGGACCTCTCGCAACGCGTTCGCAATCGCGCCTTGAGCGTGGCGGAGCGCCTCGCCGCGGCACATCGCCTGCTGCGTGGAACGCGCGCCGGCTCGTCGGCAGCTCGCTACGCAACCGACCAGTTGCTGCTAGCACTCGCTGGCTGTGGCGACCTCGACCAAGACGATATCGCGCTGCACGAGCAACTGCTCGACGAGGTGCGCAGCAGCGGCCCAGTGCTAGTGCGACTTGAGCACCGACTGGTCTCGCTGCCGTCGCGCAACCGCGACCGCTCCGAACTCAGCCACAACGCGTTGGCCACGATCTTGGTTTCTACGCGCATCGAGAACGCCCGGCTCGACCAGGCCATTCGACGCGCCCTGCGACGCAACGATACCATCGCCGACGTCGTTGCTAGCGCCCTGCGCTGCGGGGTGCGCGCCAACGGCACCACCCAACTGCTGCTCGATTGCTGGCACGACCAGGTCGCAATCGGCAAGCAAGAGAACACCGCCAAGTGGGCCGAGTTTTGGTTCCGTGGCCAAGCCGCAACGAGCTTTGCGCAACTAGCGCACGTTCATGCCGGCAGTCACTCAGCGCCCGAGCGAGTGCGCTGCTTGCTGGCGATGGGTTGCGTGCACGACGGCTCGACCTTGGCACCGTTGCTGGCAGAGCTGGCGGCCCCGAGGCGCGTCGAGGCTTGTGCTGCAGCTTGCGGACTGGCAACGCTGCCACACCGGGTGCTGAAGCAGTTGCTGTCGCAGGCCAAGCTGGAGCAATCCGGCTTGCTGCGCGCGGCACTCGCCCGCGCCGGCATGCCGCAAGCCAACCGCTGGATTCAAGCGCTCGCGTTGAGCAAGCCACAACTTCGCCTGATGCGAACCGGACCAGTCACGCGCTTCTCGGAAGTTGCTGCGTGGTTCCGGAACGGACTGCTGACGGCCGACTGAGACAAGGCCCTATCGAATGGCTGGCTTGGCAAGCACCTCGACCTGAACCGCGCCTCGCTCGCCGTTCGGTCGGCGCAGCTGCCACGCGGTCGTATTCTGGCGCCATAGCCCCCTGGACCCAACCGTGCTAACCCAACCATGCTGACAATCGTCCTCCCTGCCGCCCTCGCGCTGAGCGCACCCCAAGGACCAGAGACCACGACCCAACTCATGCCGCTGCAGCACATCTGCACGCACGAGTTCGACACCAACGGGTTGCCATGGGGCTCGTTGATGCGACTCCGGCACAACCTCAAGGCAGACCTCGTACGGAGCGATGACGGCCTCGGCCCAATCACGCCCGACGCAATCAACGATGCGCTCTATGGCTTTGTTGCGGAAGCGATCGATGCAGAGCAGCTCTTCCTGCAGACGATCGACAACAACCTACTCGTGGTCGGCGAGCCACAACTGGTCGCCCGTGTCCGTAAGTACATCGCCGAAGCCGCAGGCATCCTGGCGCGGCCGATGCAGGTCGAGCTTTGCGTCTGGGACGCCGCCGACCGAGAGCCCTGCAGCTCGATCCTTGACCAGCAAGCATTTAACGACTTCGCCGCAAACCGCACGCCAATGTGGCGCGCCGTCAGCACCGCCAGCGCCGGCCAACCACTCATCATGGAGAGCATGAAGTGGAGTCGCTATGTGCGCGGCATCGATATACAGGTTGCGCAGAAGAAGACGATGACCAGCCCAGCAACCGATCACTACGGCGAAGGCGGCTCAACCATGGTGCACGCCTTCTCCCTGATTGGCAGCAGCGACTTCGCGGTGCACATGCAGTTCGCGGTCGGCAACCAGCCCGGCGTCGTCAACAAGCTACAAACAGGAATGCCCGGCGCCCCTGACATTGAATTACCGCGCCTCGACAGCTTCTTCGGAACGTGTTCGGGTCGCATTCCAAACGGCGGCGCACTGGCCACGTCCTTGCATGGCAACGCAGCCAGCGGCGGCCAAATCACGGTAACCCTGCGGGTGACCAGCACCGGCTCGCCAGCACCGCTAACGGACCAGCGTGCCGCGCTATTGCCGGTCGGCGCCTTGATCTCCGACGGCCTCAACTACCAAGCGGCATTGCCCGACGTGCACTCAGAGGGCGGCCAGATATCGATTGAGCAAGCGAGTTCGCACGGCCGGATTCCATCCGACAATCTACAGGACCTGATCGCCGGCGTGCTGGCAGCAGCCGATGAAGAAGGCGACCACGAGATCAAGATTGGCGGCGGCTATCTCTACATGCGCGCCTCCCAACAAGGCATCCAGCGCGCCCAGCAGTTGATCCAGACACTACAAGACGAGCTGATCGGAAACGTCGAGATACGACACTCGGCCCACTTGCATGCGCTGCCAGGACAACCAGGCAACACCACCACTCGTGCGATGTTGCACTCGCTGACGCTGCCCACCCTGCTCGGCCGCGAAGCCGCCGTGTACCGCCTGCATGAGACCAACATTGTCGCCAACATTTTTGTCGAAGTAGCCTCGGAGGCCGGCAGCCTGGCGCCGAGCATTGAGCTACTGCAATCCGGAACATGGTTCCGCGCGCGCGTCGTGCCGGTCGGGGAGTCTTTGCATGCCAGCGTGGACCTGCTGAGCGTGATCGCACCAATCCCGGCGATACGCAGCGTCATGCCCGGCGGCGGCGTCTTGATGCAGGCCCAGATCTCGTCAGCACGGCTAGATCACGACGGTATCCTGACTAGCGGAACCGCCATCGACCACGGCGACGGACCGCGCGTCACTCTGGCAGGCCGCACCTACCGTTCGAAGCTGGCCACGACATTCTCGCGATGAGGTGCTCTCCCGGTGAGTCAAGCCCCTATTTCATCTTCAAACATGCCTTCTCAAGGAGCCTTGTCCGAGCAGGGCAGTGACCCCGGCGGCACTTGTCGCTAGAAGTAAGTAATGAGACTAGGTCTGACTCAATCCCTGCGAGCCGAACAGCGACTCATTCAGTCGCCGCAGATGATTCAGGCGATGCAAGTTCTTCAGCTGCCGCTGATCGAACTTAAGGACCAGGTCGAGTCGGAACTGCAGGAGAATGTATTCCTCGAACGGCAAGACGACGCCGACCGGGCCGCGAGCAGCACTGGCGAAGGTGAGTCCTCGCAGCAGCCCGATGCCTACGAGGATCGACTGCAGCGCGAGTTCACGGCTGAGATCGATCAGTTGGAATCGCGTGCCGAGCCAAGCTGGCGCCAGCGTGGCTCGGCCTACAACGCCGACGACGAAGACAAGAAATTCGAGGCGCTGCAAAACACGCCCGGACGCACGGTGTCGCTGGCCGAGTATCTGATGACGCAGGTGCGCACCCAGGAGTCCGACCTAGAACTGATCGCAGTGATCGAGCACGTCGTGTTTTCGCTAGACGAAGACGGTCGCCTATCCGAGACCATCGAATCGATCGCGGCACAGCTTTCGGTGCCGTTGCCACTAGCCGAAGAGGCCATCGAAGTCGTGCGCGACCTCGAGCCCATCGGAGTTGGCGCCCGCGACCTGCGCGACTGCTTGCTGATGCAGTTAGATCACATGCAGTTCGTTCGGCCACTGACACGTCGCATCGTCGAGAACCATCTCGATGACCTGGCGATGAACAAGTTGCCGAAGATCTCGAAGGAGTCCGGCGCAAGCATCGACGACATCAAGCAGAGCTGGGAGTTCCTGCGCTTCTCCTGCAAGCCACATCCAGGCTCGGAGTTCGATGCGGGCCAGACAGCCGGCGTCTCCCCTGACGTGGTCATTGACGAAGTCGATGGCAAGTTCGAAGTCAAATCACAACGCGGCTCACTGCCTGACCTGGCGATCTCGCCGGTCTATCGCAACCTGCTCCAGGAAGCGCGCAACGATCCGAAGGTCTACGACTACCTGCGCCGCAAGATCGAAGCCGCCAAGTGGTTCATCGAGGCCGTGCACCAACGCCAAAACACGATCGAACGAGTCGCGACCGAAGTGGTACGCCGACAAGAGGGCTTCCTGCGCCATGGCGTGCAGCAACTGAAACCGATGAAGATGCAGGACATCGCCGACGCCGTCGGTGTGCACATCTCGACGATCAGTCGTGCGACGTCAGGCAAGTACATCCAGACGCCGCAAGGCATCTTCGACATGAAGCGCTTCTTCAGCAGCGGCACGATGTCGGACGATGGCGCGATGGTCAGCCAGCAAGCGGTCAAGGACACGCTGCGCCAGATCGTTGACGCCGAGGACAAGGACACGCCGTTCTCGGATGATCAACTAGTCGAAGCGCTTGGCGAGCGCGGCGTGCATATCGCTCGCCGCACGGTGACCAAATACCGCAAGGCACTTGGCATCGAGTCGAGCTCGCGGCGCCGTCACTACTAGCGCGTCACTAGTTACTCGCGAATAGTGAATAGTGACTGGCCCCGACTAGCAGGCCAGGTCTAAGCAGGCTCCACTGACTGTGACTCGACATCTCGAGCCGCTGCTAGCGCTAGCAACCGAGTCGCCGAGGGGCGACCAGGAAGCTACTAACGAGCCTTGATCACCATCAAAGACACGTCGTCTTCGTGGTGTTCTTGGTTCGTAAACGCAGCCAACTCCGCCAGGGTCGCATCCAGCACCTGCTGAGCCGTGCCGCTCTCGCCGTGCGCGCAAAGCAAACGCTCTAGGCGCTCTTCGCCGAACATCTCGAGTTCGGCGTCCGTCGCTTCCGTGATGCCATCGGTGTATAGCAACAACACGTCGCCTGGTTGCAAACTGCCCGAGTAGCCTTCGTATTCGGCATCCGCCATGAAGCCGAGCGGCGGCCCATGCGAGTCGATTTGCTCCACCTTGCCGGTTGCCGCGCGGTAGAGCATGGTCGGGTTGTGGCCGGCACTGCAGAGCGTCATTTCGTTGCTCTCAGGCTCGATGCGGATCAGCACCGCCGTGATGAACATCCCGGTCGGGCCGACCTCATGCACCACTTCGTTGTTTAGCGAGACGGTCAACTCCGACGGTTCAAGCCATGAAGCATGGCCGCGGTAATTGGCACGGAACGAACTCATCAACAGCGCGGAGTTGATGCCATGACCCGACGCATCGGCAACGATCGCGCAGATTTCCCCAATGTCCGACGTCACGAAGTCGACGTAGTCACCACCGATGCTTTTGGCTGCAATCGACTGCCAGGCGAACTCGTAGTTTTCGTTCGGCGGCGCCTCGCTGGGCACCAGACGTTTCTGGATCGTCTCGGCAATCTGCAGTTCGCGACCGATGGAGATGCTGCTCTCCTTGAGCCGCTCCAGGTGCAAGCGGTGCAGCAACGCTGCCGCAAGCTGGCCAAAGCTAACCAAGCGACCGATGTATTCGCGCGCCTGCGCAGCCTCGGTTCGCGGATTGAAGAGCAGGCAAAGACCAGCCTGCACGCCGTGGTATCGCAGCGGCAGAATGACAATTTCCTGCAGCACGTCAGGCGCGCAATCGTCGGCAAGCCCAGCGATCGATCCAGCCTCATCACGGGTCGCGACTTGGGCCGCGCTATCGATCAACGACAACGGCCAGGGACTGTCATCAGCGCCACGGAACGAGGCCAGCAGCTGCTCCGGCATGCCACTCGACTGCTGCAAGGTCAGCTCCGAATTCGGATTGCCAATCTCGTCAAGCACATAGAGTGCCCCGGCCATCGCATTGACCATGCCGCTGGCCAGCGACAGCAAACGCGCCATCAACGCTTCAGGATCAGGTTCCTGAAACAGCACGATGCCTTCTTCCAGCGCCTGCAGCGTCGCGCAGTACTCATCCGTCGCTTCACGCGATTCGAAATTGAGCGCCAGGTTCACCATCGCCGCAGCGATGTGCGTCAGCGCCTTCTGCAGTTCCGCGACAACTTCAGCAGCGGGCTCAGCCGCAAGCCACAGCTCACCGACAAGGTTGCCCTTAAAGATCAGACTCAGGCGTTGCGCATCAGGCAGCGACCACGACTCGCGGGTCACGAGTTGCAACGGCTGCAACGGCGTTCCGTCGCCGATCACAAATCGGACTTCGAACTCGCCATCGACAGACTGGGCGAGACAGAGCGCCGTGTCGATACCTGGCAACATCGTCGCGAGCCCCTTCTTGAACTCGCCCTCTAAGTCGCCTTGCGTGCGGCACGCATGGAGCGATACCAGCGATTCGGCTGATGCCCACGGAGACTTGGTCGAGATGGCAATCATGGGATCAGTTGCTCAGGTTGCCCAATGCGGTGACAGCGTCTTCCATCGTCACAGCCATCTCATCGCGCGTCGCCGCCCAACTTGCATCGTCAAGGCCAACCGCTTCGAGGTCTTCAGGGCGCACGGTGTTGATCGGCGCGCGTCCCGGCAAGTAACCGAGACCAAGCTCGTGCGCGACACAGTCGGCGAGGCGCACGCAAGCGAGCTCCTTGCCGCTGGCAGCACGTTCCTTTTCGTGGCTCAAGTGTTCCTCGTGATGGCCCTTGATCACTTCCTGGATCTCAGGAGCAAGGTTCCACTTCGCAGTCACGAGTGCACCGGCTTCGGTGTGATCAAGACCAACCATAGAACGTTCATACTCAGCGATCGATTGCTCGGTCGTCACCGGCGGCCCGTCTTGCAGGTAGGCAACCAGCAAGAGCTTGCCGATGTCATGAAGCAGGCCGCCGACAAATAGCGACTCACTTTCGTCAGCCGTCATTTTGGACTGCTTGGCCATGAAGCGCGAACCGGCGGCAACACAAACGGCATGCAGCCAAAGCCCCTTGGGCTCATGGCCATACCAAGTAAAGTCGCGCTGCAAGAACTTGGCAGTGCTGGTCGCAAGCACCAAGCTGCGAACGCCGCGGAAGCCAAGAACCATGACGGCTTCTTTGATCGTGCGGATCGTGCGGTTCAGTCCATAGAACGGACTGTTGACCATCGCCAACATCTTGGCGACCAACACCTGATCGTTTTGGAGCAGATGCTCAAGATGCTCAGGCTGGGTGTCCGCCTTATTGAGAATGCCGAGCAGCTTGGCAACCAGGTCAGGTAGCGGAGGTATGAGGTCGCTCTTGTGCAGGATTTCACGGCGAGTTTTCTCCTGCTTCGCGAGTTGATTAAGTGACGATTGGGTCATGGCTAATTCAGACTGAGCCTGTGCGAGTGCTCGCCCCAATCTTCGACCCAGAAACCATCGCTACTTGAAGCCCCTAGGTGGGTTTATGGCCAATGGCGCCGGGCGCTCCCTTGCCACCGGCGCCAGAGCAAGGTTACCAACCGCCAGTTTCGCGCCGTGGCAGCCTACAAACTTAGGAGGATCCCTAGGGGCCTTCTGCATTCGCACTTCGTCAAGCGATTCCGGCAAAGCGTCGATAGCGCCTCTATGTGGTTTGCCCGACGCACCGAACACTGCCCAACTGCCAAGCTTGCCCGCCGCGCACGCAGGCGGCGCGTGCGGCCTGGCATCCGGTTCGCAGTCGATGCGCTGCTCGGCGCGATGCTGATGGTGACAGTTCACCTATTCGTCATCCAGGTGTCCATTGTCCGAGGCAACTCGATGGAGCCGGCACTGCATGACGGCGACCGACTAGTCGTCGACCGCGTCACCTACAACTTGGCCAACGTCGGCCGCGGCGACGTCGTCGTGCTGCGCTATCCACGCAACCCCGACGTGGACTTCGTCAAGCGCGTCGTCGGCGTGCCCGGTGACCACATCGCGATGCGTGCCGGAGTGCTGTTCGTGAACGGCGCAGTGTCCGATGACTACGGCTGCATTCCAGACCGAGAGAACCTCAACGAGCTCACCGTTCCGGCGCGCGAGTTCTTCGTCTTGGGTGACAACCGTCCGATCAGTTGTGACTCACGCGAGTTTGGGCTGGTCGCTGAGCACCTGTTGAAGGGCCGCGTACGCATGCGCTTCTGGCCGCTTAACACGGCGTCGGTGTTCTAGAAGTCGGTGTTCTAGAAGTCGGGGCTCTAGAGTTCGGAGCCGCGAGAGCAGCGGGCCACACGTCACGAGGCGCAGAGCGCCTAGGCGAGACAGCACACATCACGTAGTGGCGCTGGCGGTCGGATCAACGTTACCCAGCTCTCGGGGGAAACGAACGCGGCCCGCACCAAACAGGTGCGAGCCGCATAGATGTTCGCTAAGCCAGCTCAACGCCAGCTTATCTTACCACTAGTAGCGGTAGTGGTTCGGCTTGTAGGGCCCTTCGACCGCTATGCCGAGGTACTTCGACTGGCTCTTGCTGAGCTTAGTCAGTTTGGCACCGAGGTGCTTCAGGTGCAGGCGGGCAACCTTCTCGTCGAGGTGCTTCGGCAGCGTGTAGACGCAGTTGTCATACTTCTTGAAGTTCGCGAAGAGTTCCATCTGCGCGATCACCTGGTTGGTGAAGCTAGCCGACATCACGAAGCTCGGGTGGCCGGTGGCGCAGCCGAGGTTCAGCAGACGACCTTCCGCCAACACGATGACGCCGTGGCCATCGGGGAAGAGGTAGCGGTCGGTCTGCGGCTTGATGTTCTCGTGCTTGATGCCCTTGACGTTCATCAGGCCGACCATGTCGATTTCGTTGTCGAAGTGGCCGATGTTGCCGACGATGGCGTTGTTCTTCATCTTCGCCATGTGGTCGGCGGTGATGACGTTCGCGTTGCCGGTCGTCGTGATGAAGATGTCAGCTTCGCCGACCACGTCTTCGACGGTCTTGACGTCGTAGCCTTCCATCAGCGCTTGCAGCGCACAGATCGGGTCGATCTCGGTGACCACCACGCGGCAGCCTTGGCCCTTAAGCGATTGCGCCGAGCCCTTGCCGACGTCGCCGTATCCACAAACGACGGCCATCTTGCCCGAGAGCATGACGTCGGTCGCGCGCATGATGCCGTCGACGAGCGAGTGACGGCAGCCGTAGACGTTGTCGAACTTCGACTTGGTCACGCTGTCGTTCACGTTCATTGCCGGGAACGGCAGGGTGCCTTCGTTTTGCAGCTGGTAGAGGCGGTGCACGCCGGTGGTCGTCTCTTCGCTGACGCCACGGATGCCTGGAAGCATCTTGCTCCACTTCTTGGCGTCTTGCTTGAGCGAGGCGCGCATGAGCTTGATCAGCTCGATCACTTCCTCACTGTCGGCAGCCTTGACCTTCGGGGCAGCCTTCTGCTTCTCCCACTCGGCACCCTTCATGACCATCATGGTGGCGTCGCCGCCATCGTCGAGGATCATGTTCGGGCCGTCTTGACCAGGCCACGTCAGCGCTTGCTCGGTGCACCACCAGTACTCTTCGAGGTTCTCATTTTTCCACGCGTAGACCGGAACGCCAGTCGGCTTTTCCGGGGTGCCCTTGGGGCCAACGGCGACCGCGGCGGCAGCGTGATCTTGCGTGCTGAAGATGTTGCATGAAGCCCAACGAACGTCGGCACCGAGATCGACCAACGTCTCGATCAGCACGGCCGTTTGGATCGTCATGTGCAAAGAACCGGTGATGCGCGCGCCCTTGAGCGGCTGCTTCTTCCGGAACTCGCTGCGGATGGACATGAGGCCCGGCATCTCAACCTCGGCCAGGTTCATTTCCTTGCGGCCAAATTCGGCGAGGGAGAGGTCGGCAACCTTGTAGTCGGCCTCGGTCAGAATCCGTGCCTTTGCCTTCGCGGGCTTGCTGGCCTTCTTCGTCTTGGGGGTGTTCGTAGCAGTCATGTCGTTAATCAGTCGGTAAGAAACAAAAAGGAAGTCACTCAGTCGCAGGTGACACAGGCCCATCAGGCTTGCGGCCACGCACGACAAACATCAAAAACTCAGCGCGCGAACCATCTGGTCCGGTCACGCAATAGCGGTCCGCCAGCGGTTCGCTGACGAGATCTTGGAAGCCCACTCGCGCCAGCGAAGCAACCACTTGGTCGGGCTTAAGCCCGAGGCGAAGGTCGCCCATGCGTTCACGCATCCATTCGGATTCGTGCGGCATCAAATCGGAGACGACGACGTAGCCGCCAGGTCGCAGAATGCGATGCACTTCGCGCGCGGCGGCATCGTGATCGGGTAGGTGGTGCCAGACGAGGTTGGCGAATGCGGCATGCACCTCTTCGGCTTCGAGCGGCAACGCATCAAGCTCACCTTGTCGGAACTGGGCACCCGGCACGTTGGCACTGGCTTCGGCAAGCATGCGCTCACTGTGGTCAACGCCGATGACTTGGTCACTGCGCTCTGCCAACCACGCGGCCAAGAAGCCAGTGCCACAACCGAGGTCGACGACCTTGGGCCCACAAGGCCATGCTTGCGCCAGGATCTCGGCGCGCAGGGTGCCGACCGCGAAGTCCTGACCAACGCTGTGCCACTGCTCGGCCAGGCGATCGTGAGCATCGCGGCTCTTCTGGCGGCGGCGATCGAGTACTGCCTGCAAGGCCGACTGATCACGCAGCCCCTCGTCCGCGTCGATGTAGGACTGCACGGTCGCCTGGAACAACGATGGCGACAGAGGACCGCCATCGACCGGCTCGATCAGCGAGTGGAAGCTCCAGGTGCCTTCACGGCGATCGCGCACCAGGCCGGCCCGCTTCAACAGCGACAGGTGATTGCTGACCCGGCTTTGCTGCAAACCGGTGATCGTGACGAGCTCTTGGACGACCAGTTCAGCCTGCGTCAACAATGCGCAAAGCCGTAATCTCAACGGATCTGACAGCAGCTTCAGCGTCGCTTGCAGGCTGTCTAAGGTCGTCATCATCGACTTCATCAGTAGATCACAACATCGTGATATTCAAAGCACGACTTGAACGGTTGATAGAAAAACTCGCTCCCTAGGCAACCTCCGGGCTTCCCTCAATTGCCAAGCCGCGATGCCAACGCCATCCTCTCCCCCCATGAAACTTGTCACCAACTTTGCTCTCCTCACCCTGCTGCTCATGACCCCCGCGTGTGAAACGCTGGGCAAGGTCGTGCAGAGCATCAATATCAATGCACTGCTTGGCACCATCACGAACGCGCAATCGGCGACCGACGCCAAGCCGGCACTCGACAGCGTCGTCGCGCAACTGGGCAACGCGCTCGCCGGCGCCAAGGCGGAAGGTGAAGGCGCCGCTGCCGAAGGTGGCGGCATGGTCGAGACCGTGCTGACGCAGTTCGGCATCAGCCCCGAGACGACGGGCACGATCAACACCTTGCTCGCGAACCCGGCAGTCGAGGGCGTGCTCGGTGCGACGCTCAACCAACTGATGGGAATGATCAGCGGCTGATCGCTACTGCCAGTTAGTAAGTTCAGTCAGTCACTTGGCTGGCAGCGAGTAATCGCCTTGCCTGTGCCCGTCGCAGGAATCGCAAGGAGGCCGTCAATAGCTGCCCTGCCGGTTTACCTGCGCATCCCCTGCCGGAGCGCCTGGTCGCTCGACCTCGTAACGAGCTTGAACGGCAGGTTGGAGTTCACCGGCGCGCTTACGCCGAGTCTTCGGCGAACACTAGACGCGCCGCAGCAGCGGGCACTAGGATCGCCGGCCAACTCCCGGAGATCCAAAACAAGTGACCAACGCCAGCTCTCAAGTCCCCGTCGCCATTAACGAACCCATCAAATCCTATGCGCCCGGCAGCCCCGAGCGCGCTTCGCTGAAGTCTGCCCTCGCGCAGATGGCTAGCGAAACGGTCGAGATCCCAATGATCATCGGCGGCGAGGAGGTGCACACAGGCAACATCGGCACCGTCGTCATGCCGCACGATCACGGCCACAAACTCGGCACCTTCCATCAAGGTGATGCGAGCTCCGTCGACCAGGCGGCCAAGGCTTGCAAGGCTGCCGAACGCGAATGGCAAGCGACGCCATGGGAACACCGCGCTGCGATCTTCCTCAAGGCAGCGGACCTGCTCGCTGGTCCATGGCGTGACAAGATCAACGCCGCGACCATGCTAGGCCAGAGCAAAAACGCCTACCAAGCCGAGATCGATGCAGCCTGCGAGCTGATCGACTTCTGGCGCTACAACGTGCAGTTCATGCGCGAGCTCTACACGGAGCAACCGGCTAGCAGCCCGGGTTGCTGGAACCGCGTCGAACAACGTGGCCTCGAAGGCTTCGTGTTCGCGGTGACGCCGTTCAACTTCTCATCGATCGCCGGCAACTTGCCGACTGGGCCCGCAATGATGGGCACGACCGCGCTGTGGAAGCCAGCCTCGACGGCCGTGCTGTCCGGCTATTGGATCATGAAGCTGCTCGAAGAAGCCGGCTTGCCGAAGGGCGTCGTCAACTTCGTGCCAGGTGCTGGCCGCACGATCGGCACTCCCGCGATCTCGCATCCAGACCTCGCCGGCGTGCACTTCACCGGTTCGACCGGCGTGTTCCAAGGAATGTGGAAGGCGGTCGGCGAGAATATCGACAACTACAAGTGCTACCCGCGCATCGTCGGCGAGACCGGCGGCAAGGACTTCATCTTTGCGCACGCTTCGGCGGACATCCAGGCGCTCGTCATCGCCACGGTGCGTGGCTCGTTCGAGTTCCAAGGACAGAAGTGCTCGGCCGCGAGCCGCGCCTACATCCCGAAGTCGATCTGGAATGACTACCAAGAGCGCCTAGTTGCCGAGATCGCCAAGATCAAGATGGGCGACGTGCGTGACTTCACGAACTTCATGAACGCGGTCATCGACGAGAAGGCCTTCGACACGATCTCGGGCTACATCACGCACGCCAAGGAATCGAGCGACGCGAAGATCCTGTGCGGCGGCGGCTTCGACAAGTCGAAGGGCTACTTCATTGAGCCCACGGTGATCGTCACCACCAACCCGAACTACAAGTCCCTCACCGAAGAGATCTTCGGCCCGGTCATGACGATCTTCGTCTACGACGACAAGGACTTCGACGCGACGCTCGACTCGTGCGACACCGCGTCGGCCTACGCCCTGACCGGCGCGATCTTCTCGCAAGACCGCTACGCCGCGATCAAGATGGCGAAGCGGCTTGAGCACGCTGCCGGCAACTTCTACATCAACGACAAGCCGACCGGCGCCGTCGTTGGCCAGCAGCCGTTCGGCGGTGGTCGCGCTTCAGGCACCAACGACAAGGCGGGCAGCAAGCTCAATCTGATGAAGTGGTGCTCGGCGCGCACGATCAAGGAAACGTTCGTGCCGGCCTACGAGTGGACCTACCCGTTCATGGAAGAGGCGTAGGCAGTCGTAAGCCTAGCAACCGACCAGTGCGGCTGATCGGGCGCCGTTTTGTTGGCTGGCAATGCGGCCAATTGACGTTATTCATGCGATACGTGCCCTCGCACGAAACGCCATGCAAACCTCAACCGGCCGTCGCACGTCCCCACTCCTGCTACTAGCCCTAATCACGCTGACAGCGTGCGCATCGGCACCCGACCCGATGCCAGTCGCACCGCCACCGGGTCCGTTACCGCAGCTAGAGCAGGCACCGATACCGCCGTCAAAGAACCTGCTACTGACGTCCGCAAAGAGGCCTGCGCCACAACTGCCAACAGCGCGGCGCCAGGCGATCGACGAGGTCTTCAACGACGAACACCAGATCGTCGGCGCGCCGGCAGAGTTCGTGTTACAGCCAAAGGAAGCCGTCGTCGTGGCACTGCCCGAGAAGCTCGGCATGGAAGCAGCCGAAATGAAGCGCTCGCGCGTCCAGATCGCGACGGCGTTCTTGAGCAAGGGCCACCTGACAAAAGACGCGGGCGTCTACAAAGAGACTACGTTTCGGACCAACACGTGGCCGGACGGTGACGATCGCACCCGCGTATCGGAGACCGTGCGCACCGGCGACCAAGGCGCCACCGAAGTGGTTACTCGCACGTCATCGGACAGCCAGCCCTGGTATTGGTCTTCTTGGCTGGCCTGGAAGAATGATCGCGGTCTGCGGCTCGACCTGCGCGACCCGACGTCGCTGTGGATCAAGCAGCTTGGCAAATACGACGCAACCAAGTCGCGGTTCTTCCTGCGCGTGTTTGATCTCAAGTTCACGAACACGACAGTCAGCATAAAGCTTAATAACGAAGTACCAGAAGCCGACGTGACCGCCTACCGCGAAGCACTCACGGCCCACAACAAGCAGATCGAACAGCACACCCGCGATCGCAGTTTATTCGAGCAGGCTTGCAACAGCTACGACGACGAACACGAACGCTGCAAGCGAGCCAACCAACTCGCACTCAAGAACTACGAGCGGACGTTCGCGGTGCAGTGGAGCGGCTACGAGCAGTCGTTCCGATCCTGGCGTCTGCGCAACCCAGACGCACAAGCACAGGCGGCTTCGGCGCCCAACCTGGACCTTCCATCCCCCATCCAGAGTAAGCAGACGCCGACAACGCCAGCTACTCGCGCCAAAGTCGACGACAAGGCTCTAACCGCCCTGCTACAGAATGAAATCGCCTCGCAGGTGCCAGCGACCACGCTGACAGTGTTGGCCGAGGTCGTCGACACAAAGACTGGCGAGATTGCCTGGGCCGGCGAGTTCACCGGCTATACACGCAAGAGTCTCGGTGATCGAGTTCGCCTGCTCGAGACCTTCATCGAGAAGGCGCTGCATTAGGCAGCGCCGCCGCCCGCCAGACTTCGCCCCATATAGACCACGGCGACGAAACCAAGCAAGACCACCGGAGCATCCTGCTTCGGCAGACGAACTACTTCACTTCCCAGGTCTCGCCGGCGTAGATCAGATCCTTGAGGGTCTGCTTGTTGTTCGCCACGGCAGCATCGATCTGCTGGTTGACGCCGGATTCGAAGTTCGGCTTGTCTTGACGGCGGAAGACACCAATTGGTACCGGGAACTTCTCTTCGTCCATCGTCGCGATCGCCATCGCGGGCGCCGGCGTGTCAGCCGTCTCATCCCAAACGTAGGCCTTGCCGAGATCGTCGCCTTCGACAATGTAGGGCCGAAAGCTCTCGTCAAACGCGATGCCCTTGTCCTTGTCAGCACCGAACAGCAGCGGCTTGCCGTGCTCGAGGTAGAGCATGCGCGCGTCGCGAACGCCCTTGTCGGTGAAGCCGGCGTAGGCACCATCGTTGAAGATGTTGCAGTTCTGATAGATCTCGATCATCGCCGTGCCGTTGTGGCTGTCGGCTTGCTTGACCATGCTCTGCAGATGCGGGCCGAGGATGTCGACGGCGCGCGCGACGAACGTGCCGCCGGCACCAAGCGCCAATGCGATCGGCGAGAACGGGTAGTCGACAGATCCTAGTGGCGAGCTCTTGGTGACCTTGCCTTGCGGGCTGGTCGGCGAGAACTGCCCCTTGGTGAGGCCGTAGATCCGGTTGTTGAACAGCAGGATCTTCAGACCCACGTTGCGACGCATCGTGTGGATAAAGTGGTTGCCGCCGATCGACATCGCATCGCCGTCACCGGTAACAACCCAGACATCGAGCGCTGGATTGCTCAGCTTGACGCCGGTTGCCAACGCTGGCGCACGTCCGTGGATGGTGTGGAAACCGTAGGTATCCATGTAGTACGGAAACCGCGAGCTACAACCGATGCCGGAGATGATCACAGTCTCGTGCAGCGTCTTGCCGAGATCGGCAAACGCAGCCTGCACCGAGTTCAGGATCGAGTAGTCACCACAGCCTGGACACCAACGAACATCTTGATCGCTCTTAAAGTCCTTCTTGGTCAACTTGGGTTCATCAACGCTAGTCATCACTTCACCTCCTGAAGCACGTTCCGCATGTAATCTTCAACTGCCTGGCTCTGGAACGGCTGGCCGTTGACCTGGCTGTAACTTTGCACGTCGATCAGATACTTCGAACGCAGCATCATCGCGAGCTGGCCGCAGTTCAGTTCTGGTAGCACGACCTTCTTGAACGAGCGCATCAGCGCTTCGAGGTCATTGGGCAGCGGGTTCAGGTGGCGCAAGAACGCACAACTGATGCTCTCGCCTTGTTCTTGCAAGCGCGTCACCGCAGCGGTGATCGCACCGCGCGGGCTGCCCCACCCGAGCACCAACACGTCGCCGGACTTTTCGCCAATGGTCTCCATCGGCGGCAAGTCGTTGGCGACCATCGCGACCTTCTTAGCGCGCGTGTTGATCATGTGCTGGTGGTTGTCGGCGTCGTAGCTGATGTTGCCAGTGATGTCCTGCTTCTCAAGGCCACCGATGCGGTGCACAAGCCCCTTGGTACCCGGCTTCGCCCACGGTCGCGCCAGCGTCTCTGGGTTGCGCTCATATGGCTTGAACTTGACGCCATCCACGCCTTCCGGCGCGTAGTTAACTTCCACCGGCGGCAGCTTGTCGATGTCGGGCAGTCGCCACGGCTCACTGCCGTTGGCGATGTAGCCATCGGACAGCACCATCACCGGCACCATGTGCTTGGTCGCGATGCGCACCGCTTCGTAGCCAACCTCGAACGCATCCGCTGCCGTCGAGCAAGAGATCACGACCATCGGCGACTCGCCGTTGCGGCCATACATCGCTTGCAGCAAGTCGGCCTGCTGGGTCTTGGTCGGCATGCCGGTGCTCGGGCCAGCGCGCTGGATGTTGAGCACCACCAACGGCAGCTCCGCCATGATCGCGAGGCCAATCGCTTCGGCCTTCAGCGCGACACCTGGACCAGACGTCGACGTGATGCCGAGCTTGCCGGTGTAGCTCGCGCCAATCGCAGCACACACAGCGGCGATTTCGTCTTCGGCCTGGAACGTCACCACGCCGAGGTTCTTGTAACTACTCAGTTGGTGCAACACGTCGGAAGCCGGCGTGATCGGGTAGCTACCCAAGAACAACGGCACGTTGCCCTTCTGACTTGCGGCGACCAATCCCAGGCACAGCGACTGGTTGCCCATGATGTTGCGGTAGGTGCCGGGCGGCATCTTCGCGGGCGCAACCTTGTAGGAGACCTGGAAGATCTCGACGGTCTCGGCATACGCATGGCCAGCGGCCATCGCCTTCAAGTTGGCTTCGACGATCGCCGGCCTCTTGGCGAACTTCTCCGCCAAGGCCTTCTTGGTCGGCTCGACTTCCCGCTGGAACAGCCAGTAGAGGATGCCGAGCGCATACATGTTCTTGCAGCGATCCTTGCCTCGGTTGTCGAGATCGGATTCGGCGAGCGCTTCGCGGGTGCGCGCCGTCAGATCGATCTCGATGACGCGGAAGCCGTCGAGCGAACCGTCGGTGCGCGGGTCGACCGTGTAGGTCGCCTTCTTCAAGTCGAGGGGTTTGAAGCTCGCGTTGTTGAGCAGCAGGATGCCGTTCTTCTTGAGCTGGCCGATGTGCGCCTTCAGCGCCGCCGGATTCATCGCCACCAACACGTCCGGCGCATCGCCTGGCGTGTGGATGTCGAAGCTCGAGAAGCGCAGCTGGAACGCGCTGACTCCCGGGAGCGTGCCGGCAGGCGCTCGAATCTCGGCCGGGAAGTCGGGGAACGTGGCGATGTCGTTACCCATCAGCGCAGTCGTGCGAGTGAACTGGTCACCCGTCAACTGCATGCCGTCACCGGAGTCGCCGGCAAAGCGGATCACGACTTGGTCGAGCTCCTGAGTGCCGGACTCCGGGTTGCCAGATTCAGGATTGCTCGAAGTGAGCCCTCTGTTGGTGTCAGTGCCTGTCATCAATGTTCGTCTGACGAGCAATATAGGCGGCGGACCGCCTGTGTTCACCGCTAGTTACGTCACGACCCCCAATTCCATGTAAGGTCTCGCATCTGCCAGGGTCTCTCAGGCCGGAACCAACCGAATCGAGACCATGATGCTAAACCGAACCACACCCTTTATTGGCGCCCTGCAGATCTGCGCCTTCTTGACGATTTCCACGGGTCTTTTGGCCCAGGCGGGACAATCGAGCTTCGGCCATGCCCGGGCGCGCGAGCTCGCAGCCCTGGGCAAGCTGCCAACCAGCAGCGACATTGTCGTTCGCGACATCGTCAACTACCGCCGCCACCTCCTGCCGCTGCCGACTGTCAACCAGGCCGTGTCGCTCGACATACGGTCGGACCGGGGCGGTGCCAGACGCGGCAAAGAAATGTGGCTTCAAGTCGGCTACGCCACCCGCAGCGAAGGTGACCGCGCCTTGTCGCCACCGTGCGCCGTGACGTTAGTGGTCGACTGCAGCGGCTCGATGCAAGAGCGCGGCAAGATGAGTCAGGTGCACGCGGGGCTGCGGGCCTTCGTGCAGCGACTGCGACCGAACGACCAGATTGCGATCGTCGCGTTTTCCACAGAGGCGCGCGTCGTCACGCCACTGCGACGCCGTGGCGAGGGGCAGTGGCTGCAGGCAACGATCGCGACACTGCAACCGGGTGGCGGCACCAACCTACATGCCGGCTTGATGCTCGGCATCAAGCAGCTGCAAGGTGGCGGCATCGACAAGCTCGGCAAACTAAGCAAGCGCGTCGTGCTGCTGACCGACGGCATCGCCACCGAAGGCATCACGCAATCGTCCGTCATTGCTAACGACGCGCGCGACCGCGCGGAACACTCCATCGACATCTCGACGATCGGCGTCGGCCAGAACCTCGACACTGCGTTGCTGGGCCAGCTGGCTAGGACCAACCGCGGACTGTTCCACTTCGTCGCCGACGAGCAGGACGTCGCCAAGGTGTTCGTTGCGGAGGCCGACAGCTTGCTAGTGCCCGCCGCACGCGACGTTGAGCTGCAGATTGAACTACCGCGAGGCATCGCCTCCGCGCAAGTGCTCGGTGGTCGCGCTTCGGTCGACGGGCAGACGCTGACCATCCCGATGCCCAACCTCAATGCCGGCGCAACTGGCGTGGTCATGCTTCGTTGCAAGGTGGCAGAAGGAGCCCGCGGTCCAATGATCGTGACGGCGCAGATGACGTTCCAGCACCCGATGTCGGGCACGCGCGCGCGCGAACACGCAACGACTAGCCTGTGGGTTGAGCGGCCAAAGGAAGCCGTTGCCACCGACCTCGAAGTTCGCAAGAACGCGGCGATCGCGGTGCTCGCTCGCGGCCTTCGCAAGATGGCTATGCACAGCGAGGAACGCCGATGGGCTGACGCCAGCCGTGTTTTGCGCGGCGCCCGCGAAGCAGCGAAGCGCCTCTTCCCAGGCCAAGACGACGACGTGCAACACGTGCGCGACATCGCCAAGGGCCATCAGGTGACGTTGCGCGGCTACGTCGATCGCTTCCGCAACCTCTAGGACTTCACCGTTAGGACCTCACTGTGCAGATCCGCTGTAGCACTTGCACCAAAACGATCGCCATCGCGCCAACTGGCGTGCTGCCACCGAGCTGCCCGCATTGCTCGCAAGCAGCGATCCCCGAGCGACTCGGTGCGTATGTGCTCGACCGACTGATCGCAACCGGCGGCATGGGTGAGGTCTACCTCGCCCACCACGAAGAACTCGGCACCGAGGTCGCGATCAAGTTGCTGCCGGCCCTGCCACTCGACGCCATCGATGGCGTGCGCAAACGGTTTGCCCGCGAAGCACGGCTGACCGCCAAGGTCGAACATCGCGGCGTCGTGCGCGTCGTCAGCAGTGACGCCGCAGGCGATCGCCCGTACCTTGTGCTCGAGTTAGTCTCCGGCACGACCTTGCGTCACCTGTTGCGGGATGCTGCCGTCGACCCAATCGAAGCAGCTCGCATTGTCGCCGACACCGCCGACGTCTTGGCCGCAGCCCACCAACAAGGTGTGCTGCATCGCGACATCAAACCGGACAACGTCATGATCGAGCCGGACGGCAACGTGCGCGTGCTCGACTTCGGCATCGCCCGCGCCATCGGCGACGACTCCCCGCTGACCCGCACCGGGGAGATCGTTGGCACTCCAGAATACATGGCGCCCGAGCAACTGCTCGATGGCCCAGAGGCGACCGACGAACGCACCGATGTGCACGCACTCGGCGTCTTGCTCTACGAACTGCTGACCAATAAGTCCCCGTTCCGCGGCGCCAACCTGTTCCAATCGTTGAAGCTGGTCGAGGCGCTGCAACCGAAGCCACCTTGCGAGGCGCAACCAGAATTGAGCCGCGTCGTGCTGCGCGCGATCGAGAAGCAATCCAGCGATCGCTACGCAACGGCCGCAGAGTTCGCCGAAGCGATTCGAACGGCCGTGCCCGCAAGCCGCGCGGCGCGTTCGGCACGCGCGCCTCGCGCCAAGTCAAGATGGCTGTGGCTGGCTGTCTGCGGTCAGTTAGTCGGCCTCTCCGGCGTGCTAATCTACATCAGCCGAGACCAAGGCAGCGAGCCACGCAATCCAGAACCGACGACGGAGATCATCAAGGCTCTCGACGGCGACGAAGTGCGTTCGACCGAGGAACTGCGCGACGCACTCGACCAAGGCCACTGGTGCGCGACGATCACTGACAGCGAGCAAGCTCTCGCCGAAGGCAATGACGAAGCGCGCTCGATCGCCCAGCAGGCGTTCATTCTGTCGCACGCAGCATGGTGGCGAGTCGCCGACCTGCCGCCGTGGCTAGCCGCGTATGACCTCGGCCACCGCGAACGCTTGTTTGGCGACTTGCTCGAACCGGGCAGCGGCTCAACCGAAGGCATGCGCAAACGGCTGTGCGGCGACGAGCAGCAATGGCAACGCTTCGCCACTTCCAAGCAAGCCGGCACCACGATCACGCAGTTGTTAGAGCTAGCTCAGCACCCGATCGCCGAACGTGCCGACCTGCTCGCGACGTTTGCTGACCGGCTGACCATCGAACAACCAGAGCACTGGTTGGCGCGCACCATCGAACGACACTTGCGCCACGACAGCACTGGTGCAGCCCACGCGGCAGAAAGCGCGTGGCTCACCGGCGCCGGCGACATGGCCATTCTGCTCGACGCGGCACTCGCAATGAAGACCGCCGATCACGCCCAACGCCAGCAACTGTGGCGACGACTATCGAAGTCGGATCGCTCCGATTGTCCGGCGAGCACGCTGTTGTTGCTGCACCTCGAAACTGCCGGCATCGAAGGCGTGCGCTTCGAACCACAGATGGCGCACTCACTGCCCGCGCCTCATCGCGCGACCGCTGCGAATTGGTTCGTGCAGCAAGCAAGCGCCGCCGAGGGCTCGCGCCAGACGCGACTGCTCTGGATCGCTGCCGCGTTGGCTGCCGTGCCCGACTTCAACAACGAACCGTGGCAATCGATTCCAGTTGGCATGCGCAACCAAATCGCCGAGGAAGCCAAACGTGCGCGATGAGCAACTAGCCGAGAAGGCGCAAGCTGGCGACCACGCGGCGTTCGCCGAACTGAGCCAACAGCACACCGCACGACTGACCCGCTACCTCGTCACGATGACGGGTGATGTGCACGCCGCCGACGACCTGGTGCAAGAAAGCCTGAAGCGGGCCTTCGACAAGATCCAAGACCTGCGCAACCTGGAGCGGTTCGGTTCGTGGCTGCTGTCGATCGCGTGCAACCTATGCCGCAACCATCTGCGCGACGCTGTTCAGCGAGCGCATGGCGGCGGCGATGCGACGCCCGAACTGAGCGACGACCACCACTCGGCACTGAGCTCGCTGGTTCGCCGCGAAGATGCTGCCCAGCTCGCCCTGGCGATCGACCGCTTGCCAATCTTGCTGCGCGAAGCGTTCGTGCTGTTTGCGATCGAAGGCCTGCCGTATAGCGACATTGCCGCCGCCACCGAGGTCGCAGTTGGCACCCTGCAGGTTCGTGTTTACCGCGCCAAATCGCTGCTTCGACAGCAGCTGGGAAGCGTCGTCGACACCTGGATCGCATCTCCAGATCGCTCCTGACCGCAGAACCCTCCGGTCGCAGCGGACGGGTTGAAGTCGCGAGCCGCATCATGCCGATGATCCCGCCATGGGAATGGAGGGATACGCCGCGCAACGAACGGCCAGGCGATGGCCGTTGGCATGCATGGTCATGCTGACGTCTGCTCTGGTCAGTCAGCACGCACCGACGACGCAACCGCCGCGCAGCCAAGCCGCCAGTGGCGCCCCCCATCAGCAGCCACGCACACCCCAGAGCCCCGCCAAGCCCCATAAAAACAGTGGCGCAACGGCTCCCACCCACGCTTCGAAGACCCACCTGCCGCCGCTTGCAGCATGGCAGTTCGTCAAGAACGGCAATGCAGCCTTTGTGCGCAGCCATCGCCGCACCGCCGACCACACCCGCAAAAACGCTGGTGCGACAAACGTCACAAAGACGCACCACGGAGCATCGTCAGCTGCCGGCAAACACGTTGTGTCAGAGGCCATTCGTCCGGCTGGGGCCAACAAGTATGTATGCGCCGTGATCGCGTGCGCCGATGCCAACTGCGACATCCCGGCACTGCTGGGACTCGCGCGCAAGGACGTGCTAGTGCTGCGCTTGGCCGGGCCATTCATCAATGCCGAAGCCGTCGCGCTACTGGATCGCACGATCAAGAAGCACAGCACGTCGCTGATCCTGGTGCTATCGCACCACAAGTGCGAGTCCTTACGAATCAGAACGAAAGGCGGCGACGACGCCTTGGATCGCCGTTTAGCAGCCGTTCGCAACGCCGCACGAAGCCAGCGACGAACGCTGTACCAGGCAATCGGCCCTCAGCAGCGGGAACTGCTGCTGGCGTCGTCGAGCACGATGTATGACCTGGTCAAGCGCGATCGACTACGCGTCATCCCCGGCGTCATCAATACGGCGACTGGCGCCATCGAATGGCTGAACCGACGCGCCCAAGCGCTGCCGCTTTCGCCGGTGAAGTAGCCAAAGCTGCTGCTGCCCGGTTGCTGCCGAGACCGCGGGAATTGTGGAGAACATTCCACTTCTCCACCAGTTGTGCAGAAAAGAACCTGCCGCAAAGCCTCCCATCCTGAAGCTCTGTCGGCTCCAATCGGCGACCTCGGCTTTCCGTAAAGCGTTCCGCCACTCGCTGCTACGCCCGCTCAGGGCCAGACCCCCCCCTCACGCTCTCGCAATGCGCACCCAACTTGGCACCTATTGCCACAAGTTCGACGGCACGCTGCGCCCAGTGCTGCAAGATCTCGATCTCGCGATCAAAGCTCTCGAAGCGGCCTCGGACGACACTCCAAGCAAGTCACTGCACGTGCCACTGCTGGAGCTGCAGCACCAACTGCGTGCGTTATGCGACAAGGTCGCCGAACAACAAGCGTATGTACTGATCTTCGGTCCACTGAAGAGCGGTAAGTCGACGTTGATGAACGCCATCGCGGCGTCGTATGTCAGCGAAGTCTCGAGCTTGCCGGCGTACCCTTGCCTCGTATTCGTTCG
Organism: Planctomycetota bacterium; assembly: GCA_051278165.1. GTDB lineage: Bacteria > Planctomycetota > UBA1135 > UBA1135 > UBA2386. The sequence continues at coordinate 1,076 of JBNMNW010000008.1, read as the reverse complement.
CGCCGGCAAGACCCGTCAGTATGTCGTCAAACTGTACGACGGCTCGACTCGCACCTTCAAGCAGCCAAAGCAACTGCACGATGACATTGCCAAGGCGCACACCGAATTGGCCGCAGCCATTCGTGCCGCGGAGAGCCGCGGACTCGACTTCGATCCGGCGGAGCACTTTCCAAAGGCCATCCGTCGCGTCGACGTGCACGTCCCCGACAGCCAACTAGAAAAGACCGGCGCGGTCTTGGTCGACACCCCCGGCCTCTACACGCGCATGCGCTTTGGCTACGACCGCATGACGCGCGACTTCCGCGATGCGGCCGCTTGTGCGATCTTCGTCGTCAAGAGTGACACGTTGTTCTTGGAGCAGGTCTTTGCCGAGTTTCAACAACTGCTCGACCTGTTCAGCCGCATCTTCCTGGTCGTCAACGTCGACTCGCACAAGCAAGACGTCGGCCCCGACGGCAAGCTGGTGCCAAGCCTAGAACAATCGCGCCCCGAAGAAGTCCTGAAGGCGTTCGAACAACTCGCGATGTCCGCACCGCTACAGCAAGCGGCCAAAGACGGCCGCGTGCGCATGTATCCGGTCGACTTGCTGTATGCCGCGAGCAATGCACTTTCGAAGGAAGACAAGAGCAAGGCGCCCGCCAGCTTCCTCGCGTTCGAAAAAGACCTCAGCGACTATCTCGCCAGCACGGAGTATCTATCGGCGTTCTTACGCGATTCGCTGCAACGCGCCGAAGGCTTGCTCACCGAGATGCAAACGCACTTCGATCACGAAGATGCGAAGCGACTCGAGCGCCGCCTCACCGAACTGGACGAAGATCGCGAGTGGCTAAAGGCCGAACAGAAGAAGGTCGAGAACGCCCTACAACTCGATTGGAGCGAGTCCTTCGCGCGCAGTCACCGCGACCTCGTCGCGGAAGTCGAGCGCAGTGCACGCGACCACGGCGCCAAGCTGCTACGCACGCTGGGCGCCTCCATCGACACGTGGTTCTTATCGAGCCAAAGCCTGGAGTGGCTGGTGCAAGGTCAGTGGTCGCCGCTGGTCAAGGACTACCGCGAAGCATGCCTCGAAGCTGCCA
>JBNMNW010000007.1:0-49327 GCA_051278165.1 Planctomycetota bacterium | reverse complement strand
CCCAGTGAGCTGGATAGCCAGTGAGCCAGATAGTCAGTTAGCCAGCGCGTCGTCGATGCTGGTCGCATCCAGGATGCGATCCGCCCAGCGATCCAACTGGGATGGCTCGGCGGTGCGTAGTCGCGCGATCTGCGCTTCGGACAAAGGTCCGAAGCGCTTCGTCAGGACGCGAGTGATCGCACCGGATAAGCCGTTGCGTTCGCCCTCGGCTTTGCCCTCAGCTTTACCTTCGGCAAGCCCCTCGGCCTTGCCGGCGGCGACCCCGTTGTTGTAGTAGCGCTCTAGCGTGCTCATGATCTCGTTGCCCTTGCGTTGGAGAATGTCGGAAAGGGTGGTTTCCAGGTCTTTTGGTTCTGCTTCGGTGACTGCCACAGCATACCAAGTAAACGCCGCGACGGCGTCCCGGTGGCCCTGGAGGTCGACGGCTTGCAGCAGCAGGCCCCAGCGCCGCAGCATGTCGCTGACTTCGTCTGCCGATGCGCGCGGCAGGAACCGAAGGCACAGCAACGTCAGCTTCGCCTGCGGTGTCAGTGCCCGAGTGAAGATCGCTTGCTCGTTGGCCGTTCGCAGGTCATCGACTTCAAATGGGCAGCTTGGCTGCATCGCCACCAGCGGTAGCGACGTCGACGCCGTAGGTAGGGGGCCGGTGCTGCCCGGGTTGCCGTGCTGTAGCACCGTCGCGATCACGAACGGCGGCGGTTGCTTGCCATGATCGCTGTGCCGCAGATGCACAGCGTAGCGCAGGACTTGATTGGCGAGGTCCGGGTCGGGGTGGCTCTTGTGCTCAATCAGGAACACGACCTTCGTGCCGCACTTGGCTTCGGCGAGCAGCACGACGTCGGCGGTGTGGTTGCGCAGTTGCACCCCGTGTAGGCGCTCGGGGGCGGACCGCAGAGTCGCCCATTGGATCGCCGCGGTGATGCTGCTGGGCAGCATCGACAGCAGCCACGGACCAGCGTGCCGTACATGACGGAACGAGAACCGGAACAAGGTGTCGTGCGGAGCGATGCTTAGAGCCACGCCTGAAGTGGCATCCCGGCGAGCATTTATGCCCCGAAATCCCGGTGCGGCGCGAATGCATGGGCGCCGGGGTTGTCGGCTGCGGCTTCGTGGTCCAGCATGGGTTTATGTCAAGATCGCGAACGCCCGCCGCCAAGACGATCCCGTTGTGGGGGCGCTTGACCATCGTTGGCGTGCTCGCATTCGCCGGTATCGCCGGGACCTTGGCCTATCGCGACGTGCTTCGCCAGCCGGCGGCAGACGCGCCACGGGTCGAGTTCACGATCGACGGACTGGACTGTCCGGTGTGGTGCGCGGTGCGGTTGACCGAGAGCATCGACGGGTTAGATGGGGCCCGGGTCGAAAGCTTGAACCAGAAGGACGGTAAGGTCATCGTGCGGCACGACCCGACTCGGCAGAATGTAGACACGTTGCGCAAGCTGTTTGGTGCTCGCGGATTTGCTGTGCAAGACAGCAAGCCCGCCGAGCAACGCTGAGCTGCGCTCCTTGCTCTGGCCCCGGGTATTCTGGCCCCCAGACGAACTGGCCCCTAACTGGCCCCTAACTGGCCCCTAACCACGAGTCCGCCATGCGTTCGTTCCGTAGCCGCCTTGCAGCTGTCGCCGTGCTCTGCGTGATCCCTGTCTCGGTCGCATTCATGACGGAGACCGATTCCGGCTTCGCGATGCAGCCGAGTCACATTGCTGCCAGTCACATTGCAGCCAGTGACCTTGCCCCGGCACTGCTGCCGCACCCGCACTTTCCAAAGACGCTTAACTGCAAGCTGCCGAAGGGGCTGGAGATCACGGTCAGCCACATGACCGTGACCTTCAACAAGGAAGGCGCCAAGAAGATGCCGGTGGGCGGATCGTGGCACCTGGCTGGCGCGACCTTTGAGTCGACCGGCGATCTGGTCATTGGCGGTCAGGATGTCAAGGCTGGCAAATACGCTCTAAGTGCCCGGAAGGCCAAGAAGGGCTGGGAGCTGACGCTGCACGAAGGCAAGGGCTTCAGTCGTCCCAACAAGAATGCTGCGGTATTTACGCTCGTGACCGAGTGCGACTTGGACACATTGCTGTTCGAGCACCTCAGCTGCGATATCCAACCTGGCGGCGATAAGGAGAACACAAAGCTGTTTCTCGACGTGCGCTTTGACACGATGCTTGCTCGCGTCCTGATCGAGATCCCTGAGACCCCCAAGAAGTGACATCTGACGAACTGAATAGTGCTATCGAGCCTGACGCCACTGCGGCGCCAGACACGGTGCGGTTATCGCCAAAGGCAAGCGGCTTTGCTCGACGTGGGCGTCCGTGGTTGTTCCGCGACGACATCGTCATCGGTGAATCGATGCCGCCGCGCCTGGTGCGCGTTCTCGACGAGGACGGTCGCGACCTCGGCCTTGGCATCACCGGCGCCAGCAAGCTGGCGTTGCGGGTGTGCGGGCCGTGGGAGGGCACGGACGTGCCTGATCGCGAAGCGTTCTTCCACGCCCGTCTCGATACGGCGATCGCTTTGCGTGCCGGCATGCTGGGTCCCGATGACGGGGCGCGCATCGTGCATGCCGGAAGTGATTGGCTGCCCGGCCTGATCGTGGATCGCTACGGCGATGTCTTGGTCGTGCAGGTCACCAGCACGTTCGTGCAAGAGTCCCTCGACGCGATCGTGCCGTATTTGGCGGATCGTCTGTCGGCGAGCTCGGTCGTGATGCGTAACGACGTGCCAACCCGTAAGCGGGAAGGGCTCGAGCAAGAGATCGAGGTCGTGCACGGCAGCCGCAAGGAAGAGACGTCGATTCTAGAAGGCTCGGTGACGCACACGGTGCGGCCACTGACCGGCCACAAGACTGGCTTCTACCTCGATCAGCGACCGGCACGCGCGTTGGTGCAGTCCTTGGCCAAGGGGCGCCGCGTGCTCGATCTGTTTGCCTACCAAGGTGCCTTTGCGCTGCACGCACTGCGCGGTGGTGCCACTTCGGCGCTGGCGGTCGATCAGTCGGTCGAAGCGCTGACGCAAGCCGAACTCGATGCGGGCGTGAACAAGCTCGACGGCCTGGCAACGCGTTCTGGCAACGTGTTCGACGTCGTGCGTGAGTTGCGCGAAAAGAACGAACAGTTTGATTTGATCGTGCTCGATCCGCCCGCGTTCGCCAAATCGCGCCGCGAGACGCCCGGTGCTGAGCGCGGCTACCGCGACCTGAATCGCATCGCGCTGCGCCTGTTGGCCCCGAACGGCTTCTTGGTGACCTGCAGTTGCAGCCACCACGTCGACGGGCCGAGGTTCGAAGAATTGGTGCGGCAGGCATCGGCTGGCTTGCCGTTCCGGGTGGCGACGCGCAAGCGTCTCGGTGCGGGTGACGACCATCCAGCGCTGATCACACACCCTGAGTCGGAATATCTGAAGGTGCTGTTGATGCAGCGCATCGACGGATAGCTGCCGCCTAGCGCTGGCGAATCGGCTCATGAACGAAATCCTGCAGGTCGTCGTCAACGGCGAGCCCCGCGAAGTCGGGGAGGGCACGACCGTGGCCGATCTGGTGGCCGCGCTGGGGTTAAAACCTCAGCAAGTCGCGGTCGAACGCAACAAGGAGATTGTGCGGCGGCCAGATCATGCCGGCACGTTCCTCGAGCATGGCGATGAGCTGGAAGTCGTGACGTTCTTCGGCGGCGGCTAATACTGCCCTTGTCTCGGTTCGGCTGACGGCGCACGATCCCTGCGTGACGCTCGTTGACCAACCCCTCGTAATCGGAACGCATTCCTTCGACTCTCGCTTGTTCCTCGGCACTGGCAAGTATCCGACCATGGAATCGATGGTCGAGTCCCTTGAGGTGTCCGGCACCCAATGCGTGACGGTCGCCGTGCGACGCATGCAGCTTGGCGTGCCCGAGGGCAAGACGCTGCTCGACTACCTGCCGCGCGACAAATACGTGCTGCTGCCCAATACTGCAGGGTGCTTTGACGCCGATCACGCGGTGCGTACAGCGCGACTCGGGCGCGAGTTGGGCATCGGCGATCTGGTCAAGCTCGAGGTGCTGGCCGACCCGAAGACGTTGCTGCCCGAGCCGACCGGCACGCTCGAAGCCGCCAAGATTCTGGTCAAAGAAGGCTTCACCGTGCTCTGCTACACCAATGACGACCCGGTATTAGCCAAGCAACTCGAAGATGTTGGCGTTGCCTCGGTGATGCCGGCAGGTGCTCCGATTGGCAGCGGCCAGGGCATCCAGAACCCCAACAACATCCGCATCATCCTTGAGCGCGCCAAAGTGCCGATCATTGTCGATGCCGGCGTGGGCACCGCGAGCGACGTGGCCTTCGCGTTTGAGCTTGGCGCCCACGGCGTGCTGCTCAACTCTGGCGTAGCGCTCGCCAAAGAGCCGGTGCGCATGGCGCGCGCCATGAAGGCCGCAGCAGAAGCCGGTCGCGATGCCTTCTTGGCGGGGCGCATTCCCAAGCGGCTCTACGCCACGGCTTCGTCGCCGACGAGCGGCGTGATCGCAGGCGAATGACCGAGCCTGACTCTGAGTCGGGGTCTGAGTCGGGGCCTGAGTCTGACTCTGTGCCTGACTCTGGGCCTGGCTCCGATGCCTTCGTCGCGTCGATGGCAAACCTGCGCAGTTGGCTGCTGCTGTTCGGTGCGGTTGCCGGCTTCGTGCTATTCATCGCCGTAGACCACTCTATCGGTGCAGTCGTGCTCGTGGCGCTGTTGGCTTGCCAGCCGCCGTCGGGCACTAGTCTTCGCTGGGACTTCTGGCGCCCGGGCAAGTGGTGGCCGGCGATTGCGATCTACGTGCCATTCGTATTGCTGTGGGTGGGGTTTGCCACTGGCTACCTGCGCTTCGCTGAGTCCATTGGCCATCATCTTGAACCGCAGGGGCCGCTGCTGCAGTTCGCCAAAGGCGAAGTCCCGGCTTCCCAGTTCTGGAGCATGGTCGTGCTGATCGTGGTCCTGGCTCCGATCTGCGAAGAGATCGTATTCCGCGGCTACCTGTTCCGCGCTTTGCAGACGACGATGCCAATGTGGGCGACGCAACTGGTGACGGCGACGTTGTTCGGTCTGGTGCATGGTCCAAGCCATGCGCTGCCGATTGGCGTGCTCTCCCTCTTGTTCGGCTACCTGCGGCAGCGCTACGGTTCGCTTTGGCCGTCGATGTTGGCGCACGCCGTGCACAACGGGATCACGCTCGTTTTGGTCTGCTCGTGGCCTGGCCTGTTGGACCTGTTCTACAACCGATGACAGATAAGAAGCCCAGCCGCTATCCGCCCGAGAATCCCGAAGACCGCGAGTTCAAGGTCTTCCCCGACATGGTCGGCCGCTTCGTGCGCCGGGGCGAGGCGATGTTGGCCGACAACGCGACGGTGGTTGGCGATGTGCGCCTGGGCAAGGATGTCGGCGTCTGGTTCGGCGTGACCATCCGTGGTGACGACAGTTCGATCACGATCGGCGCAGGCTCGAACGTGCAGGACAATTCGTGCATCCACGTGGATGTCGGGGCACCGCTGGTCATTGGCCGCGGTGTCACCATTGGCCACAACGTCACGCTGCATGGCGTCGAGGTCGGGGACTACAGCTTGATTGGCATGGGCTCGATCATTCTTGGTGGCGCCAAGATTGGTGAATACTCGCTGATCGGTGCCGGCGCGCTGGTCAAGGAGAACGCCGTCATCCCGCCGCGCTCGGTGGTGCTCGGGATGCCCGGCAAGATCGTTCGTCAGGTTACCGACGAAGAAATGGTCGGCATGCGTTGGCGCGCGGAGCACTACGTCGAACGCGCGCGCACGTATCTGGCCGACGGGTGATCTGGCGGCTGGGCATGGCTGGCCACTGGGAGTTCTGGCCACTCGGATTTCCGGCCACTGGGCTGTCCGGCCGGCGAGGATGGCTGGCCACTGTTGCTAAGTTTGAGCGAAACAGGGAGTGCTCGCAGGGGCCTTGGCGTGGTTCCTTTGGCCGGCTTCGCACAAATCTCCTGTAACACGTAGCCGAGTGGCGTCGTTGTTCGACAGTCGCCATTCTGCCCCCCGGTGCGCGGCCAAACCCAGTCGCATCTCCGTCGCTCGCATGCGCCTGCCAACTCGCCTCGATGGCATCGCACTTACCAGAGCGGAGCCCCGCCGTCTCATGCCGAGATTGCGGCGCAGCGCTCATCTGATTGCGTGTGCTACTCTCTATGGGTGGGTCACGCCGTGGATCCCAACCGTTACTTACTATGAACAAGCTCGCCCTACGTAGTTCTGCCATTGTCTTGGTCGCTGTCGCCGCGGCTTGTGCGCGCCACTCTGGGGACGTTGCTGCCCTCGGCCTCACCGGCGAGATCCCTGTGTTCGAAACACGCATCGAGATTGAGACTGGCTCGGCAGCGCATTCGGATTACCGCGTGGCTGACTTCGACAATGACGGCGACCTCGACATGGCCGTCATCAGCTTGACTGGTGAGTTGCGCATCTTGCGCAGTAACAACGGAGTGTTCTCGCTCGGTCAGGAAGTGCAGATTGACGGCATCCCAATCTGGATGTCGGGCGGTGACTTCAACGGCGATACGTTCGAAGACTTGATCGTTGTCCGCAGCGAAGGTAACCAGACCAACCTCTATCTCAACGATGGCGCCGGTGGCTTCCTGCCAGCCAGCGCTGCCGGCACGATCGCGGCCGGTGCGGGTGCGTTGGCGGTCGCCGTTGGTGACATGAACAACGACCAGTTTCTAGACGTTGTGATCTCGCGCCCGTCGGCTCCTGAAATCGTCGTTGGCTTTGGTGATGGCGCAGGCGGTTTCGCGCCGCTGAGCCAACTGTCGCTGCCTGGTGGTGGCACCGCGTTCAACGTCGCGATCGGCGATGCAAATCGCGACGGCTTGAATGACCTCGTCGTTGCCGACACCGGCTTCTCACGCCTGGTCATCTATCCGGGCCTTGGCGCAGGCGCCGGCGACTTTGGCAGCGTGCTTTGCGAACTGGATATGCCCGGGACACCTGGGGCAGTCACCTTTGGCGATCTCAACGGTGACAACTTTGATGACATGGTCGTCTCGGCGTTCACCGCGAACCGCTACATCGTCGTGACTGAGGTCTTCCCGCCGGCGCAAGCTCTTGGGGGAGGAGGTGGCCCGTTAGTCTGCACCTACAACTCATTCGATATCCCGGTGCCGGCGCAACCGTCGCTGGCCAAGGTTGGTGATGTCACCGGCGATGGCATCAACGACTTGGTCGCGTGCCTTGGCTTCAGTGCCAGCATCTGCATCGCTCCCGGCAACGCGAGTTCCACCCCTGTCGTCGCCGATCAGTTCTTGCTCGACTCGACTGGCATGCCGCTGCGCCCGTTCATTGGCGACTTTGATGGCAATGGCGCACAAGACGTGTTTGCACTCTCGGGCCTCGGCAACCGCGTCAACCTGTGGTTGAGCAGCAGTGCCGGCCGCTTGAACGGGGCGCGCAGCTACGCCTCGGGCTTGGCAGTCGCCTCCTGGGTCGAAGGCGCTGACTTCGACGGTGATGGCGACTTTGAAGTGATTACCAGCAGCAACGCCGAAACCAGCCTGTCGATCCTTGGTGGTCAAGATGCGCTGGTGATCGAAGGCAACATCAGCATCGGTCTTGGCGTCTTCCAGCTGGAAGCCGGTGACCTCGACCTTGACGGCAAGCCGGACTTGGTTGTCGGCGTTGCCGGCGGCATCAAGATCCTGCGCAACACGTCGACTCCCGGTAACTACAGCTTCGAAGTCTTGCCGGTGACGCCGACTACGCTTGGTTCGGGTTCCTACCCGTTTGGAATCGCGATCGGTGACTTTGATCGCGACGCGGACATGGATATCGCCGTCTGTGATTACGTCGGCGGTGGCGTGCACCTGATTCCTGGCACCGCGACTGCGTTTGCCTACGACCCGGAAATCATCATCAACGTTGGTGGTGGCCCGGTCGATATCGTTGCCGCGGACTTCACCGGTGATGGCCTGCAGGACTTTGCGGTTTCCCGCTCCAATCAGGCTGACATCGCGATCCTGCGCAATGAGGGCAACAACCAATACGTCGAATCGCTGGCCGTGCCGGTTGGCTTGTCCCCGAACTACTTGGTTACCGCGGACTTCAACTCCGACGGCCGCGCGGACCTAGTGGTCAGCAATGCGACGTCGGGCACGGTTTCGGTCTTGTTCGGCACCGAGAACGGCTTCTCCGGCAGTGACTATGCCGCTGGCTCATCGCCGACCGCGCTGATGGCGCAAGATCTGACGGGTGATGGCGTGGTCGACATTCTGGTCGCCTCGCTGGTGAGCGGAGACTTCCGCGTGCTGGTTGGAGATGGCGCGGGCAGCTTCCCGCTGCTGCCGTCGTTCCCTGGCACTCTCGGTGCCAGCGATGCCGTTCTGCAAGACATGAACGGTGATGGCCAGCCCGAGTTGGTGGTTGCCAGTCTGATCTCCGACCGTATCTCTTTCGTGCGCAACATCACGCCGCAGCCCGCTCAGCTCTAGTCTGATTGCGATTGCTGACGGCACGGTCCCTTCCTTGGGGCGTACCGTGCCTTGGCCAACTACCAACCTTCCGGACTACTTGTGGCTGAAGAATTGATGGGGGTGATCCTTGCCGCTGGCAAGGGCACCCGAATGCGCCCCTTCTCTGAGCATTGGCCGAAGCCGATTCTGCCGGTGCTCAACAAGCCGTTGATGGCCTATCAGCTTGAAATGATGGCTGGCATGGGCATCACCAAGGTCGTTGTCGTGATTGGCCATCTCGGCCATGAAGTCGTGCGCACCCTAGGCGATGGCTCGGACTATGGCGTGTCGATCCAATACGTCGAGCAAGAGGAGATGCTTGGCATCGCGCACGCGGTGTCGCGTCTCGAAGCCCATGTCGACCGTCCGTTCTTCTTGTTCCTTGGCGACATCTTCTTTGTCACCGAGAACCTCGACGAGATGCTGACGCGCTTCCATAAGGGCAACTTGGGCGGCGTGCTCGCTTGCAAACACGAGCCCGACCTCGAAGCGATGAAGCGCAACTTTGCGGTGATCGCCGGCGACGATGGTGTCGTCAGTCGCGTCGTAGAAAAGCCGCGTCACCCGCGCACCGACTTGAAGGGCTGCGGCATTTACCTGTTCGACCAGTCGTTCTTCGACGCCGTGCGACGCACGCCGCGCACTGCATTGCGCAACGAATACGAGATCACGGATTCGATCCAGATCTTCATCGACGATGGCTACAAGGTGGAAGCTGCCGAGGTCATCAAGGCCGACATGAACGTCAGCTACCCGAAGGACTTGCTGCAGTTGAACCTGCTGCTGCTTGAGCAGAGCGGTCAGGGCGAAGCCATCGGTGCAGGCGTCACCCGCGGCGACAACGTGTCGATCAAACGCTCGGTCGTCATGGACGGCGCCGACATCGGCGCCGGCGCGCAGCTCGAGGAGTGCTTATTGTTCCCGGGCGCCAAGGTTCCTGCTGGCCGGGTGCGACGGCGCTCGATCTTCACTGCCGACAGTGAAATCCGTTGCGAGCCTGAAGCCTGAAGCCTGAAGCCTGAAGCCTGAGCCGCAGCAGGCTTTTCATTGCCAAAAGGCGATGCCACGGGGACGCATTCGCCCTGTTCTTGCGCCGCTCGCACGGCCGTATTTTCCGTGCGTCACGGAACACTTCCCACGCTGATCCTGGGCTTAGGTCGGCATGTGGCTAGCAAGCCGGCTCCAGCAGCCGTAGAACGTTGTCATGCTGCCGGCGACTGCATCCCTTCCCTACGAGCAAAAGCTTGCCCATCTGCGTGAGCAATTGATGGCGTTGCCGGGTGCCGTCGTGGCGTTTTCGGCGGGTGTGGATTCGACGGCGCTGCTGCACGCATGCCATGCCGTGCTCGGCGACCGTGCCGTCGCGGTGACCGCAGACTCACCGTCGTTGCCACGCAGTGAGCTGCAGGAAGCACAAGAGCTGGCGCTGAGTATCGGCGCGCGTCACGTTGTCTTGCCAACGGACGAATTAGCGCGTGCTGGCTACCGCGAGAATGCCGGTGATCGCTGCTACCACTGCAAGAAGGAGTTGTTCGTCACGGTTGCTGAACGCCGTGTCGACATCGCGCCGGCCGACTGGGTCGTTGTTTACGGCGCGATCACTGATGATCTCGGCGATCATCGCCCCGGTCAGGTCGCCGCCGCCGAACACTTGGTTCTGGCTCCGCTACTAGATTCGGGCTTCTCGAAGGAAGACGTGCGTCGCTACAGCCGCGACGTCGGGCTGAGTAACGCCGAGAAGCCGAGCTTCGCCTGCTTGTCGTCGCGCGTTCCGTATGGCACCGCGATTGATCGTGAGCTGCTCGGCAAAATTGAACGGGCCGAGGCTGTGCTGCGTGCGCATGGTTTCCGCCAGTTCCGGGTTCGTCATCACGACTCGTTGGCGCGCATCGAAGTGGCGCAGGACGAAATTGAGCGTGCCTTTGCGATGCGGGAAGTGATCGGTCGTGACGTGCAGGCGACCGGCTACAAGTTTGTCGCGATCGATGCCTTTGGCTACCGAACCGGCGCGATGAATGCCCTGCTCGAGCCGAGCGGCGAATAATCTGCCGTAGGCCATTGGCGCCTTGGCTTGGGTCTGCCTGCCGCGGTCCCGTTTGGTCGCATCGTCTTCCGGGTGCGACGGCAAGATTGCCAACGCCATGAGATCATGACTCCGATCTGCCATCGTCGAGTCGGTCGCAGTACGCTCCCCGACCTACCCCGAACCTGGATTTGATGATGCGTGACCTCTGCCGACTAGCTTGCCTGAGCCTCCTGACGACTGTTGCTGCTGCCCAAGCTGCAAAGATCACCGAGAAGTCGGTGCGTGAAGTGGTTGGGTGGCTCGCCGCTGACGAGCGCATGGGGCGAGGATCTGGCACGCCGGAGCTCGCTGCGGCGGGGGACTGGTTGGCAGATCGTTTTGCCAAGGCTGGGCTCAAGCAGTTGCGCGATGGCTCGTGGTTCCACGAGTTTTCGCTGCCCGGCTTACGCCTCGACTCGGACGCCGTGACGTTGACCTTGACCAGTCGCCTTAACAACAAGGACTCAGAACATGAGCTGGTCGCTGGTCGCGACGTGCGTCTGTGGCGGGCCTCCGATGGCCTTAAAGGCCAAGAGAGTTGTACGGTAGCGATGGCGAACGATCCGGTGCTGCAGCGCTTGCTGACGGCGCGGTCGGCGCGGCGACCGATCATCATTGAAGTGCCTGAAACGCATGCCTACTGGCTGCAGGCGAAGGGGCAGCACACGGTTCTCGAAAAGCGTCGCAAGGCGTCGCGTCCGGTGCTGCTGGTGCGCGAGGGCCTGTTGCCGCCGCGGCCCGAGGATAACGAGTTTGAATGGTCCGCCAACTGGTCGGTCGCCGCGGCTGAGCGTGCCGATATTCCGCAACGCAATGTCGTAGCGTTGTTGCCGGCGCGCGAAGATAGCGACCGCAGCAAGGAATACGTCGTGGTCAGCGCGCACTACGACCACATTGGCGTCGGCCGGGCGAAGAACGGTGACTCGATCAATAACGGTGCCGATGATGACGCCACCGGCACGACGGCAGTTGTGCTGTTGGCCGAAGCGATGGCCAAGATGCCGGCGCCTCGGCGCAACATCCTGTTCGTTTGCTTTGCTGCCGAAGAGCGTGGCTTGTTGGGTTCGAAAGCGTTCTGCGAGCAACCGCCGCTGCCGCTCGAGCAGATCGTCGCGGTGCTGAACATCGAAATGATCGGTCGCCCAGAAGAGGGTAACGAGGGCAAGGCTTGGGTCACCGGCAGCGGCTACAGCGACTTCGCGTCGATCTGTGACCAGGCGTTCCAAAAGACTGGCAGCGGGCTGGTCGAGTTCCGCATGGCGAACCAGCTGTTTATGGCGAGCGACAACTTCTCGTTCGTGAGCAAGGGCATCGTGGCCCACTCGCTGAGCGCTGGCTCGCTACACTCGGACTATCATCAGCCGAGTGATGAGGTCGAGAAGCTCAATATCCCGCACATGACCCAGATCATTCGCAGGTTGATGGATGTCACGCGTGAGCTCGCTGAGCGGGATCAGGCGCCGGCTTGGAACAAGCAAGGCGAAGCGATCGTGGAGCGCGCGAACCGGCAGCGGAAGAAGCGCTAAGCACCGGCTTCGTTAGTCAGCGCCTCGGGAACTGCATCTCGGGAACTGCATCTCGGGCACTGCACCTCGGGAACTGGGCCTCGACTACCACTTCCAGCCGCGTTGGCGACGGCTGACGCTGCGATCCTTGATGATGACGGGGGCTGGCAGGTGCTGGACGCCGGCCGGTCGCTTGACGGGCGGGTTGAGCGGCTCTTCCTCTTCCTCAAGGTCCGAAACGCAGCGAATCCGCCATGACCAGCCTTCCTTCATGTAGGCGTCGTAAGTGGGGGTGCGCAGTTCGTCTGAGTAGTAGCTGCCGCGGGCGATCGGGATCGGCACTGGCACAATCAGGTGGCAGCTTTGCGTCGAAATGATCCGGCCTTCGGCATCGAGAACGTCAAGACTGACCCAGCTTTGCACGACCGGCTTGATGGTGCGGTTCTGGTAGTGGAAACGGCACTTCAGATATGTGCTGCCAGGGAAGCCGTCCAGGGTGATTTCGCGCACCGTGACGCGTCCGTGTCCTTCAAAGTCGAATTTGTGGACGCCCATGTTCTGTTCGCGAAACACTTGCTGCGCGCCCTGGAAGTCCTGCAGTTCTGTCTGCAGCGCATGGTCGGGACGTTCGACTGTGACAGGAGTTGTGGCAGGAGTTGCGCACGCGGCGGCAAGGAGCAGGAGGATCGCTGTACTGATGCGGCGTGAGTTCATGTTGTGCCTATTTGCAAGATGTGGGCCAAACTTGAGCCGGGTAGTCGCGGTGCCCTCAGGGAGGGGCGCTCATCTACCCGGGCTCAGCCTCCCCAGCCCCAACCGATGTCCGGGATCCTGGGAGGACGACATCTTAGGACCAGGCTGGGCGTTGCGTCTTCCTTTGGCGGTCGCTGGTCCTTTTCCTTTGACCGCTCCGCTCGCGGCAACCATCCTTCTGCCCACATGTTCGATTCGCTCGCCATTGCTCTAGGCTCCGCCTACAAAAGCATCGTCGGTCAGAAGAAGCTGACCGAAGCCAACGTCGACGACGGCATCCGTGCCGTGCGTCAGGCACTGCTGGAAGCTGACGTCAACTTCCAGGTTGCTAAGGAGTTCGTTGCTGACGTTCGCCAGCGTGTCGTCGGTCAGAACGTGATCGACTCGGTTGACCCTGGCCAGCAGTTCGTCAAGTGCTTCCACGATGCGCTGACCGACCTGCTCGGCGGCCAAGCAACAGGCTTGCCAGTTGCCGACAAGGGGCCGTTGGTCCTGATGATGTGCGGTCTGCAGGGCAGTGGTAAGACGACGACCTGCGCCAAGCTCGCCCTGCATCTTCGCAAGGATAAGAAGAAGAAGCCGCTGCTTGTTGCTGCTGACCTGCAACGCCCGGCCGCTGTGCAGCAGCTACAGAGTCTCGGCAAGCAACTCGGCATCGATGTCTTCGCCGATGAGTCCTTCAAACGGCCCCCAGACGTTTGTAAGGCCAGTTTGGCGTATGCGCAGAAGCACGGCCATGACGTCGTGATTCTCGATACCGCCGGCCGACTTCACATCGACGAAGCGTTGATGCAAGAAGTGCAGGACATTCATGCGGCGACCAACCCGCACGGTGTGCTGCTGGTCAGCGACGCGATGCTCGGCCAGGACGCCGTGAACTCCGCCAAGGAGTTCCACGCGCGCTTGCCGCTGCACGGTTTGATCCTGACCAAGACCGATGGTGACTCGCGCGGTGGTGCCGCGCTGTCGATCGTCAACATCACCGGCCGCCCGATCCTGTTTGCGGGTGTCGGCGAGAAGCCCGAAGACTTTGAGGTGTTCGATCCGAGCCGCATGGCCGGACGCATTCTCGGCATGGGCGATGTCGTTGGCCTGGTCGAAAAAGCCGAGCAGGTAATCGACCACCGTGAGGCGGAAAAGCAGGCCAAGAAGCTGCAAAAGGGCAGCTTCAACTTCGAAGACTTCCTGTCGCAGTTGAGCATGATCCGCAAGATGGGTCCGCTCAAGAAGGTGCTCGGCATGCTGCCAGGCGTCGGCGCGGCCCTAAAGAATGTCGATCTGGACGATAAGCACTTCCAGCGGCTCGAGGCGATGATCAAGTCGATGACCGTTCAGGAGCGGCGTAAACCCGCCCTGATCGACTTGCCGCGTCGCCGTCGGATCGCGCAAGGCTCCGGCAACCCGCTTGACGCCGTGCATGGCCTGATCAAGCAGTTTAAGGGCATGCAGGACATGATGAAGAAGCTGGGCAAGGGCGGCATGGGCGGTCTGGGCGGCCTGCTCGGCGGTGGTGGCCCCGGCGATATGGGCGGCATGGGAGGAATGGGAGGAATGGGCGGCGGCCTCGGTGGCATGGGGGGCGGTGGCCTCGGCGGGCTGGGCGGCATGGGGGGATTCCCCGGCCTCGGCGGCGGCAAGGGGAAAGGCAAGGGCAAGGGCCGTGGCTTTGGCGGCTTCGGCGGGGGGCGCCGCTAGAACCTTCTGTCTACAGGCCAGAAACAACTGGCAACGCTCGGTAGGTTCTGCTTCATTGTTCGCCCCATTCGCGGCACCCCCGACGACACGGAGACAACTTCAATTGGCAGTAACGCTACGTCTGAAACGCTTTGGTCGACTCAACCACCCCACATACCGGGTGGTAGCGACCGACCCTCGCTTCCCGCGAGATGGTCGCATCATTGAGTCCCTCGGCTACTATCTCCCGCTCATGCCACGTGAGCAGGAGCAACTAAAGCTCAACACGGAACGAGTTGCCTACTGGCTCTCGGTCGGCGCGAAACCGTCGGAAACCGTTGCTTCGATGATCGAGCGCTCAGGCGTCACGATCCCGCAGCCCAAGAAGCCCGCTCGCGCCAAGAGCCAGGGCAAGCCGGCAGCGTTTACGCCGCCGAAGAAGAAGGTGCGCAAGCCTAAGGCGCAAAAGCGCGCCGAGAAGGAAGCGCGCGAAGCCGACGACAAGAAAAAGAAGTAGTCGGCCTGACACGCGCGCAGCCTATTGATCTCCGGTTACAAACTGGCGATCTCTGGTTCCCAACAGGTTCCAGGTCAGGTTGCTCGCGAACTGTTCGTTTTGCCTTGCGTCGTTTAGGCGACGCCAACCGCCTTAGCTCGATAGTAGATCCCCGGGTCAAACGTGCCGACGAAGAAGAAGTCCAAAGCAGCAGTTGACGCAGTTAGTGATGCGCCGCCGGATCCGCGCGAAGCGATCGAGCCGACTCAGGCAAATCTCACCGCTGCTCTCGAGCAGGTGAAGATCGTGTTGGCGGACATCCCGTTCCCCGATCCGATCGTGGAAGAGCCAGAGCCAGAGCCTGAAGCTCCGCCGGTTGCCGCTGGCGAGTCTGATGGTGCCGATGGCGCGTCTGCCGACGGTAAGCCTGCTGAGGTCAAACCAGCCAAGCCGAAGCAGCCGATCCTTCGCCTGCCGAAACTCGACTACATCGACGCTCTGCTGCACATCTACTTCGCTGAAGGCCTGCCTTGTGGCTACGGCCAAGAGGTTCGCCGCCGCATCGAAGCGAACTTTGTCGATCGCAACGAGTTCCGTGTCACCGAGGCCTTCGAGGTCGAGGAGATGCTGAGTGATCTCGAGATCCCTAACCTGTTTGACCGTTGCTTGGCCGTGCGTGAATCCATCGCGCAGGTCTACAACGACCAAAATGGCGTGCACCTGACGTTCTTGCGTGATGCTGGCATCAGTGATCGCAACAACTTCTTCCAGCGCGTGCCGGCTATTAGGCATCACGCGCAGGTGTTCTTGACCCACATGCTGGCGATCGAGGAGATGTGCTTCTCGGATAAGTCGACGGCGCGTGCTCAGCAGCGCCTCGGTCTCGATCCCAAGAGCCCTATGGTCGCCAAGTTTGTCGATGAATTGCGTGCCTGCTTGAAGCCTTACGGCCACGTGCCGGTTTCGATTGGTGCCGAAGGCAGTAACGGGAAGCCGAACCTTAAGCACACGTTGTCGCCAGCCTGCATTCTGGTGCGCTTGGCCCCGTTCGTTAAGCCAAAGCGCCGCTAGCGGCGAGGCTTCGAAGGCTGCGGCTGCGAAGCTACCTAGTGCCATTGGGGCCTGATGGCACCTAGTGATTGGGCGCGAGCCGTGATCCTCAGCGGCCTCCGATTGCGATAGCCCTTGCGGTCTATCGGTCACTCGCGACGATGGTTCTGTGGCAGCGTCCTTTGACCTCTACCTAGCTTCGAAGTCGCCCCGACGGCGCGAGCTGCTGACGCAAGCAGGCTTACGCTTCGCGTTGTGCGAGCCCGGTGAAGAATACGAAGCGGGCAAGAGCGAGCACGATAGCGAGGCCGGTGAACCAGTCCTGCTCGCGGCAGTTCGCGCTCGTCGTAAAGCGCTCGGGGTTAGCCGGCACGGTTCGCGCGTGCCGGTGCTAGCCGTCGACACCGTCGTCGACCTCGCTGGCTGCGAACTCGGCAAGGCCAGCAATCGTGATTCAGCCGAGGCCTTCATCTCGAGGCTCGCGGGCCACACCCATCAGGTACACACGGCGCACTGTCTGCTCGTTCCCGACGGCAGTGGCCCTGACTTGCGAGATGGCAAGCTGTTCGAAGAAGTCGCGTCGTCAGTGGTGACTTGCGACCGGCCTGATGCGGCCCAAATCCAGCGCTACCTCGACAGTGAGCAATGGCGCGGCAAGGCGGGCGCCTACGGCATTCAGGATCCGGCCCAAGACTTCTTGCGGTTGGTGTCGGGGTCGTTCGACACGGTAGTTGGGTTGCATGTCGACGCCGTGCGTCGGTTGCTGCAGGCCGCGCGGGAGCGTGCATGAGTTTGTGGTCCCGACGTCTTGGCTGGCGGCTCGCAATTGCGTTTGCGTGCTCGGTGACGGCGATTGCTGTTCTGGCCGCTGTCGTTGAGCGCTTTGACGCCCCGCCTAAGCCGACCAACCGGGCGCGATCGAACGTCACTGTGAAGGGTGGTGCAGAGTTAGCGGGCAGCTCGCGCGGAGCGACTGTCAAAAGCCGTGGCGCCAACAAGTCAGCCGGGTTCGTCGATCTGTCCAAGGTCTCGCCGTCTGCCCCGGCGACCCTCGCGCGCGCCCTTGGATTTCGGCTGCAGGCAACGCGCGGAACCATCATGCTGGCGCATCGCGAATCGTCCTTGGCGCCCGACATCGTCCCGGTTGTCGAAATTCTTGCCAACGGCAAAGTTGTTTTGCGGCGGCCGATGCCGATCGCGGTAGGGCCCGGCCAGGCCGCGCCGCTGTCGGGGCAGGGCCATGGCGGTGGCGTGATTTTACCAGTCATGAATCTCGAGTTGCTGTCGCCCGAAGCGCGCGCCGCGCTGATTGGGCTGTTGCAGCTATGGATGACGGAACGGCCCGTGTTGCCGGCCAAACTGTCTGCCAACGACTTGCGGCTGGTTCCCGAGGCGGTGCGCCGGCTACTCAGTTGGGTTCCCTAGACTTAGCAGTGGCGAGGAGTTGTTGACCTCCTCGCAATCCGACCTACACTTCTTGCCCTCCCGAATGCGCCATAATGGCGTCCGTGGTGTGCCATGAAAGCTGAAATCCACCCGAATTACGTTGAGTGCAAGGCGAGCTGCGCTTGCGGTCACACGTTCACGACCCAATCCGTCAGGTCAGAGATCCGCACGGATATCTGCTCCGAGTGTCACCCGTTCTACACGGGCGCGCAGAAGTTCGTCGACACGGCAGGCCGCGTCGACAAGTTCCGCAAGCGCTATGGCAAGTCGATGATTCCTGCGCCGAAGGGCCAGCAAGAAACCGAAGTCGAAGTCGAAGTCAAAGTAGACGTCGATGCCGAAGCGAAGAAGGCGGATTAGCTGAGCAGGTGGGGGCCGCTTCTGCGGCGCTTGCCAGCCCAGATTGGCCGCAACCTTTCACGGATCGCGGCTATCTATCTCCTGCAATTGCCTCGCTCGATGGGCGAGGCGCGTTTGGTTTTGCGGCCTAATTCGTCGATGACGTTATGGAGTTGATCTGATGACCGAGTTGCATCCCAAGGTCCAGCAACGCCTCGACGGCATGGTGGCGCGCGCCCAAGAACTGACGGCGCAATCGGCGTCGCCCGAGTTCCTGGATCAGCACGAAAAGCTGTCGGCGATCCACCGCGAGCTCGGCTCGTTAACGCCTGTTGTGCAGCGCTACCACTCGTTCAGAAAGAACACCCAGAACCTCGTCGACAACCGCGAGCTGCTCGATGGTGGCGACAAAGAACTCGCCGATCTCGCCCGCGAAGAGATTCCGGAGATGGAAGCAGAGTTGAAGCAAGAGGCTGAAGCCCTGCTCGACTTGATGCTTGCCGACTCCGGTGACGATCGCCGCAACTGCATCGTCGAAATCCGCGCCGGCACCGGTGGCGATGAAGCGGCGTTGTTCGTGCGCGACCTGATCGCGCTCTACCAGCGTTACAGCTCGAAGATGGGCTGGGCGATCGAGCCGATGTCGTCGGTGCCGACTGAGACCGGTGGCTTCAAGGAAGCGACCTTCACAGTGCGCGGCCGCAGCGTGTTCCACTATCTGCAATTCGAGTCCGGCGGCCACCGAGTGCAGCGCGTGCCCGAAACCGAAGCGAAAGGTCGCGTGCATACATCCGCGGCAACGGTCGCCGTGCTGCCCGAGGTCGAAGAGGTCGAGATCACCATCGACGAGAAGGACCTCAAGTTGGACACGTTCCGCGCCAGTGGTGCCGGCGGTCAGCACGTCAACAAGACCGACTCCGCGGTGCGCATTACGCACATCCCGACCGGCACCGTGGTGGCCTGTCAGGAAGAGCGCAGTCAGCTGAAGAACCGTAATAAGGCGATGTCGCTGCTGCGCTCCCGTATCTACGAGGCCCAGCAGCGCGCTGTCGAGGCCGCCCGGGCGGCCGAGCGCAAGGAGCAGGTTGGCTCTGGCGATCGTTCCGACCGCGTGCGCACCTACAACTTCCCGCAGGACCGTCTGACCGACCACCGGTTGAACAGGAACTTCTCGTTGACCCAGGTTATGGAAGGCAAGCTCGACTCAATTATCGATGGCTTGCAGCAGAACCTGCGCGAGCGCCGGATTGCCGAGCTATAACGCCGGCCTGGGTTACTTTGGCTGCGGTGATTCCGTCGGCGGTTGCTCAGTTCGCCGCAACTCCGCCAGCAATAACCTAGTTCGCTGGCTGCATTCAGATGTGCTCTCGTCGACCGATCGGACCCGTGCGCGGCAGTCGGGCGCGCTTGACTTGTTAGCCGTTCCCCGGATTCCGTACAGCAAACTGAACCGGTAGGCCACTTTTCACGTGCGTGTGGTCACAATCGTCTCTCGATAGCGACCGCTTCATTCGTGACGTTTCTTTCGTGACTGAAAGACCCGTATCCGCCACGCTCTTCGGCCCGAAACCCCTCTCCCGCCCGACTCCACGGAGCCAGAACTGATGACCAATACCGGAACCCCTGCCGACCTTGCGTCCCTCGAGCCTCTCGAACCACTCGACGCTCAGCTTCAAGTGCAGCAGGACCCGATGGCGGCGCAGCGCGCTGGCCTCGCGGCTCCCGCGTTCAACATGTACTGCGGCGACAAGATGTTTTACCGCTTCTTGTTCGCAGGCGTGATCATGTTCGTCGGCTGCATGATGCCGTTCTCAGCAGAGATCGGTCGCGCCGGCTACCAGACTCTCGCTGGCGGCTTCTACTTGCTGATTGCCATCGCGATGATTTGGTCGTGGTGGGCATCGATCGCCAACAACCGTCCGACCGGATTGAAGTGGTTGCTGTTTTCGATGTTCCCGCTGATCGGTGGTGCCTGGACCTTGATCGTCTTCGATCCGGTCGTCGCCCACGAAACGGCGCGCAACCTCGGCTACCTGTCGACCGACATCCCGTTCTCAGAAACGTGGGGTGACCTGTTCTCCGACATTGGTTCGTCGCTCGCCAAGAAGATGGACGCGCCGGCGCGTGTCGAAGGCTTTTGGCGATTGATGGGCCCCGGCAACTTGATGATCTTCGTTGGTGCTCTGATTGCTGAAGCCGGCTTCATCATGGGCGTCGTTGGTGGTGCCAAGCAAAACAAGAACGCCACCAAGCAGAAGCAGATGAAGGCAGCGGAACGCCGTCGCAAGTGAGCGACGGCACAGCCAACCAGCGCCCCGGCGACCGGACACCCAGTGGCCGGACACCCAGTGACCGGACACCCAGTGACCGGACACCAAGTGGCCGGACACCCAGTGGCCGGACACCAAGTGGCCGGACACCCAGTGACCGGACACCAAGTGACCGGACACCAAGTGACCGGACACCAAGTGGCCGGACACCAAGTGACCCGACGCCAAGTGGTGCCAAGCCGCATGGCGCAACTTCAGGCGTGATGCACACCGTGATGAGTGTGCTGCGCGGTGCTGAAGGTTGGCTGTTGAAGCGCAACATCGAAGCTCCCAAGCGATCGGCCGAGTTATTGCTCGGCAAGGTCCTGCGTCTAAGTCGTCTTGAGATTTACCTCGAGCACGACCGGCCGCTCAACGAGCAAGAGCGCAACTCCATGCGCGAACTGATGGTGCGCCGCGGCGATGGCGAACCCGTCGCGCACTTGCTCGGCAGTTGGAGCTTCCGCGGCCACGAGCTCGAAGTCGGGCCGTCGGTCTTGATCCCGCGTCCAGAGACCGAAGAAATTGTCGACATCGCGATCGAAAAGCTTGGCGGCGCTACCGGTGCCGGCAAACGTGCGATCGATCTCGGCACTGGCAGTGGCGCGATCGCGATTGCGCTGGCCATCGAACAACCTGACCTCGAAGTGCTCGCTACCGACTCGAGCCAAAATGCGCTCGCCGTCGCCCGCAACAATGCGAGTGCCCACAACGTCACCGAGCGCGTGCAGTTCGTGCACGGTTCGTGGTGGCAGCCAGTGGCCGACGATCAGGTGTTCGATTTGGTCATCAGCAACCCGCCATACATCGATCCGAAAGCAATCGATGGCCTCGAAGAGAACGTGCGTCGCTTTGAGCCGCCGCTCGCGTTGTTCTCCGCGGCGGGTGATGTCACGTCGTGCTATCGCGACCTTGCCGCTGGCCTCGAGCAACACCTGCGTCCCGGGGGATGGTTTCTCGCGGAGACCGGAGTGGGGGCGGACGCTGCCTCGCGTGATGTGTTCGCGGCGTTGCCGTTCTTGCAACACGTTGAGCTGCGCGACGACCTTTCCGGTCACGCGCGCTTTGTGATCGCGCAGCGTGTCTAGCGATCGGCGCCGATGCTGGCGCGATACCGCTGACCGCGCCGATGCTGGCGCGATACCGCTGACCGCGACGATGCTGCTCGCAGCGCTGCTGACCACGAGTCAGCTGACCGCGACATTCTGACGCGACGATTTGTTGCGGCGCGTTCTTAGTAGAACGCGAACTCGCTAGACGATCTTGCCCTTGCTGACGTAACCCTTCAGCGATGCCTTGGTCACCGGCGTGATCTCAGTGAAGTAGATCGCGATGTCCCACGACGGCTTGCCTTCCTGGGCCTCAATGCGATCGCAGCGCACGACGGCGCCGGTCACCTGGTGGCGCTCGGTCTGACCCGGTAGCGCGAAGTCGATGCCAACCAGCGTCATCTCGTCGATCGGAGCCGGCGCAGCGCACGCCATTCCGATTTCGGAAATGTCGTGAAGCATGCCCGGTTCGGCGAGCGTGTCTGAGGACAGGTTGACCGGAAACGAGGCGGCGGCGCGCAGGGCGCGGCGGCGTTCGGACTGCGGGGTCGGCTGTGTCACGCCACAAAATGTAGCCAACTCAGGGATTGGGCGCCAGCGGGAGGCCTGTGATGGAACCGGAGGCGGTTCGTGTCTAAGATGCCCGCTTCCTGTTCCACCGGCCGGTGGACCCCCCTAGACGACAGAGAATAAGAGACTTCACCCGTGGCCAACTTCAACAAAGTCATTCTGATGGGCAACCTGACCCGCGACATCGAACTGCGTCACACGCAGGGCGGTATGGCCATTGCCAAATTCGGCATGGCGATCAATCGCAAGACGTCGTCGCAGAGCGGCGAAGCCAAAGAGTCGACTTGTTTCGTGGATTGCACGGCATTTGGCAAGTCGGCCGAGTTGCTTCAGCAATACGTAAGCAAGGGCAGCCCGCTGTTCGTCGACGGCCGTTTGGAGTTCTCGACCTGGGAAGCCAAGGACGGCGGCGGCAAGCGGAATAAGCTCGAAGTCATCGT
This sequence comes from Planctomycetota bacterium, assembly GCA_051278165.1. Classification (GTDB taxonomy): domain Bacteria; phylum Planctomycetota; class UBA1135; order UBA1135; family UBA2386. The sequence goes on along the minus strand of JBNMNW010000007.1, from coordinate 27,151 downwards.
CGAGAACTTCCAGTTCATGAGCACCGGCAACCGTGAAGGTGGCGGCGGCGGCGGCGGTGGCGGCGGTGAGCGTCGTGGCGGCGGTCGTCCGGCGCAGGAAGGTTCTGCCGGTGGCGGTGCTGAAGTCGACTACGGCGACATTCCGTTCTAGCAGCGCGGTTGCTTTGTTGCTGCGTGCTGCGAGCCTTCGCTTCAGCGAAATTGCGACGCCGTCTGCCTGGGGGCCGTCCCGCGAACGTAGCTTTCGTCGACCCGATAGGCAGTGCACCCAATCGGCCGTCGACTCAGCAAGTCGTCAATACAACCGTGCGAGTCAGTGTTCGCTTGGGCTGCCGCGACGATTCCATTGACCAGCAACGCGCGCGGCATTCGCGATCCAGGGAAACCCTTGGTATGCGGTGCGTGGCAATCGATGGCATGCCTCAGCTCGTTGCAAATGAGGTGACGGACGCGGTCGACGCGTTGGGCGGCAAGCCAGTCGAGATCCCCTTCGATTGATCCTCCGTTTCGGCGTGACGCCAATGGCATGAGTCCATCGCATGCATGCGATTTCGCTCGCCGCACGCCTTAGGGAAAGTTCTTCAGAAGGATTCGCTTCGCTCGCGGTAGCCGTCCGATGACTCGTTTGTCCGGGGCGCATCGTCGCTGAATCCCATGGCAGGCTCGGTTGGCTGCGGCTGCTCCGATGCGTCCATGGATCAACCAATTCGTGATGTCTCGTGACGGATTGCATTTGTTCATTCCAAGTGACCATTGCATGTCATCCTTGCGTAGAGACCGCGTTGGCAGCTCAGGCTTTCGACCCTCGTCCGCCCGCACTCCCTGATCGCGGGCACAGCCTCGCCTCCTCTTCGCTATGACCTTGCTCCGTAAGCTCCTCGGATCCGCATCGCTTCTAGCCTCGGCGCTGATCCTCTGCGCCACTGTCGACGCGCAGAGTCCGCCCCCGGGCTTTACCTACGAGACGCTGGTGGATGGGCCGCTGCAAAGCGCGACCGCGATGGCATTCCTGCCAGACGGACGTTTGCTGATCACCGAACGTGAGAGTGGCAATATCCGCTTGTTTGCGAACGGCCAACTCGACCCGACTCCTTGGGCAACGGTCGCTGTGCACAACGGTGGTCCGTGGGCCGAGGCCGGTCTGCTCGGTATTGCGGTCGACCCGCTGTTCTCGACCAACGGCTACGTCTACGTGTTCTTCACGGCGCCCGGTGGCTCCGAGAACCAGATTGCCCGATTGCAGGACGTGAACGAGCAGGGCACCGGCTTCACCGTCATGACGCCCGCCGGCTCGATTCCCGCACAGCTCTATCACAACGCGGGCACCATGATCTTCGGTCATGACGGCACGCTGTTCGTTGGTACTGGCGACGCACTCGGCGCGGCGCACGCGCAGAACCCAACGGATTGGCGCGGCAAGATCCTGCGCTTCGCGATGCCGAACTTCACCGTTCCGGGCAACAACCCGACGCCCGGCAGCATGGTCTACTCGTTGGGCCACCGCAATCAGTTCGGCTTGGCGATCCATCCGGTGACCGGCGACGTCTACCAGACCGAAAACGGTGGTGCCTGGATGGATGAGATCAACCACATCCTGCCGGGTGGCAACTACGGCTGGCCGATCTTTGAAGGCTTGGAGACGACACCGAATCCCGGGCTGATGGATCCGCTCGCTTACTACCAGCCGACGTCGGCGCCGACCGGTTGCTGCTTCTACACCGGTGAGCACTACCCGGCGATCTACAAGAACGCGTGGTTCTTCACGAACTACAACTCGAACGAGCTGCGCGCTGTATGGCTCGATGCCTCGGGTTCGACCGTGCTGAACCAGACGGTGTTCGATCAGTTGCCAGGCTCTGGCTATGCCGTGACGACTGGCCCTGATGGCAACCTGTGGTACCTGACCAACGATACCGGTGGTTACGGCGCCGATGAGTTGGGCCGCTACGTGCACACCAGCGAAGTGTCGCCGTCGCTGCAAACGATGTCGGTTTCGAACAAGACGATTGGCGCGTCGGTCACCGTTTGTGTGCACGCGCAAAACGGTTCGGTCGCCGTCCCGTGGTTCTCCCAAACGATGTTCCCGACGCCGCAGTGGACGCCGTTCGGCAACCAGTGGGTGCCCGTCGACACACTGGTGTATCCGTTCGCGATCAACACTGACAACCGTGGCTACATGGAGTTGACGGTGCCCAACCTATCGACGTTGCTTGGCCTGTCCTTCTTTGGCCAGGCGATGGTGCTCGATGCGCAGCAGCAGTTGACGCTGACGAACCCGTCAGAGCAGACCGTTCGCGGCTAGGGATGCGGGTTTATCGCTCCGCGGTTATCGATTACCGCGTTGAGTTCTGCGGTGTCAGTCACCCTGACGGATCTCGCGCGCTCCGAAGGCACATGCGCGCACCTGCGCTGGGCGTGGGGCCGAGCAATCCTCGCCTTACCGAGGCCCGGGTAGGGATCTCGGGCGAACAGTTGGGATGACGGTCTGCGACGTCAGGCGCGCCTGTAGGCGCGCCGACTAGCCCTTCTTCTGTTCCTTCTTCCAGCTGTCCTTCAGACCCACCGTGCGGTGGAACACCGGCTTACCCGGTTCGCTGGTCTTAGGGTCGCAGTAGAAGTAGCCGACGCGCTCGAACTGGAACGCGTCGCCGCTGCTTGCTTCCGCGAGGCTCGGCTCGCACATCGCCTTCACGATGACGCGGCTGTCCGGACGCAGGATGTTGACGAACTCGTCGCCATCGGTGCTCGCTGGGTCCGGGTCGCTGAAGAGCGGCTCAAATAGGTGCGCGTCGGCCTCGAAGGCGTGCTCGGCGGAGACCCAATGGATGACGCCCTTCACCTTGCGGCCGTCGGAGGTCTTGCCGTTCTGGCTCTCGGGGTCGTAGGTGCAGCGCACGGTCGTGACGTTGCCGTCCGCATCCTTGTCGTAGCTGGTGCACTTGACGGCGAAGCCAAAGCGCAAGCGCACTTCACGATCCGGGCCGAGGCGGAAGAACTTCTTCGGTGGCTCCTCCATGAAATCGGCGCGCTCAATCCACGCAACGCCAGTGAACGGCACCTTGCGCGTGCCGGCACTCTCGTCTGAGGGGTCGTTCGGGATGTCCTTCCAAACGACTTCACCAGCGGGCCAGTTTTCGATGACCAGCTTGATCGGATCGAGCACGGCCATGCGTCGCCACGTGCGCGTGTTGAGCCAGTCCCGCGTGAAGAAGTCGAGCAGGCTCAGCTCGTGCGTGCCGTTGACCTTGGCGACGCCGACGTGCTTGCAGAACGCGACTAGCGCCTCGGCCGGAACGCCGCGGCGCCGCAGGCCGCGAATCGTCGGCATGCGTGGATCGTCCCAGCCGTCGACGTGCTTGTCTTCGACCAGGCGCAGCAGCTTGCGCTTGCTGGTTAGCATGTATTCGACGTTGAGGCGGGCGAACTCGATTTGCTGCGGGTGGTGGATGCCGAGCTGTTCGCAATACCAGTCGTAGAGCGGCCGGTGGTGTTCGAATTCGAGCGTGCACAGCGAGTGCGTGACGCCCTCGATCGAATCGCTCTGGCCGTGCGCCCAGTCGTACATCGGGTAGATGCACCATTCGTCGCCGGTGCGCTGGTGGTGGAGGTTGCGCACCCGATACATCGCCGGGTCTCGCAGGTTGAGGTTGGCGTGCGCCATGTCGATCTTGGCGCGCAGCACCTTCTCGCCATCCGCAAAGTCACCGGCCTTCATGCGTCGGAACAGGTCGAGGTTCTCTGCGACGGAGCGGTCGCGGAACGGACTGTTGGTTCCCGCTGAGCGGGCGGAGCCACGGCCTTCGGCCATTTGCTCGGCGGTTTGGTCGTCGACGTAGGCGAGGCCCTTTTCGATCAGCTGCTCGGCCCAGGTGAAAAGTTGTCCGAAGTAGTCCGACGCGTAGACCAGGTCGTCCCACTCGAAGCCGAGCCAGCGCACGTCCTCCTTGATGGCGTCGACATACTCCTGCGCTTCCTTCTCAGGATTGGTGTCGTCCATGCGCAAGTTGCACTTGCCGCCGAACTCTTGGGCCACCGAGAACGACAGCGTGATCGCCTTGGCATGGCCGATATGCAGGTAGCCGTTCGGCTCTGGTGGGAAGCGCGTCTGGATCTGCTGCACCTTGCCTTCCTGAAGGTCCGCGCGAATGCGGTCTCGGATGAAGTCAGTGGCGGCCTCGGGTGAGGTCCCATCAGAGTTTTTTGAGTCAGCAGGGTGAGTCATGATTGGATTGCGAGCAGGATCGCGGTCTGGCGGCTCGATTGCAATCGAACCGACGCGCCTTGGCTCGTTATGCTGCTCGGCCGATGTCGGTTACCAAGTCCAAGGCAGAGAAGACGCGCGAGGTCCTCTCGTTCTTGCCTCGTCAAGATCGCCATAAGCCCAAGGGGCCGGAGATCAAGAAATCCAAGATGGCGCGTTGGCGTGCCATCGTGCTGATAGCCGTGCATGTGGCGATCGGTATCCATATCTGGCACTGGTTGGCGACCGGCGAATCGATGACGCCGGTTGAGCCGTCTGAGGCCATGGAAACGGTCGAGATGGGGCGGATCAACGCGGGCTTCGTGCTGTTCCTGAGCCTGATTGCCTCGACGGTAATCTTTGGTCGGTGGTTCTGTGGCTGGGCCTGCCACGTCGTGGCGCTGCAGGATCTGTGCGCCTGGCTCTTGAAGCGGATCGGGCTGCAGCCGCGCCCGGTGCGTTCCCGCCTGCTGGTGTTTGGGCCGTGGGTGGTGGCGTTCTACATGTTCTTTTGGCCGCCAATTCACGCCTGGCTGTGGAACACGTGGGGCGAGGCCCAGGGCTGGACGTGGCTGTCGCCGAAGGTCGTGCCGGGGGTCGCCGACTGGCAGTGGCAGGTGACGACGACCGAATTGTGGACTCGTTTCCCGGGGCTATTGATGACGGTTGGCACCTTCCTCGTTGTCGGCTTCCTGATCGTGTGGTGGCTCGGAGCCAAGGGGTTCTGCACCTACGGCTGCCCGTACGGCGCGTTCTTCTCCGTCGCGGCTCGTGTCGCGCCAATGCGCATCACCGTCAACGACAACTGCGAACACTGCGGCCACTGCACGACGTCGTGCACCAGCAACGTGCGGGTGCACGAAGAAGTCGCGAAATACGGTCAGGTTGTCGATCCGGGCTGCATGAAGTGCATGGACTGTGTTTCTGTGTGTCCGAACGATGCGTTGTCGTTCGGCTTTGCGATGCCGAAGCCGTTCACCTCAAGCCAGCAGCGCATCCAAGCGCGTGCCGACTTTGCGTGGTGGGAAGAGATCGTCATGGCGTCGGTCGCGCTGGTCGCGGTGCAGTGGACGTTCCGCGGTGCATGGTTCGGCGAAGGCGTTCCGTTCTTGATGGCGGTGGGGCTTGGCGTGATCACCGCGGTCTTCGTGATGCTGTTGCTGCGCCTGTTCCTGAATAAGGACGTAACCTTCCAGCACACCGTGCTGAAAAAGGCTGGCCAACGAAGCACCGCCGGCTGGGTGACGACTGCGTTGTTGATCGGCTGGGTGCTGTTCAGCGGGCACACGTTGGTTGGCCATCGCTTGCGTGATCCGGCGATTGAGAGCGCTAGAGAGCCGCTACAGGTCGCGTTCTATAGCCGAGGCGGCGATCCCGAAGTGACCAAGAAGGTGCTCGCAGACGTCGAGGCAGCCGCGTCGTGGTCGTTGATGCCGGATCCGCAACTTCGTGAAGTGCGTGCCATGATGCGCGGTGCCGTTGGTCGGCATGAAGAGGCCGAGGCCGAATTGACGGACATGTTCGAGAGCTACGGCGGCAAGTTGTTCTACCCCGAGGCGAAGATGGCGTTGGCTCAATACTTCGGACTGCTCGGAACGCGCTACGACGAGGCGGAAGCGCTGTTGATTGAGGTGTCGAAGGACAACCCAAGCAATTCAGTAGCGCCGCGACTGCTGCAACGCGTTCGCGTCAAGAAGGCCAGGTAACAGCAGGGAACGTGTCGTCGGACTCAGTCGATTAGGAGTCAGTCGATTAGAACTCCGTCGACTAGAACTCAGTCCTGGCTGTTGGCCTGCTTCTGGGCGAACGCGCGCAGGTCCTCAAGCACCGTTGCGACCTGCTCCTGCATCGTTGCCGGCGCCGTCACCATCAGCACGCCGCGCGCATCTGGCCGGACCGTGTAGGTGCCCTTTTGCAGTTCGGATAGCTGCGTTGCTTGCACGATGTTGACCAGCAACGAATACATCGGGATGAACGGTTTGCGGCCCGCTTGCTGGGACAGCACTAGATCCTTCACCTGGAAGAGGCGGGTCACGTTCGAGCTGTTGCTGACGGTCTCGCAGGATCCCGTCAGGGTGAGTAGCGCGGCGGCAAGGCCAGCGAACAGGAGTCGTTTGCAGTGCATGTTCGTGCTCAAGAAGCGCGGCGTTAGAGGGGCGGCATCAGCGCCATATTCCGGATCCCGAGTGGGACGAGCACGCTAGCTAAATGGTAGCGAACGGGATCGAGGCTCTTGACGCGGATCTCGATTGCCGATAGCCCTAGCACCAACAACTCATCCAGACCAGCCGAGGGACGGGCCCGACGACGCTGGGGCAACCACGAGTGACGATCGATGATCGTCATACGCAGGTGCCAAATCCCACGGCCAGTCATCTGGCTTCCTCCGGGGCCTTCTGGCTTCTTCGGGAGTTTAGATGGTCGAAAGATGAGTCTGCTAAGCACTCCGGCAACGGCGTGTGCCTACGGGCACGCGTGGCTGTAGTGAATGGCAGGCGCATCCACGACGTCTGCGACAGCGGAACCGGCACGTAGGAACTGGCAACGGGCCCTTCTAGGACTGACCCGCAATGACCGATTCCGTGAATCCTCGCTCCAACCGTGAGCACCTCGTACCGCTTGCGCCAATCCCAGGCGTTGCCTCAACCGTCACCGAAACCGCAGCCGCATCGAACGACGCGTTCTTGTCGACCGGGCTGTCGCCAGGCCAATCGCAACAGGCGAAGCCGTCGCAGGCACCGCCAGTCACGACGCTACATCTGATTGGTCCCGGCCAAGTTGGCCGAGCGTTCTTACAGCAACTGCAGGCGCGCCAGCTCGAATCGCTGCGCCTGGTCGCAGTCAGTGATCGTTCGGGCACCGTGTTCCAGCGCGAGGGGCTCGCCGTCACCGAGATCGTGACTCACAAGCATCGCGGCGGTCGGCTGAGCGAACTCGATGGCGCGGAGACGATCCCGACTGAGTTGGCGATCCGCTTGGTCTCGGCCGACATCGTCGTCGACGCGACGCCATCGACGGCCGAGGACACGGACGCTGCGGTGTTGCGTGGCCGCGCCGCGTTGCAGTGCGGCGCCGTGCTGGCATTGTGCAGCAAGAACGGTCTCGCTGAGGCCGCCGCGGAGTGGCTGGCTCCAGCAACCCGCAAGCGCGTCTTCGTCAACGCCGTGCTCGGCGGCACCGGGGCGCAGTTGCTCGCCGAACTCGACGAGTTGCGGCGTGATTGCCACGGACTGGCCTTGGTTGGCAACGTCACGACGACGGCCATCATTGCCGCGATTGAGGCTGGCGCGTCGATCGAGCAAGGCATCGAAGAAGCCCGCCGGCTCGGTTTCTTGGAACCGGACGCGACGCTCGATCTCGATGGCAGTGACGCCGCGACCAAACTTCTATGTGTCTGGTCGGCACTGTTTGGCAGCACGTTCACGAAGTCGCCTGGGTTGGGTTCGGTGCGGCGCGAAGACGTTCGCGAACTCGACCCCGAGGTGTTGCGCGAGCGCACGTCGCGCGGTGCGACGACGCGCCTGATCGCTCGCGGCGGTCGCAGCGGCGCTGACTTGCGCGTCGCCTTCGACGAAGTCGCGCTGGGTTCGCCACTCGCGGCGCCAGCTGATCGTGTGGTCTACGGCTACGAATTGCCCTCGGGTTTGCGGGTGCACACCGGTTTGGGAGTTGGCTACGCCCGCACGGCCGAGGCCTTGTGGGTTGACGTCAACAAGAAGCTGCAGGAGGCAACGCAATGAGTGCTGCCGTCACTGTGCCTCCGGGCGTCGAACTGTGTCACTTGCCATCTCCGTTCGCACTGCGTCGCGGTGGCTCGCTCGAAGGCGCGGTGCTCGCCTACGAGCGTCAGGGCCCGAAGGATGCGCCGGTCGTCATCGTGCTTGGTGGCATCTCAGCGCATCGCCACGCATCGGCGCACGCGGTGCAGCCGCAGCGCGGTTGGTGGCAGGGTGTCGTTGGTGCCGGTCTAGCCATCGATACCGAACGCTTCCAAGTGTTGTCATTCGATTGGCTCGGCGGTGCTGGCAACTCGACTGGCCCGGCTCAGGGTGAGTCGTTCCCCTTCGTGGATGCTGATGATCAGGCGGTTGCTTTGTGGTCTCTCTGTGATGCCCTGCGCATCGACAAGGTGCACGCGATTGTTGGCAGCAGTTACGGCGGCATGGTCGCTCAGCACAGCGCGGCGAAGGCCCCCGAGCGTTGTCAGCGCCTGGTCGCGATTGCCGCGGCGCATCGCAGCCACGCCCAAGCGAGTGCCTGGCGTCATGTGCAGCGAAGCATTGTCGAACTCGGTGGTGCGAGCGGCACCGTCAAGAAGTCACTGGCGCTGGCCCGCTCGTTGGCGATGACGACGTATCGCTCGCCCGACGAGCTGGACGAACGCTTCGGGGGCGGTTTCGAAGACCCGGCGTTGGCGAGTTGGCTCGATGCTCGCGGCGCAAGCTTTGCCAGCGAGTGGCATGCCGAACAGTTTTTGTGTCTGAATCGTTCGATCGATGCGCATCAGATCGATCCGCGCAGCATTCGCGTGCCGACTTGGCTGTTGGCATTCGACTCCGATCAGTTGGTGCCGACCAAGGACGTTCGGGACCTAGCGTTGGCGTTGCCAAACCTGGCCGGCCATCGCGAGCATCATTCTCGCTACGGCCACGACGCGTTTCTCAAGGAAGTCGCGATCGTGTCTGGCTTCGTTACGGAGGCGCTGCGATGAGCCGTCACGAGACCATTGTCGTGCAGGCCGGCATCAACAGCGATCCAGTTCACGGCGCCGTCACGCCCGCGCTGCACCTGTCGGCGAACTTTGCCTTCGACGACTTCGGGGTTCCTGGTCGCTACGAATACACGCGCAGCGGCAACCCGACGCGCGATGAGTTTGCCGGCGCGTTAGCCAAGCTCGAAGGCGGTGCCGGTTGTGTTGTGACCTCGACGGGCATGTCGGCGGTCGCGCTGGTATTGCAGCAGTTGGTGCCTGGGGACCTGCTGGTATTGCCGCACGATGGCTACGGCGGCACGTGGCGGCTGGTTGATGCGCTGGCGCGTCGCGGCCAGTTTGAGGTCGAGTTCGTCGACCAGCGTGATCCCATCGCCCTGCGCGAAGTGTTGCAGCGTCGCCCGCGCATCGTCTGGTGTGAATCACCAAGCAACCCGCTGCTGCGACTCGTAGACCTGCAGCAGCTGGCGCAGCAGTGCCGCGAGGTCGGCGCGCAGTTTGTCGTCGACAACACCTTCTGCTCGCCGGTGCTGCAGAACCCACTGCAGCTCGGCGCGGATATAGTCGTGCACTCGACGACCAAATACGTCAACGGCCACAGCGACGTTGTTGGCGGCGCCGTGATCGCCAAGGATCCCGCGGTGCACGAACGGCTCGTGTGGTGGGCGAACGCGACGGGTGTCACCGGCTCGCCGTTTGACAGTTGGCTCGCGTTGCGTGGCTTGCGCACGCTGTCGGTTCGCATGCGCCAGCACCAGGAAAGCACCCAAGAAATCGCCCAGTGGCTTGAGCAGCAGGCGCCGGTGCGTGCGGTGCACTATCCGGGCCTGGCAAGCCATCCGGATCACGAACTGGCGGCGAGCCAGCAGCGTGGCTTCGGCGGCATGCTCAGCTTCGAGCTCGATGGCGAGGCCGCGGTGCGCGTGTTCGTCGCGGGCCTGGAGAGCTTCACGCTGGCCGAGTCGCTTGGTGGTGTCGAGAGTCTGGTCGCGCATCCCGCGACCATGACGCACGCCGCGATGTCCGAAGACGCGCGTCGCATCGCCGGCATCGGTCCTGGGCTTGTGCGTCTGAGCGTTGGCATCGAACACGTCTCTGACTTGCTGCGCGACCTCAAGCAGGCACTGACGCGCGTCGCCGAGTTGGAGCTTGCTGAGGCCCGCAACTAGGCCTACGGACAGGCGGTGAGACCGATCGCTACGGCTGTCGGTCTGGGTAATGACGATCGTATTAGCCAGATTGGCGCGAGTTGATTACGGTTCCGCCGCACCTGTGTTTGCTGAACTCTCCATGATCCATCCCACTGCTGTCGTGCATCCGTCGGCCCAATTGGCGGCGGATGTCCGCGTTGGCGCGTATTCCATTATCGAAGCGGGCGTCTGCGTCGCCGCCGGCACGCGCATCGCTGAGCACGTCGTGGTGCGCTGCGGGACGGACATTGCTGAGGACTGCGAGATCGACAGCTTCGTGCAGATCGGTGGCCAGCCACAAATGCGCGGCTGCGAAGCCATCGTCGGCGGTGTGACCATCGGCGCGCGCACCGTGTTGCGCGAAGGCGTGACGGTCAACAAGCCAAGCAAGCAGGGTGGTTCGACGACGGTGGGGGAAGAGTGCTTCTTCATGGCCAACAGCCACGTTGGCCACGACTGCCAGGTCGGCGCGCAAGTGACGCTCGCCAACAACGTGATGCTGGCGGGCCATGTATTCGTCGGTGCCGGCACGTTCTTCGGTGGCGGCGCGGGCGTGCATCAATTCGTTCGTGTCGGCGCCCGGGCAATGGTCGGCGGCAACGCCTCGATGTCATACGACATCCCGCCGTTTGCGATGGCAGCCGAACGCAACGAGGTTCGCGGTCTGAACTTCGTCGGCCTGCGTCGCAGCAAGACGCCGAGCCCGGTCGTGTCCGATCTCAAGCGCGCCTACCACGCGGTCTACAGTGGCCCTGGCGATCTTCGGCAGCGTGCCGAGACGGCGCTTGCGCAACGCGAGTGCGGCCTTGAGAGCGCCGGGCTCGAGTTCTTGCAGTTCTTCATTGGTGGCCAGCGCGGTTTCGCGCGACCACGTTCGTGCTGAGAGCCGTGACCGCCGTTTGGCCGGCGCCTTACCGCCGTTTGACGAATAGCGACGTCACGAAGCCTACGACGAGCACGCCGACCAAGCCGACCACGTTGTACCAAAGGAACTCGACCTTGACGGTGTTGTGCACCAGCAAGACAGCGCCCATGCCACCCAGCAATCCGAGCGCCCCGGCGAGGTCGCCAGCTCGTCGCATGAACAGCGCCATCACGAAGATGCCAAGCAGGCTGCCGTAGAACCACGAGCCGACCTGGTTGATCATCTCGATGATCGAGCCGCCGCCGGCAAAGAACAGGGCCGTGAACGTCGCGACCACTCCCCAGAACAACGTCGTGAACTTGCCAACGCGCAGCGCGTGGGCCTCACTGCAGTTTGGTCGGATCCAGCGGCGATAGATGTCGATGACGGTGGCGCCGCTGAGCGAGTTGAGCACCGAGTCGATGCTCGACATCGCGGCTGCAAAGATCGCCGCAATGATCAGTCCGAGCAGCAACGGCGGCATCTCGGCGAGGATGTAGCGACAGAAGATGTCGTTGGTGTCCTTGCTGTCGACGGCCTTGCCGTCTTTGACCTCGTCGGTGACCAGGATGCGGGCGCGCTTGCGAACGCTGTCGACCTGTGCGACCGCAGTTTGGTAGCGCGCCAAGGCAACGGGATCGGCGGTGACTCCGCCTTCGACCTCGGCCAAGGCCAGCATGCTCGCTTTGCGTTCGGCGTGCGCGGTATCAAACTCGACCTGTAGCGGTGCGATGCGTTGTTCAAACTCGACACTCTGCGCCGCCGCAATCTGGTCGCTGTTGAACAGCATCGGCTGCGGCGTGACGGTGTAGAACATCCACATCAACACGCCGAGCAGCAGTACGAACGCCTGCATTGGCACCTTGGCGAACGCGGACAGCAGCAGACTCTTCTTACTCTCGTCGGCGTTTTTGCTGGTCAGTAGTCGCTGTGCCTGGCTGTTGTCGCAGCCGAAGTAGCTCAGGTGCAAGAACACGCCGCCGAAGACGCCGGCCCAGACATTGTACTTCTGCTCCCAGAAACTGGGGTCGCCGATGCCTGCGGCGATCGCCGCGTGGGTGCGCGGCACTAGGCCCGTATTCTCCGGGATGATCTCCAGCGCGCCGAGTTTGTCGGCGGCGCCGGCGAGTTCGAGCACCTTGCCGAAGCTGCCGAGTTGCGGCACGACTTCCCACAGCAGCATGCCGAAGACGATTACTAGGCCGACCAAGATGACGACCATCTGCTTGACGTCGGTCCAGATCACTGCCGTGACGCCGCCGACCATCGTGTAGGTCGTGGTCAGTACGCCGATGATGACCACGGCGAACACCAAATCGATGTTGAGGATGGCGCTGAGTGCGATCGACGGGGCGTAGATGACGGCGCCGAGCGCCAGGCACCGCGAGCATAGAAATATCAGGCTCGCCAGCGTGCGCGACATCGGGCCGAAGCGTTCTTCGAGCAGTTGGTACGGCGTCAGCACCTTCCGGCTGCGGAAATACGGCACCAGGAAGATGCACAAGAGCACCATCGCGAACGGCAGACCGAAGTAGCTCTGCACCAGGCCCATGCCACGTTCGTGACCCTGGCCGGTGGTGCCGATCACGGTGATCGCACTCGCCTGGGTCGCCATGATCGACAGCCCTGCAGCCCACCACGGGATCTTTCGGCTGCCCGCGTAGTAGCCCTCGAGATCGGTGGCGCCGCTGCGCCGGCGCACGCCGTCCCAGACGACGTAGCCAATGAAGGCGAAGAAAATCAGCCAGTCGAGGATGCCCATTCTGTAATCCTCAGCTCTGCACGTTGAAGGCTTGCGAGAACCAATAGAGCAGCGCCATCACCAGAACGGCGAGCACGCAGCACAAGGTGTAGATCCGCGCCCAACTGCCGAGCGGCGGGCGATCTGGTTGGGTGCCTTCCGCAGAGCTGTCGGCCATCCCTCTAAGCGAACCGCGCAAGGCTCGCGAGATCCATAGTGCTAGCTGTTCTTGCTGCGTCCCGTTCGTGCACTATGCTCGCCGCGCCAGATGCACGATCCGATCATAGACGACCTCAACGAAGAACAGGCTGCCGCCGTCATGCACGGCACAGGCCCCTTGATGGTGCTGGCGGGCGCTGGCTCGGGCAAAACACGCGTCGTGACGAGGCGCATTGCCCGTTTGATGCGCGATGGGGTGGATTCGCGCCAGATTCTGGCGATGACGTTCACCAACAAGGCCGCCGGTGAGATGGCCAATCGGGTCGAGGAACTCGGCGCCGGCTACGTGCGGGTCGCGACGTTCCACTCCGCGTGCGCGCGTTTTCTGCGCAGCGACGGCTATTTGCTCGGGTTCCAACCGGACTTCTCGATCTACGACACAAAGGATCGGGACACGCTGATCAAGGAGCTGATGGCCGACATGAACGTGTCGACCAAGGAAGCCAAGCCTTCGATGATCGGGTCGATGATCAGCCGCTTGAAGAACGCGGCGCTGACGCCGTCGGACGGCATGATGTCGGGCAGCGACGTCGGTCGCCTGGTCGAACGCCTGTGGCAGCCATACCACGACCGTATGCGCAAGGCGTCGGCGATGGACTTCGACGACCTGCTGGGCAACTTCCTGCAGATCTTGCGCGAGCACCCGGCCGTCGCAGAGCAATACCAGGCGCGCTTCCCATGGCTGCTGGTGGATGAGTTTCAGGACACCAACCGCGTGCAGTATGACCTGCTCAAGTTGTTGTGCCCGCCGCCCGGCAACATGTGTGTCGTCGGTGACCCGGATCAGTCGATCTATGGCTTCCGCGGTGCCGAGGTGCGCAACATCCTCGACTACGAGAACGACTACGACCCGTGCAAGGTCGTGCGTCTCGAGCAGAACTATCGCAGCACCGCCAACATTCTACGTGCTGCCGAGACGGTCATCGCCAACAACACCAGCCGCCTCGATAAGCGCTTGCGCACCGATGCGCCACCGGGTGCGTCGCTGTTGCGATTGAAGGCCTCGGGCTCCACCGAAGAAGCGGCGACGATTGTCGATCGCATTAAGGATCTCGGCGAAGAAGGCGTCGGCTTCGAGGAGATCGCGATCTTCTACCGCGCGCACTGGTTGTCGCGCGGCCTCGAACAGGCCCTCAAGGACAAGGGCGTGCCGTATGAAATCGTCGGCGGCCAGACGTTCTTCGAGCGGCGTGAGGTCAAGGACCTGCTCGCCTACCTGCGCGTGCTTGCGAACCCCCTAGATGAGGTCAGCATGAAGCGCATCGTCAACGTGCCGCCGCGAGGCATCGGTAAGATCTCGCTCGACAAGTTGCAGGCCGCTGGCTTTGCCGAAGGCATGTCGTTGCGCGAAGTAGTTGCAGAACCATCGATGTACAGCATGCTCGGCGCCAAGGCCCGCAAGGGGCTGAAGGAGCTGGCGGAGACGCTCGAAAAGGCACAGGCAGCCGCGCAATACGGCGCGCATGCGGCCCTCAAGGTTGTGCTTGAGGGCAGTCGGTATGTGATGCACGCGACCAGCTTCGGCGATGCCGAGGACAGTGCGCGTGAGGACAACATCGCCGAGTTGGTTAGTGACACGGTGCAGTTTGATGAGGCGCCGCCAGCCCAAGATGACGACGACGGCCCACAAGCCAACGGCTTGCCGGGCTACCTGCAGCACGTCTCATTGCTGACGTCGGCTGACAAGGCCGAAGAAGGTCCTGCGGTGCGCATGATGACCGTGCACGCGGCCAAGGGGCTCGAGTTTCATCACGTGTTCGTGGCGGGCCTCGAAGAAGGCGTGTTCCCGAGCATCCGCACCATCGACGATCCCGAAGGTCTCGAAGAAGAGCGTCGCTTGATGTATGTCGCGCTAACCCGGGCACGGCGCACGCTGATGTTGAGTTCGGTTCGCGATCGCATGGTCAACGGCAACATGGAAACGATGCGGCCGTCGCGCTTCCTGCGTGAGATCCCGAAAGAGCTGCTGGAGAGCTACACGCCGTCGTGGCGCCGCTACGACATCGATGACCAGAGTTCGCACAGCACTGGCTGGAGCGTGACGCCCGACCCCGAAGCACTCGAAGGCCTACAGAAGGGCGTGCGAGTGCGTCACGATCTTTACGGCAGTGGCGTCGTTCGACGTCTGTCCGGACGTGGCATGAGTGCGCGCGCCACGGTGCGGTTTGATGACGGCGTCGAACGTGAGTTCGTGCTCGAATATGCAGGCCTACAGCTACTCGAAGATATGGAGTTCTAGGCCGGTGCAATCTTGAATACTCCAGACGAACTATTGGCCCAGTTTGATGCGCTGCTGCAGCGCACCCAAGCTGAGGCCCCCGATCTCTTGTCGGAATTGCGCGCCCGCCTCGATGCGGTGATCGCTAGCCGCACGATTGAACCCGCGACCTCGGCAGAACAAGGCTGGCACGGCTTGATTGGCGAGTGTCCGGCGATGCTCGAGTTGCGGGGCTTCATTGAGAAGTTCGCCAAGGCGAATGCGCCGGTGTTGATTACCGGCGAGAGCGGCACTGGCAAGGAGCGCGTCGCTCAGGCCGTGCACGAGATCAGTCGCCGTTCGAAGCAGGTGTTTGTCGCCGAGAACTGTGCCGCGATTCCTGCCACGTTGTTGGAGTCGGTGTTGTTTGGCCACAAGCGCGGTGCGTTCACCGGTGCCGTGGCCGACCATCCCGGCCACTTCGTCGCAGCCCACCGCGGCACGATCTTCTTGGACGAGATCGGCGAGATGCCGTTGCCGATGCAGGTCAAACTGCTGCGCACGCTGCAGGAAGGTGAGGTTCGCGCCGTTGGTGACACCAAGGTGCGTAAGGTCGACGTGCGCATTATCGCCGCGACCAACCAAGACCTCGAAAAGGCGGTCAAGGAAGGCCGCTTCCGTGAGGACCTCTACTTCCGAATCAATGTGCTGCGGTTGTCGATGCCGCCGCTGCGCGATCGCGGCGCAGACATCACGCTGTTGGCGCGTCGCTTTCTCGCTGAGGCGGTGGCGCGAACAGGGCGCTCTTTGACGCTGTCGGATCAAGCGCTCGAGGTCATGGTTGCAGCCAGGTGGCCTGGCAACGTGCGTCAATTACAGAACGAAATGCAGCGGCTGTCGGCCTTGTCGGATGGACCGAACGTCAAGGCCAGCGAGCTGTCACCAGAGTTGGCCAAGGGAGCCAAAAAGGGCTCGTAAATGACCTGCGACATCGTGCTCGCGACGCATAACGCGCGCTGGATTCACACCTCGTTTGGACTGCGCAGCTTGCGTGCCAACCTCGGTGGGCTGCGGGAGCGCAGTGAGATCCTCGAGTTCCAACTCAATGATTGGCCGGCAGATGTTGTCGAGCAATTGTTGGCCAAGCAGCCACGCATCGTCGGCCTTGGCGTCTACGTGTGGAATGCCACGCAAGCCCTGCAGGTTGTGCGCACATTGAAGCAGGTTGCGCCGAACGTAATCGTGGTCATTGGTGGCCCGGAAGTCAGCCACGAAACCGAGCAACAAGAGATCTGCGCGCTAGCAGATCACGTCGTGGCGGGGGAGGCTGATGTGTTGTTCCGCGAACTGTGCGAGCAGCTGTTGCAGGGTGAGTCGCCAGCCAAGTTTGTGGCGGCCAAGACGCCGCACTACAGCGAGTTGCAGTCGCCGTATGACGAATACACCGACGCAGATATCGCGCATCGCATCATCTACGTCGAGAGCTCGCGCGGCTGTCCGTTTACCTGTGAGTTCTGCTTGTCGGCGCTCGACGTGCCGGTGCGCAAACCCGAATTGGATCTGTTCCTTGATGCGATGCAGCGGTTGCTTGACCGCGGCGTGCGTCACTTCAAGTTCGTCGACCGCACCTTCAACCTCGGCATCGAAAGCTCGGCGCGCATTCTGCGCTTCTTCCGTGAACGGTGGGTTGAGGGCATGTTCCTGCACTTCGAGTTGATCCCTGATCGCTTGCCCGAAGCATTGCGAGCGGAGATTGCGGCGATACCAGCGGGTGGCTTGCAGTTTGAGATTGGTGTGCAGACGCTCGACGATGCAACTAGCGAACGCATCTCTCGTCGCCAGAACGTTGCGAAGCTCGAAGACAATGTGCGTTGGCTGCGCGCCAACACGGCGGCACATCTACACGTCGATTTGATCGTTGGTTTACCTGGCGAAGACGAGGCGAGTTTCGCGCGTGGCTTCGATCAGCTGTGGGCGCTCGGTCCGCACGAGATCCAAGTCGGTATTCTGAAGCGCTTGCGCGGCACGCCGATTGTTCGTCATGACGACGAGCACGCGATGGCTTATGCGCAGCAGCCGCCGTACGACGTGTTGCAAACGGCTGCGATGCCGTTCGCGACGATCCAGCGCCTGAAGCGCTTCGCGCGGTTCTGGGAGATCGTGGCCAACCGCGGCAATTGGGCTGAGACGTTGCCGCTGCTGTTGCAGGGCGAGTCGGCGTTCGTTGCGTTCGCCGAGTTCTCCACGTGGTTGTTCGCACAGACCGCGGCGCCGACCAACATTGCGCTCGTCAAGTTGGCGCGGTGGTTGTGGCAGTGGCTCGTCGAGCACCGCGAGTTCGATCCTGCGCTGGTTGGCGCGGCCATGATGCGCGACTACACGCGCTGTGGCCGCAGCGACTATCCGGAGTGCCTGTTGCCGTTCGCCCAGCCAAAGTCGGGCGATGGCAGAGAGTCGGGCAATGGCAGCGATTCAGGCAATGGCAGGGACTCAGGCAATGGCAGGGACTCAGGCAATGGCAGGGACTCGTCGGGCAGCATCGGCGCGTCGCGCCAAGCCCGCCACGGCAGCTAACGTTCTACTCGTCGAGCGCGCGCTGCAGGATCGCAACTGCTTGACGAATGGCCGTGCGCAGGTGCTCTGCTTCAGCACCAGCGGCCGACTGAATCTGACGAACGGCGTCTAGCACCTTGTTCTCGATGGAACCGGTGTCGGTGGTTTCGCTGCTGCGGACACGGCGCATGTGAGTGGCTCTCGCGTAGTCCGTTGGCTGATCTACCTGGGCAGCTGGCTTCGGTGCGTTGGGCGCGCGCGGCTTGACCTTCGCCAGGCCCAGGATCACCTTGGCTGAGTGCAGGGCGCGACCAGCCATTGGGATGCCGTGTAGCCGAGCTTCGTCGCGGAAATCCGGCAGGCCGAGTTCTGGGTTGCTGTGCAGTTTGTACAGGCAGAACAACACGCTGTCCTTCTGGCCGGGATACCGCAGGCGGAGATTTGCCAGGATGCCTTCCCAGGTATCGGTGGTAGCAGGGGCTTCGTTGGAGAACTCAGTCACGGGCAGATAGGGGATTGTGGGCCGGAAGAAGGCGGGAGGCAGGCTGCTGGCCCGCGGCGGGCTAGTGGAGGGCGGAGACTGTGGCCCCAGGGCAGACCGCCGTCAACTGGGTCCCTGTGCGAGCAGAAGACCCTACCGGAGTCAGGTCCTGGCAAAGATCTGATTCTCATCGGGTTGCCTGCAGGTTCTGAGCCGATACACTCTCATCAACTAGGCTGCCTGCCCAAGACAGCCCAAGCCGCATATTCGCGGCGACCTCGGAGGACTAGAAACTATGTTGCGACCACTTTTTGTGACCGCCCTCAGTGCAGCGATGGCCATGGTGTTGGCTCGCCCTGCAGCTCCACAGTGATGAAGCGGTGGTGGCGGGTCCAGTTGGGCCCCACGTGGTGCAGGTGCTGCGGCTCCTTCGGCTCCTTCCGGAGGCGGTGCTCGAGGCGGAGGTATTCCACTCGACTTCACTCGCGGTCGGACAGCTAAGGAAATGCTAAAGGTTGTGTGGACCTACCCGGTCTACAAGCCAACGACTCCGAGGCGCAAGCCAGGTCAACGTACGGTCGCCAAGGAAGTCGATCGCGCGCTGCCGATCGAGCAGGCGTACATGCTGGTTGCCGATGGCGACAAGCGTCCGCTCTTGATCATGCGCGAGTGCGAACTTTGCAAAGGCACGGACCACGCGGTGTTAAGCCGCACGCTCAGCAATGAGCAAACGGTTCTGCTGACGCACTGGTTCCGCTGCGTCAAGCTGCCGCCAAACGTTCTCACCGAGAAGCACCCCTTCTTCAACCTCTTCAAGAAGGGCGAGAAGCAAAAGAAGGTGCCGCACTTGTTCTTCGCCGATCCGAACGGTGACAACAAGATCGCGTTGCCCGGTGACCAGTCGCAGTCCGAGTTGTGGAAGGTGATGTTCACCTACCTCGACCGTTGCTACGACGAAAACGCCAAGGCTGCGATCAAGCAGTTGCGTAAGGTTCTCGGCAGCTACGACAAGCTCGATGCTGAAGAGCAGCTGATCCGCAGCCGCATCGACAAGGAGATCGAGAAGAACGGTCCCAAGTCGAAGAAGCTGAAGCGGTTCGACAAGGATCTTGCCAAGGTGGCTGTGCAACGCGAGAAGCTGCGCGCTAAGGAGAAGGAGCTTCGTGACCTTGCTCTGAAGGCACCTGTCGAGCCGAAGCCCGAAACAGCGAACCAGCAGTAATGCTCGCTAGCTGTGATGCTGCTGGCTGCTGTGATGCTGCTGGCTGCTAGGATTTAGTAGTCCCAGAGCTCAGTAGCCAAACACGATGAGGGTGCAGGACTTGTTCCTGTGCCCTCGTTGTGCGTACTGGCCACAGCTTGAATACGCTGTGTTCTCATCCGGTCTGCAAGATCCCTTGCCGCCACCTCGCTCGCTGGCGACGATGCGGTCAACTTCGTTTGCGCACCTCCATTGCCCGATATGATGCTCCCGACACGATGCTGTCTCCAAACAAGCTGTCTCTAAGCAAGCGCTCGTTACTCCACGTTCTGCTGATCTGGGTCTCTGCTTGTGTGCCGCTGCTGGCGCAGAAGAAGGATGACGACGAGATCCAGAAGCTGAAGAAGGGAGATCCTTACACCAAAAAGGATCCCGCCGCGATGAAGGCGCTCGGCGTGGTGAACTATGGTCCGTTCACCTGGGCCGACCACTTCACGACGGCCGACATCGACAAGGTGCTAGGCGAGGGCCGCATGCTTTGGATGGAGACCGAGCACTTTCGGTTGGGCTTCAACCTGAAGACGTCGCCGTGGCCTGAGGTGTCTGCGGAACGCAAGGCCGTCGTCGCGGAGTGCAAGTCACTCAACAAGAAGTGGCGCAAGTTCCCGTCGAAGCCGAAGAAGCTCGGCCCGTGGATTCGCGTGCACCTTTACGCCCAGCGTTGTGAGCGCGCGTATGCCGAGTTCTCCAAGTTGGTTGGGGTCACGGAGAGCACGTTCGACAAGAAGTCCAAGACGATCGGCAGGGGGCCATACCTTGGCATGCCGGACAAGTTCTTGCTGATGATGTTCCAAAAGAAGTCGGACATGGCGCGCTACATGAGCCGCTTCTGTGAGGACACGAAAGCCGACGACTCGATGCGCTACTTCCATAAGCAGACCGGTCAGATGATCTTGTGCATCTCGCAAGAGGGCATGGAAGGCTTTGACGCGCCTGGTCTGCACGGCCACATGGTCTACGCGCTGTGGCAGAACATGCTCAACGGCTATCGCGGCTACGCCTACCCGCTGCCGCTGTGGTTCTCGACCGGCATCGCGCACTACTACTCACGCCAGATCCAGACGAAGTTCGTCAACGCCCGCATCTCGGATACCGAATCCGTTGATCGTGATAGCCAGAACAAGTGGGCGTTAAAAGTCCTGAAGCGCAGCCAGCACGAAGGTGCCACGTTGCCGTTCGAGCAACTGACGGCGCTCGATAATTGGGAGACTTTTGGCTTCCACGCGCACATGCAGTGCTGGTCGCGTATCGACTACTTGATGCATCTCGACGAGCAGAAGGTGGGCCTGATGATCGACAAGTTGAAGAGCGTGCCGAACAGCGGCGACTGGGATGCGCAGGGTAAGCAACTGCAGAAGATGCTGCCTAAACTGCTGTTTAACGTGTTCGAACTGGATGGCGCGACGTTCGATCAGAACTGGCGCACGTGGGTGCTCAAGACCTACCCGAAGCGCAAGTAGTGACCGGCCTGCCAGCCGCCAGCCCGCCCTGAACCCAACCCGCCCTGAACCCAACGAAAGCATGCCCGTGCAAACCACAGTCGTCATGGCCGTCGCTGCTGCGGGAGCGCTTGGCGCTGCGAGCCGCTACCTCTTGGTGTTCGGACTGCGGCAAGTCTGGACGGGATCCCCGTGGCCGATCGCCGTGGTGAATGTCGTCGGGTGCTTTGGATTTGGCGTCTGTTGGGCGCTTGCCCAAGGTGCTCTGGTTCCCGAGCGCATTGCCAGTCCTATCGCGACTGCTGTTCTGGTGGGCTTCTTCGGAGCGTTTACGACCTTCTCGGCGTTCGCGCTCGATGGCCAACTGTTGTTGTCCGAGCGAAAGTTTGGCCTCTTCGCCGTCAACATGTTGGTGCAGAACGGTCTCGGCATACTCGCGTTGTGGCTGGGCATGCTTTCTGGTGGTGCGCGCTCGTGACGTGTGCCGCCTGTCCTTGCGCGGCTACCTGATACCATCGTCAGACCTGCCTTCCGGGTCGCTGCTCATGCGTCTACTGTCAATCCTACTCATCGTGCTGCTTGCGATGTTCAGCATCGGTCTCGGTCTGACCGTCATGTGGAACAGCTCGTCGGGCAAGGCCTCTGCCGGTGCTTCGATGCCGGCATTCCTCGGCGGCAAGCCGCAGGGCCACGTCTACTCCTGCGCCACCGGCGAGCCGTCCGACGTCAATCCGTTCACTACCTACGATCAGCAGGCCATCGGCTTGGTGTTGGCTTACACGCACGACACACTGCTTGACCGTGATCCCAAGACGGCGGAGCTCCGGCCCGCCTTGGCCGAGCAGTTCGAAGTCTCAGCAGATGGCTTGACGTGCACATTCACCATGCGCGAAGCAATCGTCTTTGCCGATGGCACCCCGGTGACGATGGCCGATGTGCTGTTTGGTTGGGAGTTAGCCAAGGCGGGGCATCTGCAACTGGGCGCCGCCGCGCAATGCTTCCAGCGGGTGGCAAACGTCGAATCGTTGGATGAACGGCGTTTTCGGGTGCACTTCAAGGATCGCCAATTCGCCGGTCTCGCGGCCGTCGGTCTCGGCTGGACCGTTGCCAGCAAGGCGTTCTTCATTGGTCGCGTGCAGCGCGCGCTCGATGGTGGCGAAGCCATGCCTGCCGTCGACTCCGAGCGCTTTGCGACGTTGCTTGATCAGATCAATTATGAGTGCGGTCCGGGCACGGGCCCGTATTCGCTGCACAACGATCCGGATGGCGTCAGCAACTGGCGCCGTCGCCAAGAGCTGTTGTTGACGCGCAATGAGCTGTCTTGGCGCCGCATCGTGCGGCCTGGCACGTGGAACTTTGAGGGCATGCGCATTTTGGTCCATGAGTCGGCGGGACAGCAAAACGCGTTGTTGCTCGGGGAAATCGATTGGTTCTACAGCCCTCAGATCGATCAGCTACTGGCGGCGCAGCCTAAGCTTGCCCGCAACTACCAGAAGTTCGTCTTTGACTTCCCCAAGCTCGGTTGCTTTCGCATCGTTTGGAACTTCACGAAGAAGCCGTTCGACGATGTTCGTGTGCGGCGGGCGATGGGCATGCTCGTGAACCAGGCCGAAGTCGAGAAGGTCTTTGCCGGCAGTGCCCGGCCGGCGATGGCGCACGCCAAGTTCGGTTCGCGCGCGTACCCCAACGTCGACCCGATTGCGTTTGATCCGTCGGGCGCGCGCAAACTGCTGCGCGAAGCAGGCTTCGACCCTGAAAACGGCAAGCCGTTGCGAATGACGTTGCTGACCTATCAAGGCAATGAACAGGTCCGCCGAATGGCCGAGCTGTTTGCGGGTGCCGCCAAGCAGGCTGGAGTCGAACTCGAAGTGCACGTCCGCGAATCCTCCGGAGTCACCGCCGATAAAAAGCTCAACGAGTGGCACGGTCTACTGCAGGTTCAATACTTCGAATCTTGGGGTGACCCGCACCGCTTCTTACACAGCGATGGACTCGAGAACGAGGGCAAGTGGTCGAACCCCGAGGCGGACCGCTTGGCAACCGCGGCGAGGCTCGAGTTTGACGCCGGACGTCGCGAAGATTTGTGGCGCGAATTGCATGAACTCGCGTACCGCGAGCAGCCCGCCACGCTGATTGTGCATCCGTTGGCGTCGATGCTGCTGAACAAGGACATCGAAGACTGCACTCCGGGTCCACTTGGCTTGAAGCCGAACCACGCCTGGGTCGCGCCCGAAAACCAGCGTAAGTAAGCGGCAGCGCACATCAGCGTCGCCGCCAGCCAGCGCAGCAGCCGCTAGTCGACAGCAACAGTCGAGAGTCGCTACTGCAGTGTCATGGCCACGCGCTGGGTCGCGAGCAGGCCTGCTGACGATAAGAAGATTGCCTGCTGCGGGCCGAGGATCGCGCCTTGAGCGAACAGCTGGCCGCTGAGCCCCGATAGCGGCACGTGTTCGTAGCTCCACGCTGCCATCGGTAAGTGGAGGGGCGGTAAGGGCAACAGGACCGCTGCGCATTGCCCGTGACACCGTCCGTCAACGCTGGTGGGTTCTTGGTGTCGCCGGCGCTGCACATTGAAGTTGGCAGCTAGCGTTGCGCTCGTTGGGACGGTGTGGAAGGCGATTCCGGAACGTCTGTTGGCAAGGCGCTGCTAAGGAACTCGCGGCCGGGTAGTCTATGCGCCATGACACTGTTAACACGGGCGATGGCGGCCATGGCGATGGTTGTGAGTCTCGCAGCCCAAGACCGTCCGTACCAAGAGGGCCATGTCGAGGCGTTCCTCAAGGCGGCTCGCAGCAACGGGCGCCCGGCAATCGTCTTGTTCAATTTCGACGCCAAGTCGGGTTGATGAGGCATCAAGAATGCGGGAGCCGTGCTGCTTCCGTCCCAACAACTGCGTGATCTCGCGGCGACGTTCGACATCTGCCTGTCGGGAAAGGAGGCGCCTGCTGGCTGCGACGTTCGCTATCGCCAGCTGTATTGGCTGATGGTGTTCGACCAGCAGGGCGAGTTGCGCAGCGCGTGCAAGCTTGGTGAGCAACTCGGTGTCGTCACCAAGCAAGGCTTCGACGTGCCGAACGCTTTCGTTGAGATCGTCGAGCAAGGCCACGGTTCGAAGACAACGCTCGAAGGTCTGAAGCGCGCCTATCTCGAATCGCGCGGTTCTGAGGCTGCGTTCGAGGCGCTGCGCAACAAGCTTGACGAACTTCAAGGTGTCGGCCAGATGGGCATCGCGACCTTCCTAGCCAAGGCTGCGACAAAGACCGAAGATCCGGTGATGTCTCGCGCGCGTTCGCTGCTCATCGAGGCGCACGCTTGCTCGCATCAAGTGATCAACCACGGCGCGTTCGCTCACCTGCAGAAGGGCCTTGCCGATTTTATCGGCCAACACCCGAGTCATGCGTTCACGCCGAAGTTGCTGCAACCGTTGCTCAACGTCGGCCTTAAATACTCGTTCGATATTGAGGTCAAGTGCCGTTCGTATGCCGAGCAGTGGACAAGGGGCGAAGGCCGCACAGCCCATGGGGATCTCGTCGCCGCGCTGAACCAGCAGCTCGCCGTGAAGTTGCAGGAAGCCATGAAGCAGTTGGCCGAACTCGAACCGACCGCCTACGCGCGACCGCGACTGCTCGCGCTAGTCGGCGATGCGAAGCAACTGCTGCAGGTCATGGAGACGACCAAGACGTTTGGTGTGTTCCGTGCGATCCACGCGGAGTGGCGGCGTGAAGCAGCGGCGAAGCAGCGCGCAGCGACCGACAAGTGATGACGCCGACGCCGTGAATTGGCGCTCGGTGTGGGCTGTCGCCATTAGGCGGAAAGGTGGCTGCGACCGTCTGTGCTTGGCTAGATAGCAGGTAGTCGGCATCTCGCCGCGTTCCCGCGCCAGTGCATGGTCGGTTACTCGACGCTGGCTGCTTCGCGAACGGGGGCCGCAGCTGGCGGAAAAGCCTCGGGACGCAAGATCGGACAGCAGCTACCAGCCCAGTAGAAACGATCGCTTGACGGTCTTCGTCGTGCCGTTCATCACGGTCGACAGCTCCAGTCGAGACCGCTTCGCCACGGTCGTCGGCTTGATCTCCCGGACGCGTAGCATGCAAGTGACATGCGGGTGTGTGGTCGCCGCAACACGCCTTCAGGCCCTGCTGGCCCCGTGGCCGGATCTGCTCTCGTTTCGTCCGCAGGCTCTGGTTGTCTTGGATTTGAGGGCGTGGTAGCGATGAGGTTTGATTGGCATGGATAGCAGCGCAGTCTCGATGTAGCGTTCTAACCATGAAAAAGAAGACAAACTGTGTCAGCCGAATTGCTCTGCCGGGCGGCAAAGCTGGTGCGGTAGCCGTGACTCGGTGGGTGTCGTTGGCCCTAGGTGTGATGTTGCTATCAGGATGTTACGGGCCTCTGAGCTTCACGCAGGCAGGGACAGGCGTGACGGTGCATCTGCGTGGTCAGCAGCTCCGAGGAAGTGGTTTACAGCGGGATGGCATCGTCAAGCAGGTAGCCCTGTACTTGCCCAACCGCGTGGCGGACCTGTTGGATGTCGTGAAGCTAGGGCTTGGTATTCCCGTTGGGCTTGGCATCGACGTACGCGTTACTCAGTGGTGTCAGCTCGCTGCGGAGGCCTCCGTTGGTATTGGCTTGCAATGGGATGGCCGCGACCACAATCCAGGGATTGCTAACGCACAGGCGACGGCTGCCTTTGGGCCTTGGCGTGGCGGTGTGGGCAAGGGAACGGTCGCTAGCATCCGGCCATTTGAGGTTGCGTTGGCAACTGGTGGACTCAAGTTTGGAGTGGATTTCGCCGAGGCCGCAGACTTTGTCCTCGGGTGGTTCTTCATCGATTTCCAACAAGATGATTACGGCTGGAAGCGGTAGGAGCCTCGCAAGTGGGCGTGCCCTACCTTGCGGTGCGACCCATTCTCGCAAGGTCGCGGTGTGACTACTGAATCACGTCCGCGACTACGTTGCTCAGTCGCAGGTCATACGGATATGCGACGAGCATCGCCTGCGAGTCGGTCGGCTGGCCGATGAGGATGGGCGCATTCGCCACGGTGAAGCCCACGCGCGAGACTCGCCTGCCAATCGGCACCTGTTCGCAGCGATGCGCCGGGACTCTCCGACTATCGGAGGGCCACGCTCGCGCAGTCACGATACGAATGCAGCTTGCCGTCTATCGCGCTGTAACAAGGATGAGGTGTCGCTCTGCGGACTGGAGTGCGTATCGCGTCATGCCTTGGCGCGATTAGTATGTTGCGATGAAGAAGGCCGCATTCATCGTCGCCGCCCTAACGGGTTGGTTGTTGGTTGGGGCACTGGTTGCTGCGCCGCAGTTTGTGCCGGGGCCGAGTGCCAGGTATGCCGGCGGGTGTGCAACGGATCCGGCATCTGGCGAACTAATCTTGTTCGGTGGTTGGACTGGGCTCTCTCAGTATCAGGATGAAACGTGGCGCTGGGATGGAGTGGCGTGGAATCAGCTCACTCTCGGGATTGCCCCGGCTGCACGGCGCGATTGTTTCATGGTCGCCGATCTGAATAGCGGGACCGTGCTGCTCTTTGGTGGCGAAGAGCAATCGGTGGGTGCGCGAGACGATACCTGGTCGTTCGCAAACGGATCTTGGAGCCAAATTGCTCCACAAGCCGCGCCTAGCGCTCGCTCGGGTAGCGCCGGAGCTGCTCATCCTCCGAGCGGACAGGTTGTTCTCTTTGGCGGAGCGACAAACGCAGCGGCGGGATCCGCCCTCGGGGATACTTGGTTGTGGAGCGGTGGCAACTGGCAGCAGGCGAGCCCTGCAACCTCGCCAAGTGCCCGCGGCAGCTCAGCGGCCGCATTCGACGAGTCGCGTGGGCGCGTGGTGCTCTTCGGAGGCTATGGCTCTAGTATGCTCGCCGACACGTGGGAGTGGGACGGGAGTACATGGATTCTGATGCACTCTGGCCCTGGCGCGCCGCCCGCTCGAAGCGCGGCTTCATTCGTTTTCGATGACATCACGGACAGGATGATCTTGTTCGGTGGAGTCGACAATGGTGGTGCTGGGCTGTCTGACACTTGGGCATGGGACGGCATTTCTTGGCAACAGTTGACGACCGTGATCTCGCCCGCAGCCCGCTACGGGTACTTTGCGGCACCGGTGCAAGGACACGTTGTCTGCTTTGGTGGCCTGACCCAATTCCCGGGGGGGGCATACCTGGGCGATACGTGGACCTTCGACGGCACCGAGTGGCAT
>JBNMNW010000006.1:0-51641 GCA_051278165.1 Planctomycetota bacterium | reverse complement strand
TCAAACCACAGGTTGCGCGAAGCGCAACCTGTGGTTTGAACCGGGTACAGTACGCAGGCCCCAGGCGCAGGTCACATACGTAGGCCCCGTAGAACGAATACCCTGGCACGTTACGCAATGCTGGGCTGGCAGGGGCTTCGTCGGCAATCTACTTGATGGCGACGTTGGGGTTGGCTAGTAGCGGTTGACCTCGACTGCCCAGGTCATTTCCTTCTTCCAGACTTCGTTGCCGTGGCGGTCGAACTCGCGAACGCGGGTGTTCTCGGCGACGATTGTATTGCCGTTGGGCAGGCGGTCGGCGTCACTTGGTGAGCTCAAGCCTGACAGTTCGAAAACGATCTTGCCATCGCGATCGATCTCCATCACTGCGCCCTTGTTGCGCAGCGTGACCAACGTGTTGCCGTTGGGCAAGCGGTCGGCGTCGTGCGCGTTTGGCAGGCCCTTGGCTTCCCACACGATCTCGCCGGCGGGACTGACTTCGAGCACGCGATCCTTGAGTACGTCCGCGATCAAGGTGTTGCCGTTCGCCAAGCGGTCGCAGTCGAACGGGCGGATGTCTGTCGAGTAACTCCAGACGATCTTGCCTTCCGGATTTACTTCGATGACGCGACTCGCAAACGTGTCGGCGATCAACGTGTTGCCGTTGGGCAAACGGTCTGCGTCATAGGGGTTCTTGAGGTCTTCGAACTGCCAGATGGTTTCGCCCTTGCGGTTGACCTCTTGCACGCGACTGACCGAGAACTCGGTGATTAGTAAGTTGCCGCTGTCGAGGCACTCGGCATCCCATGCGCCGAAGATTTCTTCGAGCACGAACACGATGCGGCCTTGATCGTCGACTTCGACAATGCGGTTATCGCTGTAGTCCGCGATCAGCGTGAAGCCCCACATGGCGCCGCCGCCGACGCCGCGCTCGACGCGATTGACGGCGCTCCACGGCAGGGCCATTGCACCAAGAAGCGGCACGGTCAAGGCGACGTGGTCACCCGTGCTTTGGGCAACGAAGCCAAGTAGACGTTCGCCCGTGACCAGGTCCATGCGCATGTAGCTGATGGCGTCAGGTTCGACCAGGCGTGGGCGCTTGAACAAGATGCCGCCAACGTCGGCGACCGGGATCTGGTGGACCTCGCCGACGGTGGATTCGAGCACGACTTTGCCGGCTTCGATGCGCGCGATCTTGCCATCGAGGAACTTGCCGTCGCGCAGGCGCAGCCGGTCGTGATCCACCGAAGCGCCAACCAAGCGGTCCAGCGAGGGATCGAAGGCCATGCCTTGGATTTCGGATCGGGCCAATGTCAGTGCGCCAAAAATTGGTGACTGGAGCCGCACCGACTCGGGGTCGATGGACAGCACCTTGCCAGCGACGCGACTTCCTTGGTTGAGGAACACCATCGTGTCCTCGGTCTTCTTGACGGCGTGCAGTGGGAACTCAAACGTTGAGCAATCGCTGATTGAGAGCTCGGCAACGTTGACGCCAGCAAACGCACCTTCGATTGCGAACGAATCGCCGAACGCTTGTCCGAGCTTGCCAGGCACTTGCGTGAGGCCATCGATGGTTAGTTGCGTTTCGACCTGGCTGACCTCCGCCGGGATCGCAACTGCGGCGCCCATGGCGATCACTGTGTCCGGGTGCTTGCCGAGATCGACGAGCAACTGTTTGGCACCATCGTCACTGCGCGTGCGCAAGCCGCGGACGATGGACATCGCTTCCGTGCGGTTGAGTTCGACGCCTTCGAGCGGTCCTTCCTTGGTGTCGTTGAGCAACATGCCGCGGCAATGCGCGAGTGCCTTTGCCGACTTCATGCGGCCGAGTGCACTCAGTGCAATCGAGCGATGTAGGCCGGACTTGAACTTGACCATCATCGCGACGGCATCGGCTTCGTTGTCGGTGCCGTGCTTGCCGATCGCGCGGATCGCACCGCCAGCAATCGATGTGTCGGTGTGACCAAGTGCGCTGCGTAGCGAACGCAGCAGTCGGTCGTCGCCGTCGAGATAGAGCGAGGTGCGGACGAGGCCTTGCAGCAGCTTGCGTTCGCGATCCTCTTGTTCGGTGCCCTTGGCATCAAGCGCTTCGAGAATGCGGCCACAGCGAATGTGCTGCTCGAGCACTTCGTAGTCATCACGACGTTGTTGGATGACCGTGCGCGCGCGCCCGCCGATTTCGACCAACGAACGCTCGGCATTTTCACGAACCTTCCAGTTCGGATCGCAGAGTTCGTCGAGCAGTTGGTCGACCTTCAATCGATACTCACGGTGGTCGCCGTGGATGCGCGCGACGATCGCTGTGAAAGACTGAGCCTTCGCCGCGACCAGTCTTCCTACCTGCTCGAATTGGGCGGTAAGCGACAGTGACTGGAAGCCATTGCTCTCGGATACCAACTGATCGTCCGTCCAGTCCTGAGCCGGCAAAGCCGCGACTAGGGCAGTGACAATCGAGAGAAGACGCGGAAGGGACAGCGGGGTCATTCGGGTTCGGAGTTTAGGCAACGCAGCGACTCTCGTGTGGTTCGTTCCAATCGAAGACTGACGTTGACGTTAGTAGTGGGGTCAGATTCCCCGGCAACGGAGTTATGACAACGGGAATGGGTTGGGGGGCCTCGCCGTCAATCCTTCAAGGACGTAGAGTCCGAGAGAACCCTCCTCGCGCTGCTACCGTTGGTTGTGTCCGAATGGCCCACTCTTGGGCCTGCGCCAAACATAGGAACGAAGTTAGTGTCGCTGCCCCAGTCATCCGTGGCGCGCATGCTTGCATGCGCCTCGCTCTGCGCTGCCGTCGTTTCTGCTCAACAGGTGCGGGTCGATGCTCCCCTAGGAGCCTTGGCCGCGCGTGGCGCCGAACAGTCCATCGACGACCCCGGTAATCGGGTCGAGATGTTCGAGAATCCTAATCTCGACAGGTACTTAGAGCGCGCGCAGATGTTCTTGGATCTCGATGACTACACGGCTGCGGTCAAGGTCTTGCAGGACGTCATCGAGGGTCGAACGGTCGAAGTCTTTGCGTCTCGCGACCAACTTGGTGACCCTGTGGCCCCGGGCGGAGCACCTGGCGCCAAGGGCAATGCACCTGGCGCCAAGGGCGGAGCACCCGGCGCCAAGGGCAATGAACCCGGCGCCGCGCTGCAAAACACGCTGAAGACCGATTCCAAACCAACCAAGCCGCGCGCCGCACCGAATGGCCGCCGCAGCTCTTCGGCAGGCACCAAAAAGGGTGATGAGCGCGTCGCCAGCAGTGAGTTGGACGCTCGCAATGCAGTTTTCAGTCGGGACGGGCGCATCTACCGCCCAGTTCGCCGCCTTTGCCACGAACTGCTGTCGCGTATGCCAGATGTTGGCATCCAGATCTATCGCACACGGCATGAGTTTGCGGCGGACGAGATGCTGACGGCGGCGATGGTCAGCGGCTCCTTGACCGCTCTTGAGCAAGTTGCAAATCGCTACTTTGTGACGTTGCCAGCAGGGCGCGCGATGATGTTGCTGGCCGATCGCCTGATGCATGAAGGGCGTTACCGAGCGTCGGTGCAGGTGTTGCGAGACCTGCTTGAGGTCTACCCGGCTCAGAATCGTAACACGCTCGGCATCCGCGACTCTTGGTGCCGCTTCAAGATTGCGCTGTCCCTGCGGCTCGCCGGTGAAAGCGAGGCGGCGCAGCGAGCCGTTACCCAGCTAGCCGAGGACTTCACCGAGGAATCGCTGCGCATCCGCGGCCAACTCGAGACGATCCGTGAGTTGCCCAACAGCAAGCTGTTCGCGCGCGACACGGTCGCGATTGCAGCCGTTGCGGATCGCAACGCCGGCATTCAGTGGCTGCAGCCAGAGACGACGGACCTGGTGCCACTGTGGCAATACCGGTTTGGCAACGAGCAGCCTTACCAGGATCCGAAGCCGAGCAACCGCAATGGTCGCAACGGCAACTTCTTCGATGGCGCCAATCGTTCGACAGCGATGCCGTTCGCCAATCGTTACGGGCCTGGCACGCGGGTGTTGTTTAGCAACGAACGTGATGGCGATCACAGCGTGCCGCGCGCAGTCTTCCTAGAGCACTTCCGTCTGCGCCTCGCAGATGCCTCTTCCGGATTGTTGATTGGTCAGGGTGATGGCGTCGACGCGCCGCCGCTCGCACGCGAAGGTCATCCCCGAGTTCGGATCGCGGCGTGTGACTATGCGTTGCTGCGTCCGGTCGAGGACGAGGAGCGCCGCTTCATCATCATCGGTCACGAAAGCAACACGACGCAAAGCAAGGAGCCGCTCAAGGCGAGCCAACTCGTTGCTTACGACAAGGTCACCGGCGAGCGCGCGTGGTCGTCGGAAAACTGGCAGGACGGGGCCAACGGCATGCGCGAAGTGACCTTTCTGGCGGCGCCGACGGTGTTCGGTGAGCGCTTGATGTTGCCGTCAATTCGCAAGGACGCCTACACGCTCGAGTGTGTGGATCGCCGCACCGGAGAGCCGTTGTGGCACACGCCGCTGCACGCTGGCGGCTCGCCGTTCTTCAAGGCGCCGGGTTGCCCCGTTGTTGTGCAAGGCGGGATCGCCTTCATGGCGACCAATGCCGGCTGTGTCGCGGCCGTGGATGCGTTCGCTGGCGACCTGCGTTGGATTCGTAGATACGAACGGCACGATTCGGCTCACAAGACCTTCAAGAAGAAGAAGGCACGTTCGAGCAGCCGTCGTTTTAGCGGCAACAACAACCAGTTCACGCAGGCGGTGCTCGAGAGCTTCTTGCCGAGCGACATGATCTTGCACGACGGACTGCTGATCGTCGCGCCGTGTGATAGTGAAGTTCTGCTTGCGATCGAAGCGGCTACCGGACAACTCGTCTGGATGCTCGACGGCCGCACGCGCTACGCGCCATACGGGCGATTGACGGAGATCATCGGCCATGACGAGACGCAGTTGTTCGCGATGTCGGACTCGCACCTCGTCAGCATCGAACTCGAAGGCGGCTTGGTGCGCTGGATGCAGAAGATGCCGAGTTGGGCCGGGCCTAAATATTCAGGTCGTGGCCGCGGACTCGTCGCGAATGGCAAGGTGATCGTGCCCAACATGCGCGAGCTGTTGGTGTTCGATGCGAACAACAAGGCACCCATGAGGCGCTTGCAGTTGCCGGCTTTCGACGAGAGTCGCGAGCCGCTGAATGGCAGTTGCCACGTCGTCGTCAATGGACCGTGGTTGGCGGTTGGCTATCAAGGCGGTGTTGAGGTGTATAGCACGGCAGCAGCACTTGGCGAGCTTGCCGGCAACACCGACGATTCGCTGCGTAAGGCGTCCTATCTGACGAAGAGCGGTCAGCCGCTGGCAGCCGAGAAGGTCTTGGCTGCAGCAGTGTCGAACAGCACGGCCGCGCGCGTGCGGTTGCGCGCCGCAAAGCAATTGCTCGCACTGGTGTCTGGCCGCGCCGAGCGACTGGCTCGCGATGCCAAGCTCCCGGCAGCGCTGAAGGCGATGGACGAAGTTCGCGAATTGCTCGTGGATCGCACCGTGCGTCTCAACTGGCACTTGGCACGCATTGAGATCTGCAAAGATGCAGGCGATATGCGCGCCCACGAAGCAGAACAACAGAGTCTCTACGACTACATGGAGGGTCGAGGATGAGGATCGCCTGTCTGATCATGACTGCCGGCATCACCGCCGCGGCAAGCCTCTCGGCGCAAAACGCCGCATACCCTTCTGGTGTCAACCCGGAGATCCACAAGTCCATTCAAAGCGGCCTGACCTGGCTTTCGCGCAACATGGCGAATGATGGCAGTTGGCGCAATTCGGGCGGCTATGGCTCCTATCCCTCCGCGATGACTGGCCTAGCTGGCATGGCGTTCATCGCTTCCGGTTCGACGCCAACGCGCGGTCGTTATTGGCAAGAGGTGCGCAAGTCCGTTGGCTTCTTGATGAAGAACGCAAATGCCAGCAATGGCATCATCTCGATCCCTGCAGAAGATGGCCGCAGCATGTATGGCCATGGCTTCGCGACGCTCTACCTAGCGTCCGTGTATGGCATGGAAGAGGACTTGCGTACGCAAGCCAAGCTTAAGCGCGTGCTCGACAAGGCCGTCGGGTTGATCGCTTCGGCGCAGTCTTCAGCTGGTGGTTGGATTTACACGCCCGATTCCAACAGTGACGAAGGCAGTGTCACGGTCACGCAGATCCAAGCACTACGTGCGTGCCGCATGGCGGGCATCGTGGTCGACAAGAAGGTCATCGACAAGTCCGTCGACTACATCAAGCGCTGTCAAAACGCAGACGGCAGCATTCGCTACAGTCTCAATTCTGGCGGCGATGGTCGTCCGGCAATCACCGCTGCTGGCGTGGCCGTGCTCTACAACGCAGGTGTCTACGACGACCAACCGTTCGTCGACAAGGCGGTGCAATACTGCAAGCAGCGCATCAAGTCGTCGGTCAACAACACCGGCCACCACTTCTACGCGCAGCTCTACTGGAGCCAGGCGCTCTACCAACGTGGTGGCAAGGATTGGGACGATTACTACAAGGGTATGGCCAAGTGGCTCATGCAGCAGCAGAGCAAGGATGGTAGCTGGCAGGGCGATGGTATTGGCACCGTCTACGGCACGGCGATCGCATTGACGATCCTGCAACTGCCTTACTCTTACGCTCCGATCTATCAGCGCTAGCAGCCCGTTGCACATCTCACTCACTCACCAAGACTGCGCCGATCGCGCCGCTCATCACGCAGAGACTTCGCTGAATCCAACCATTCGTCGACGTGTCCGCGCACCGATCCGCATCGATGAGCACACGCCTGTCGAGCAACGCACCTCTGCCACGGGCTGAAGAGTAAAGATCACGATGTTGCGAAGCTTCCAAGCAAGTCTGGCTGCTGTGCTGTTGCCGCTATGTGCGGGTCAGTTGGCGGCTCAGGTTGCTGTGCTGCCACCAGGTGTCACGCCAGCGATCCACAAAGCGATCCAGCGTGGCCAAGCGTGGTTGAACAGCAATCAGGCGAGCAATGGCAGTTGGAGCAATGGTGGCGGCTACGGTCGCTACCCGGTCGCGATGACGGCGATGGCTGGCATGGCCATTCTTGCTGGTGGCTCGACGCCGACGCGCGGCACCCAGTGGCAACAGGTTCGCAAGGCAACTGAGTGGTTATTGCAGCGGGTTGACACGGAGACCGGCTACATCTCGCTCGGCGAACAAGAGAGCCACGGCATGTATGGCCATGGCTTCGCGACGTTGTTGTTGGCTTCCGTCTATGGGATGGAAGAAGACCAGCGCACCCAGAAGCGCTTGAAGCGCGTGCTCGATGGTGCGGTCGCGTTGATCCGTGACGCACAGTCCGCCGCCGGCGGTTGGTACTACCGACCAACCAGCAACGAAGATGAGGGCAGTGTCACCGTTACCCAAATCCAAGCGCTGCGTGCGTGTCGCATGGCAGGCATTGTCGTCGACAAGAAGACGATCGATCGCGCCGTTGACTACATCAAGCGCTGCCAGAATCCAGACGGTGGCATTTGCTATCGTCTGAGCATGAAGGGCTCGGATAGCAGGCCTGCGATCACAGCTGCGGGAGTTGCGGTGCTCTACAACGCAGGCGTCTACGACGACCAACCATTCGTCGACAGTGCTGTGAAGTTCTGCAAGCTTCACCTCAAGGTGGCCGTCGACACCACGGGCTACCACTACTACACGATCCTGTATTGGTCGCAGGCGCTCTACCAGCGCGGCGGCCAGGATTGGGACGATTACTACAATCGCGCCGCTGCGTGGTTGTTGAAGCAACAAGCCAAGGACGGCAGTTGGAACGGTGACGGCATCGGCTCCGTTTACGGAACCGCCGTCGCGCTGACTATCCTGCAACTGCCACACTCTCTCGTACCGATCTACCAGCGGTAGCTACAACGAGACTGAGCGAACGAACACGATGTTGGGAAAACTATGATGCTTGGATTGGCCTTCCTCAATCCGATGCTGCTGTGGGCGCTGCCGCTAGCGGCGGTGCCGATCATCATCCACATTCTGAATCGGCGACGGTTCCAGAAGGTGCCATGGGCTGCCATGACCTTCTTGCTCAAGGCGATGAAGCGCAACCGCAAGCGCATGCGCATGGAGCAGTGGTTGGTGTTGTTGCTGCGCGTGTTGGCGGTGTTGCTGCTGATCTCGTTGGTCAGTCGTCCGCAACTTGGCGGTAGCAGCCTGCTCGGATCGCGCACGCACCACGTCGTCATTCTCGATGACAGCGCGTCCATGACGCAGCGAACTGGCAGCACGGCGTTGTTCGAGAAGGCGCAGGATCGCATCAAGATGCTGGCCGACGATCTTGGCTTGCGTCGCCAAGGCGACATCTTCTCGCTAGTCACAACGAGCGCGGCGGGTGTGCCGCATATTTGGTCGCAACGCATTGGTGGTTCGTTTAGCCGCGATGCTGGCTCCAGGCTCAAGGAACTGCAGGTCAGCGATCGTTCGCCTGACCTCGGCAAGGCCTTGGAAGTGACGGTCACGCGCGCCCACGAAGTCGAAGACGCATCGCATACTGAGTACTACCTCGTCGGCGATCGCCGGTCGTGGGACTGGGCGACGCCCGATGACAAGCCGCGGCCTGCGTTACTCGCCGGCTTGAGCTCGATGGCGCGCGACAACGAACACGTCACCGTGTTGACGGTTGGCGGCCAACATAGAAACCTCGCCGTCATCGACGTCAAGTTGGTGGATCGCTTGGCGATCGCCGCAGTGCCGGTCACGCTTGGCATCGACGTCAAAAACTTCGGCCTCGACCCGACCGCGCCAACCACGGTTTCGATCGAGATTGACGGTCAGAGTCGCATCACCCAAGACGTGCCGCAACTTGCTCCGGGCGAGCGCTACACGGTGCAGATGGACCACACGTTCCATGAAGCCGGTCCGCACCGCCTCGACGCACTGCTCGAACCAAGCGAGTCGTTCCCGTTTGACGATCGTCGCACGCTGGCCTTACAGGTGCGCGACAAGAGCCGTGTGCTGCTCGTTGACGGTGATCCCGACGAAGACCTGGGCGAAGTGTTCTTCCTGCGAGCGACACTCGATGTGCCGGAGTCGGGCATCGAGGCGCAGGTTGTCACGGAGAACGGTTTCGACGAAGCCAACCTCGACGCCTTCGACATGATCTGGCTCTGCAACGTGCAGTCGCCAACGCCCGAAGCTGCCGAGCGGCTCGAAGCGTTCGTTGCCTCCGGCGGTGGTCTGGCGATCACCTGTGGTTCGCTGATCGACGCGCCGCGCTACAACGAGCTGTTCTGGAAGGATGGCGCGGGCCTGCTGCCGTTGCCAATCGGTGAGATCAATGGCGACCCGGATCGTCCTGAGCACGCGCACTTGGCGAACAAAGACCATGCGATGTGTACGGGTGTCGCTGAGTTTTTTGAGTTGGTGCTCGGCAACTATATTCAGGTCAAGCGTTGGCTTGAACTGGAAGAACCGGCGAACCACCAGGCGTCGATCGTTGTGCGCATCCGTGGTGCCGATGGCCCGCCGATGTTGGCGACGCGCACCTACAAGGGATCGGCTGGCGAAGTCGCGTTGTTCTCGATCTCCGCGGACCTCTTTTGGAGCGACCTTCCGAGGACAGACTTGTTCTTGGTCATGACGCACCAGCTGCATCACTTCGCAGCGCGTCGTGACGACCAAAGCCGCAGCAACTTGCTGACGGATGGCGTGCTGACGTTGGCAGTGGATCCGGGTTTGTATCGCGCCGATGTGACGATGCGTTCGCTCGCGGGCGATGACGAACGCACGATCACCGCGGCGGCGCCAAAGCCCGAAGTCGTGCCTGAAGACAAGCAACCTGGCACTACCAAGCCCGGTGAAAAGCCAGCTGTGAAGCCCGGCGACCAGCCAGCCGCCAACCCGGCTGCCCAAGCACCCGCGGCGAGCAACCCAATATTGTCGCTCAAGGTTGCGATGTCGGAACTCACCGAGCGCGGTGCCTACGAGATCGAACTCGAGCGTCACGATGGCGTGCCGGACAAGCGCATGATCGCGCGCAACGCACCGCCAAACGAAGGTCGCCTAGTCGCCTTCGATGAACCCGCGTTCAAGAAGATGTATCCGAGCAACGTGCACGATCTCGTTACGTTCGTTCGCGATGAAACTGGCGTCGGTACTGCTGCCAGCGAAGGTGAGGCGTGGCCGCTACTGGCTGCTTTGTTGTTAGTTGGCCTGTTGGCCGAGTCGCTGCTCGCTTGGAGGTTTGGCCGCCGATAGGCGGGCATCACACGATGGATGAATTTCTGAGATGGCTGGCGGAGTGGCGTGGGATCGAAATCGAACCCGGCTCCGAGCTGCACTTTGAGTTCGCGAACTTCCCGACCGGTGGGTTGGGAATGCTCGTGTTGATGGGCATCGCGCTCAGCATTGTCTTCATTGGCTTCTGCTATCGCCGCGACGGCAAGAACCTCAGTGGCTTGCAACGTTTCATCCTCGGGTCGCTGCGCACACTTGCCGTTTTGGCCGTGATCGCGCTGTTGCTCGAACCGAACCTGGTGACCGTCAAGCGCGAGACGCGCCCCGGCCACACGATCTTGCTGGTAGACACGTCGCAATCGATGACGCATGTCGATGCGTGGCGCCGCGAAGAAGTCCAGCGAGCCGCAACCGGCTGGCAAGAGATCGGTGCGACGGATCCGACCGTGGAGACGCGCTTGGATCTGGTCAAGGCACTGCTTGCCAAGGACAAACAAAGCCTCGTGCAGAAGCTCGCCGCGAAGAACCGCGTGCAGCTCTACGGGTTTGACGGCAGTGTCAAAGACCTGCCGGTCATTGCGCAGCCACCGAAGCTCGGTCCCGATGGCGAACCCTTGCCAGCGGATCCGAACGAGCCGCCGCCCGTGCCGGTGCTCGACCTCGACAAGCTGATTGCCGATGGTCGTTCTTCCAACCTCGGTGGTGCCTTGCGCACGGCGCTCGACAAGAGTCGCCCGGCCGAGATCGCTGCCGTGGTGTTCGTCACCGATGGCCGCCGAACAGCTGGCCCGCAGGGAGCCGAGATTGCGCGACTGCTCGAGCAACGCAAGATCCCGCACACGTTCGTGCTTGGCGTTGGCGACCCATCCGAAACGCAGACCGTGCAGCTGACGCGCATGGACGCGCCTTCGAAGGTGTTCCAGCGCGACCCCTACGAGATGAAGGCGACGGTGACGTCGCAGGGCTACGACGGCGTCACGGTGACCGCGCGTCTGGTGCGCACCGATGACAAGGGTGCCGAGATTGTTGTCGCCACCCAGCAGGTTGCGATCGGCGCATCGCAAGAGGCCACCATCAACTGGAAGGAACTGACCAGCGACACTGCTGGCCGCTTCTTGTATCGCACCGAGATCGTGCCGCCGGAAGGTGAATCGATGATTGCCGAACGGCACACCAAGACCGAAGCGGTTGAAGTGCTCGATCGTCGCTTGCGCCTGCTGTTGCTCTCTGGCGGGTCGAGCCACGAGTTTCAGATCTTGCGCAACCTGTTGATTCGCGACAAGACGATCGACGTGTCGTGTTGGTTGCAGAGTGCGGACGAGAAGTTCCCGCAGGAAGGCAACGAAGACGTTCTGATCGATAGCCTGCCGGAAGAACGCATCGACTTCGATCCTTACGACGTCGTCGTGTTGATCGATCCCGATCAAGAGCGATTGACCAAGCGCTTCTGCGAGAACCTCGCCAAGCACGTCACCGAAGGCGGCTGTGGTCTCTGGTGGGTCGCCGGTGAGAAATACACCCTCGACTCGCTGCGCCCAACGGCGAACACTCGAGCCATCGCCGACATCCTGCCGATCGTCCCCAACATCGAAGTCGCCGAGCGCGAGATGATGGGCTTCGGCAAGGCATTCAAGAATCCGTGGCGCTACAAGCTGACCACCGCCGGCCAAGAAGGCTTTGGTGCCAAG
The DNA here is from genome assembly GCA_051278165.1 of Planctomycetota bacterium. GTDB lineage: Bacteria > Planctomycetota > UBA1135 > UBA1135 > UBA2386. The sequence continues at coordinate 39,789 of JBNMNW010000006.1, read as the reverse complement.
GTCATGAAGGTGCATGACGACAAGGACACCAGCAAGCTGCTTTGGGAGAGCATGCCGGGCTTCCACTTCTGGTTCCCGGTCACGCGTCTCAAGCCGATTGCGGTCGCGCTTGCCGAACACCCGAGCCCGGACTTCCGACGTGGTGGCAAGAACATGCCGATCATCGCGATGCAAAGCATTGGCGCTGGTCGCGTGTTGTTCGTCGGCACCGACGAGACCTATCGCTGGCGCTCGATTCACCAAGACGCTTACGACCGCTTCTGGGTCAATGGCATCCGCTACCTGTTCGAGGGGCGTTTGCAGGCCGGCAACAGCCGTCTGCGCATCTTGGCCAGTACGGATAAGATCGATCTTGGTGACGCAATCGAACTGGTCGCCGAAGTCAAAGACGAAGTGCTCCAGCCGCTGATCGCTGAGTCGTTCCCGGTCACGATCGAACGTGATGGCGAAGCGAACGAAACGATTTCATTGATCCCGATCGAAGCGTTGCCGGGCAGCTACTCGCTGCGCTACCGCGCGACGAATCTGGGCACCTACCGGGTTCGCCCGCTTGAGAAGATCGGCAAGCAAGTCGAGCTGACCTTCCAAGTTGTGCCGGCCCAAATCGAATCCCAAGGCCCGATGGATCGCGCCGAGTTGGCGTCGATTGCCGGTGCGACCGGCGGCGAACTGTTTGAGACGCCTGCCGAACTTTTGAAGGCCCTCGATCGCATCCCGTCCCGTTCGGCCACTGATACCTTCCGTACCCCACACGCGATTTGGGATGGCTGGCCGACGATTACGATCGTGCTGCTGCTGCTGTCAATCGAGTGGTTGCTGCGCAAACGATTCAACCTGCTATGAGCTCTTCGACTATTCCTGAGTCGCCTGCCTCGGCGCCAACTCCTCAACCCACGCCATTGGGCCGTGAGTTGACTGCGGCGCGCGAGCGTTTGCAGCAGCAGAGATCGCGCGCTCGTACGGGTATCTGGATCGAGACAATTGGTGTCGTTGCATTGATGTCGGTTGCCTACGCGCTGCCGACGTTTCTCACCGACCGCTTCTTGCGTCTTGAGTGGATCTTCCGCGCCATCTTGCTCGGTAGCTTTATCTTCGCCGTGGCCCGCGTCGTGCGTCGACGCTTGATGACGTCACTCGATGTACACCTCAGTGTCGAAGAGATGGCGCTCGCTGTCGAACGCAAGAGCCCCGAGCTTGAGCAGGTCCTGATCAGTTCTCTGCAGTTCGACGGAGAACTCGGAGTCGAAACCCGCTCGGTCGAATCGCAGGAGATGAAGGCGGCGGTGGTCTCGAGTGTTCGTGATCGCTTGCAGTCGATCCCGTTTGCGCGCGCGATCGATGGCGGCCGCGTTCGCAAGTTCGCCCTCGGCATCTTCACGATGTTCGTGTTCTTCATTGGTTGGGCTGGCATCGATGCACGCATCGGTTCTGAATCGCTCGGCATCTGGGCGAGCCGCAATGTGCTCTTGACCAATGTCGACTGGCCGCGCTACACGGTCCTGTCGTTCGTCGATGGTTCGGACGAAGTGCGCTTGCCACAAGGTGACGCGCTGACGGTGCGGGTAGAAGTCGATGGTCCGATGCCGGACCAGATGTTTATGGACTACAAGTTCGCTGACGGCGAGACCGGCAGTGAGCCAATGAGTCTCACTGGCGAAACGGAGTTCACCTGGACGATCGATGCCGTGCTCAACGACGTAATGTTGTCCGCGCAAGGCGGCGATTCGTTGGCGATCGAACTTGCCGTCAAGATTGTCGAACGGCCGCGTGTCGACGATTTGGCGGTGCATGTGACGCTTCCCGCGTATATGGAGCGTGAGCCCTACGTCGTGCCACCTACAGAAGGCGAGTTGCGTCTGCCGCGCGGCGTGAAGTTGACACTCACTGCCACGAGTCAAAAGTTGCTGACGTCGGCGTTCTTGCTGTTTGGCAATGACGAGAAGATTGTGATGGCTCTCGGTGACGACAAGAAGTCGTTCACCGGCGAGTTCTATCCCAAGAAGTCGGGCCTGCTGATCATCGATGTCATCGACTCAGACAGTCTCGGTGCGGGCACGCCACCCAAGCTGGTGCTGCGAGTTGGCGAAGACAAGACGCCGACCATCGACATTCGTTTGCGCGGCATCGGTTCGTCGATCACGACGCAAGCGCGCATTCCTGGCCAGCTCATGGTGCGCGACGACTTCGGCATTCGCGAGATCGTCGCGACGATGCGCGCCACGCGACAAGAGAACAAAGACCGCGGTCCTGACGACACGCCGTTGCTGCCTGAGCCATGGGCGGACGCGAAGCCAATCTTCGATCAACAGTTGGTGCCGAACTCGTTGAAGTACGAAGTCGAAGCCAACGTCGACTTAAAGACTTGGAACACGATCAGCACGCCCAACAGTCCCGACAACCCGATCCAGGCCGGCATGCTGTTCTCACTGCGCTACGCGGCAAAGGACAACTTCGGTCCCGGTGAGCCGCACGAAGGCTTCAGTGAGACGATGACCTTCCGCGTCGTGACCAACGACAAGCTGATCGAAGAACTGCGTCGTCGTCAGGTCGAGCAGCGCACCGAACTGCAGGCGATTGCCGACCGCGAGGCGACTGCAACCCTCGAACTAGTCGAGACCGTCAACCCTGGCGATGCCGGTGATCAGGCCAAGCTTGCACGAGGACGCTTCAAGCTGATGGCTCGTCGCCAGCAGGCAATGGGCCGCCAAGTTCGTTTCGTCAGTGAGGCCTACCAACGCATCCTGTGGGAATACGAGAACAACCGTCTGATTGAGCCGACCAAGGTTCGTCAGATGGAAGCGCTGATCCCCAGCCCTCTGGAGGTCCTGGCCAAGGAGGATTTCCCAGCCACCGCAAAGCTGGTCGACCGCTTTCTACGGACCAACGATGAGGCAGTAAGAGCCGAGGCAGTCAAGGGTTACCGAGACATCACGGATCGTCTAACGTCGATCTTGAAGGAGATGGAGCAGGCGGAGAGCCTCGCGGCCCTCATCGAAGATCTCCGGAACGTGATAAATCTGGAGAGCGAGGCCATCCGAGACGTCAAAACGCGTCTCGAAGATCTCGAGAACAGCCTCTTCAATCCAAAGAAGAAGAAGCAGCAGTCCCCCAAACCAATCGGTTCTGAGCCGCCCAAGAAACCTGGGCAGCCAGAAACGCCGAAGAAGCCTAAGTAGACCGACCTGAACGTCCCGCATGGGGCAAACCCCTCCCCGAGGTGCAGTAATGATTTCTAGAGGAATCGCCATTGTGGCGGCCCTGATGTTTGCAGCCGTGACGCCCTTGTCGTCATCGTTGCAGGCGCAGGATCCGCCCGTTAGCGCCACGAGCAAGCAAGAGCTTGCCCAAGGCAAGTTCCAGGAGCTCACCGAGCGCATGGGCAAGCTCATGGTCGTCCTACAAAAGGATGAGCCGGAGGAGAGCAAGCTGCTGAGCACTGGCCTGCGCTTCGTGCAGGAGAAGAAACTGCACAACCGCCTCGAGAGCGCCGGCAAGCTCCTCCGCCAAGAGCGGTGGGACGAAGGCCTGGTCATGATGGGCAAGCTGAAGTCGGACCTTCGCTCGCTGCTCGAGTTGCTGCAGAACCGCAACGCGGACCTGCGCGAACTGCTTGAGCGCATCGACTTGCTCGAAGCCTTCAAGGACCGAGTCGACGAACTCGCCAAGGAGCAGCAGCAAGAGAAGGAAGACTCAGCTCGCGCCGAGGCACTGCAGAAGCACCTCAAGAACATTGAGGCACAGAAGCAGCGCGCCGAAGACCTTCTCAAAAAGCAGCAAGAGTTGCGCGATGCGACCAACCAGCTGCCGCTAGACGTGGCAGAGGGTTTGGCCAAGCCGCTCGAGAACAAGGAAGGCGAACTCGAAGTAGCGACCGACGAACTCGCGAAGGACCTCAAGGACCTCGAGAAGAAGGACGCCCAACTCAAGAAGGAAGCCAAGGCGGCTGCAGGCAAGCCGAAGGCTGGCGAGCCGAAGCCGGGCGAAGGTAAGCCCAGCGACGCGAAGCCTAGTGACGCCAAGCCATCCGAGCCGTCTGAGGGCAAGCCCTCCGAAGGCAAGCCGAGCGATGCCAGTGGCAAGGCCGGCAAGGCCGCCAAGTCGATGGGCAAGGCCGCATCAGCCCTCGGTGAGAAGCAGCCTGAGTCGGCCCTGAAGGATCAGGACCAGGCGATGGAAGCTCTCAAGCAGGCCATCGAAGAACTCGACGCGATGGCCGAAGACGCCGCCCGCGAGTTGCTGGAGCTGCCGTTCGATCAACTTGCTAAGAAACAGGAGGACACGCAGAAGGCGACCGACACCTTGGCCAAGGACATGGAGAAGGCTGAGCAGGGCGACGAGAAGGGCAGCGAAGGCAAGCCGACGCCCGGCAAGCAAAAGGTGCAACAAGCCGTCCCGAAGCAGCGTGCTGCGGCCGGCCAGTTGAAGGAGTTCGTTCCCGCTAAGCAGAAGCAGCAGGACGCGAAGGATGACCTCGAAGCCGCCAAGAAGGCGCTCGAAGAAGCCCTCGCTCAGCTGCGGCAGCAACTGCAGGACGAAGTGCTTCGCGCGCTTGAAGAACGCTTCACGGCGATGCTTGCGCGTCAACGTGAGTTGACGGCGCAGACCGAGACCGTCGACGCGACCCGCAAGAAGATCATGACCGCGTCCGGCGCCTTGCCGAGCGCGCTGGTGAGCAAGATTAGCGAACTCGCGGCTGGCGAGGTCGAGCTCGAGCAAGAGGCGATCGACGCGCTCAAGCTGCTCGAAGAAGACGGCACAACCGCGGTATTCCCACCGATGGTTCAGCAACTTCGCGAAGAGCTGCATGATGTCGCTGCCGACCTCGGCAAGCACAAGACTGGCGCGTCGATGAACCTTTTGCAGAAGGACGTCGAAGACCTGCTCTCCCTCCTCATCAATGCTCTCCGTAAGACGATCGAGCAGAAAGAAGGCGGAGGTTGAACGGGTACTTGAAGTGGCAAAGCGCCACCGCTCGTGCCCGTGTCGGCCGAGCTCAAGATGTTGCGATTCCTTCAGGAACGGGTGAACAAGAAGACGAAAGCCGCGGATGCCGACGCCGAGACCAACCCGCTCGCCCAGGACGACTACGATAAGGTTTCCAAGAAGCAGGCTCGCGTGAAGGAGCTGATGCGCCTTCTCGCCGAGAAGCTTGGTAAGGAGAACGGAGTCGAGGGAGGCCAGTAATGCGCCTCTCATCCCTTTTGAACACATCCATGCAAAAGCCTCTGCTTGGTCTGGTCGTGCTCGGGGCGTTCGCGTCCGGGGTGTGCGCCCAGATCAAGTTGCCTGGCGAAGGCACCCGACCGGAGGCACACCTGCCGACGATTCCGGATGTGCAGGTGCAGAACCCGTTCAAGCCGTTTGATCAACCCCGCTTTGAGAAGGTCGCTCGCGCGCTAGGTGCAACCGCACTGCAAGTGAAGACCTTCGGCGAGGACTTGGAAGAGATCGGTGCAGCGCGCGCCGCCGACAACTTGCTGCGCAAGGCGTTGCCGAAGTTCGACGCAGCGGTGCTGGCTGCCCAAGACCAAGACCCAAAGGCGGCACTGTTGCTCGCCCAGGTGCTCGTCGACACGAAGTCGCCGCTGCTACAGGCACACGTGCGCTACCACATGGCGCGCTTGTTCCTGACTAGCGATGACCCAGAGCGCGCGATCGAAGTGCTCAACGATTACATCAGCAGCAACCTCAACCACTCGCCACTCGATGGCGAAGCTGCGTACTTCTATGCGCAGTCGCTGGCCGAGGTCCCGATGATCGATGATGCGATCCCGCGTTTCCGCGCATTCCTCGCGTGGTTCCCGAACGCCAGTGAGCGCTTGCGTTCGGCTGCACATCAACGCGTGCTTGAGCTTGAACTACAGAAGGAAAGTCGATTGCACATGCTGGCTGACGGCATGAAGAAGACGACTCGTGACCTTCGCAAGAACAAGACCGACAAGCCCGTTCAGCTTGACCAAGAGGGCTACCTGGAAGAACTTGATGTGCTCATCGAGATGTTCCAGGAAATGGAGAAGCAGTCGAGTGGCCCAGCTTCTGGTCTCAATCCGTCCGGCAATCCGGCCGCATCCAGTGCGCTGCCTGGTGGCGAAGCCAAGGTCGGCAAGTTGAACAACAAGCCGTCGCTCGCCGACCGTTGGGGCGACATGCGCGACAGTGAGCGAAAGAAGATCATGGCGGACGTGCAGAACTCGATGCCGCCCCAGTACCAGAAGATGCTTGAGGCGTACTACAAGAAGCTCGGCAAGGCTGATCGCAAGTGAGATCAAGCAAGCCAGAATCCATCAGGCCAAGATCAACCAAGCCAGTCAGGCGCTCGCTGCCACTGGTTGCCGCGCTGGGTTCACTGCTCGCAGCAGTCGCACCAGCGCAGGCGACTGGCACGGCCCGCACCGTGGATGGCAGGACCTTGACTGGCACGCTGGCGGTAGCCGAAGACGGCATTGCGACGATCACTGGCGAAGCCGGTGAGACCAAGATCGATGTTGGCGAACTGTTGTCGTTCGAACGCGCCGACGCCAAGCCACGCAAGGTCCAGGTCGAGAACCGCGTTTGGTTGCGTTCGGGTCTTGAGCTGCCAGCCAAGAAGCTGAGTGGCCGTGTGGCTGCCGATGGCCAGCCCGCGATCTTGATCGTGCGCTTACCGGCCGGTCTCAATGTCGAGGTGCCGCTCAGCACGGTGCGCGCCATTCGTCAGGGTGGCTTGCAACGCCCGCAGCCAAACCTGTTCCCGCAGGATCTCGAAGCGCCACCTGCCAACAACGATCTGATCTATGTCGTCAAGGACGGCAAGGCCCAGCGTTCGTCCGTGACCGTCGCGAGCATCACCGCCAAGTCGATCGAGTTTGGGTTGCGCGGGTCCGCGTATGACTTCGAACTCTCGGGCATTGCCGCCGTCGTGTTTGGAGCCAACACCGGCTTCGCCCCGGATCGCCAGCCACGTCCACGTGCCGCGATCTCGTTGACGACCGGTGAGCGCATCGAAGGCAAGATCCTGAGCCTCGGTGAAAGCCTGCGCTGCCGGATCGATGAAGGCTTCGTGATCGACGTGCCGATGCGCAACCTGCATCGCATCGACGTCTCCAGCGACAAGCTGGTTTGGATGTCGGAACTGACGCCGAAGGTTGAGCAAACGCCCGCGTTTGATCGCGTCTGGCCGTGGCATACCGACCGTTCCATTGCTGGTCCTGGCTTCGATCTTGCCGGCACTCACTTCGAGCGCGGTCTGGGCCTCGTGCCATATACGAAACTCACTTACGACCTGTCGGGTCGCTTCGACATGTTTGAAGCGATGATCGGCATTGATGACCGCGGCGGCCCCGAAGCCCACGCGATCTTCCGCGTGCTCGCCGACGGCAAGCAAGTGTTCGAATCGAAGCCGATGACGCGCGGGCAACGTCCGCTGGCACTGCGCATCGATCTGAACAAGGCCAAGGCATTGGTGCTCGAGGTCGACTTTGGCAAGAACTACGACCTCGGCGATTTCTGTGCGTTCGCAGATGCTCGGGTCGTTCAGAGGTAGCGCTGCAGATGTGACGGCGCCCAGCTGAAGTTCTCCAGCAGTCGCTTCGTGGCTTAGACCAAACTCCCCCGGGGTTCCCACCCCCACCCACTGATCATGATGCTTCTCGCTGTGCTCGCATCCTGCGTGATGCAGGATCCCATCGATGCCGTCGCGGCGAGTGAATCGCGCCGCATCGCCGTCATCGATCGGTGCGCCCAAGCCGTCTGCTCGGTGATGTCGATGGACGCCCCCGGCGGTGGTAGTGGCGTGATCTTCGATCCCGCTGGCTTCTTGCTGACCAACTTCCACGTCGTTGGCAAACCGGACAAGGGCTACAAGCTGAAGGACCCGCCGCAACCGCCGGATGAGGTTGTCGACGCGTGGCGCAAGAAGACGGACGGCGGTGAAGACGAAGAAGACGCGTTCATCGCGGCGTGGCAAGCCAATTGGCGTGCGGAGCATCAGCCGAGCGGCGCCTCGCACTACAAGAACAAGAAGATCGGTCTACCGGACGGCAAGCTCTATGAAGGAGTCGTGCTCGGCATCGACCCCGGCAGCGACCTTGCCGTGATCCGCTTGCTGCCAAAGGAAGAAGGCCAAACCTGGCCCTACTGCGAGTTGGGTGACAGCGACGCGCTGCTGGTTGGCCAAACGGTGTTCGCGATGGGCAACCCGTTCTTGCTGGCGACGGACTTCACGCCAACGGTCACCTTCGGCATCGTCTCCGGCACGCATCGCTATCAAGAAGGGCAAGGCAACCGCATGTTGGTCTACCCGGACTGCATCCAGGTCGACGCGCCGGTCAATCCAGGTAATTCTGGCGGCCCGTTGTTCAACGAAGCGGGCGACGTGATCGGCATCAACGGGCGCATTTCGATCGGTGATCGCGGTCGCGTCAACGTTGGGGTTGGCTTCGCGATCGCGGCCAACCAGATCAAGAATTTCCTCGGCGATCTCGTCGCTGGCCGTCACACCGAACACGGCACCCTCGACATGAGTGCGTGGTTCATGAACTCGCGCGATGGCAAGACGCGCAAGCGCGGCGTGTTTGTGCAGCAGACGTTTACAGACTCTGTGGTCGCGAAGGCTGGTGTTGGCCTCGGTGATGAGATCACCCGCTTCAATGGCATGGAGGTGCGTTCGGCCAACCAACTCGCGACCTTTGTTGGCGTGCTACCCGCCGACACTTGGGTAACCCTTCGCCATCGCCCGCAGAAGGAGCAAGGCGGCTTTGGCGATGAGCGCGAAGTCACCGTCAAGATGACCGCGCTCGACACCGGTTCGAGTCGCAACGGAACCGGCGATGACGCTCGGCTTGCGAGTCGCATTGATCGCCGTATTGCGACGCAGCAGATCGTCGACAGCTGGGCCAATTCCGATGAGCAAGACATTGCGGTGCAATGGACACGGCGTGGGCCGGACGAAACCAAGCTGGTGACGATTGCCGATGGCGATCGACTGCGCATCGAGATTGGCCGCACGATCATGGTCCGCCTTGGCGCCGATTCGGGCTTCACCAAAGTCGATGGCGAAACGCGCGACCTGACCACTGAAGAACGCGAACGCCTGCGCCGAGAACTCGCATGCAATTCGATGCTGTGGCCGCGCGCAGAGATTCCCGCTCGCATGAAGCACGCCCTGCTGATCGGCGGCGTGCACGTGCACGGAGCTGCTGGTTACCGATTCCTGATGCCGGGTGATGGTGACTGCGAAGCGTGGTTCCTGCTCGATGGCACACCAGCAGGCTTCTCATTCCGTGATCCAGTGCGGCGTGCTCGCGTCGAATGGTATGTGCGTGGCACCAAGCTACGTGTCGTCGTGGATGGCGCCTTAGAGCAAGGTTGGTCGAGCGGCATGCGCGTGACTGGCAAAGCCGAGCAACGATGGTTCCGGAGGGACGCCTGATGCGCATCGCAATGATCGTTCTCGCTACCGCGAGCGTGCTCTCTGCACAGAAGACGGACTTCGGCAAACGGTACTCGTTCGATGAGCGCAAGCCGAAGACGCAAGTCGAGCGCACCGTCGACAAGTTGATGCCGAGCATCGTCAAGATCCACGGCGCATCTGGCTTGGCGACGATTAAGGCCTACGCAACCGGCCTCATTGTGAGCGACCGCGGCCACATCATCACGCTCGACCAGATCCTGCTGCAGTCGGATCGCACGCGCATCGTGCTATACGACGGTTCGGTGCACGACGCGATCTTGTATCCTGCTGACGAGAAGCTTGGCGTGCGCATGCTCAAGATCAGCCCAGAAGAGGTTGATGGCAAACTGCAGCCGCTGTGGCCACCAGTCAAAGAGCAGGCCAAGTATCGCAATGGCCAGTTCGTGGTGTCGCTTGGCAACTGCTTCCGACTCGCTGAGTTCTCCGAGAAGGTCAGTGCGACGTTCGGTGTCGTTTGCGGCAAGGCCAACACGGCACTTCGCTATCGCATGGCCGACGTCAAATACGACAACGACATCATCCTGACGGACGCGTGCAACAACCCGGGCCACTACGGCGGCGGTTTGTTCACGCTCGATGGTCGTTGGATCGGACTCAACATGCGCCTGCTCGATAGCAAGGAAACCAACACGATGTTGTCGGCGGCGATTCCGTCTCGCGACTTGCTGCCCTACCTCGAAGAAGTAGTGAACGGCAATAAGCGCGAAGTCGTCGAAGAGACGGTCGTGCCGGTTTGGACCGGCATCACGTTGTTCGAACAAGCCGGCCGGAAGTCGCCGCCGGCTTATGTCGAACGCGTGAAACGCAAGTCACCCGGCCGCACGCTCGGTTTGCGCATTGACGACCTGATCGTGCGCATCGATGACTTTTCCGTTCGCAGCTGTATGGAACTGCGCACCGTGCTGAAGAAGTTCAAGCCGGGCGACACGATCAAAGTGACGTGGAAGCGCGGCACGCGGGTGCTGTCCGGCGACATGACGTTGGCAGAGGAGCCGAAGAAATGAACCTGCGATCCGCAATAGCACTGTTCGCCCTGTTGCTGCCGCTGGCGGCGCAGCAAGGCAACCTCGATGAGTTCCTCAAGTTGGAGCCGGTTCTGCAGGCTGCGCTGAAGAAGGCTGGGCCATTCGTGGTCACGGTTGAGACCTTCGGCGGCACGCGGCGCAAGCTCGGCAAGGACGGTCCGATGGACGGGCCGGCACCGCCAAAGCCGCGTCCGAAGCCGAAGGCACCAAAGGTTGTTCCGAAGCCTGATCCGACGGAACTGCCGAAGCCAGTCGATCCAACCAAGCCGGACGCAAAGCCTGACCAGAAGCAGCCTGACCAGAAGCAGCCCGACCAGAAGAAGCCCGACCAAAAGCAGCCCGGCGCAAAGCCTCAAGATCCAAAGGACAAGAAGCCCAAGCCCAAGAAAAAGCAGCCCAAGAAGACGCTCGGTCTAGTCGCGCAGGGCTTCCAACAAACGCAAGGTAAGACGTCCGGCATCATCCTGACTTCGGATGGCTGGATCATGATCTCGCGGTTCGCACTCAACATGGATCCAACCACGATCCTGATCAACGTGCCTGGCCACGGCACCTACCATGCTGAACGCGTTGGTGAAGACACGAGTCGCGGCATCGCACTCGTGAAGATCGACGCCGAGGGCCTGCCCGTGCCAGAGTTCGTGCACCCGGACAAGGTCCACGTCGGCCAATGGGCGTTCGCTCTGGGCCGCACGTTCGCCGCCGACGATCCGACCGTGCATCTCGGCATCGTCAGTGCGAAGAAACGCATCTATGGCCGGGCGCTACAGATCGACGCCTACACTTCGCCAGCCAACTACGGTGGCGCAGTCGTCGACATCCATGGCCGCGTGCTTGGCATGGCAGTGCCGTTGTCGCCGTCCGGCCGCAACGCCGGTGTCGAGTGGTATGACTCCGGCATTGGCTTCGCGACGACCATCGCCGACATCCCCGATCTGATCGCTCGCATGAAGGAAGGCCAGATCCTGCAGCGCGGTTGGCTTGGCGTGCAGTTGACGGCGTCGCATCTCGGCCCTGGTGCCCTGATCAGCGACACGCCGCAGGATGGCGCTGCTAAGGAAGCTGGGTTGCGCAAGGGCGATGTCGTGCTCAAGGTCGACGGCGTGGACGTTCTTAACGGCCCGCACTTCCTGATGTTGGTCAGCTCCCGTCTGGGCGGCGACACGTGCACGCTGGTCGTGCAAAAGAATAAGGGCTCAGAGCCCATCGAAGTCGGTCCGATCACCCTGAAGGACGCGCCGTGGTCGGAGCAGCGCAAGGGCAAGGAAGATCTGCCGGCGTCATTCTCGCTGCCAGAGGGTGAACAAGGGCGCTGAGTCGCCTCTGCTCTGGCAGCCGGTCATCATCGTCGATGCTTTTCGTTGCTGATGTAGCGACACGAGCCATGATGGCGTCGTGTCCAAGAACTCGTTCCTGCTCTGTGCTTCGCTAGCTGTTGGCCTTGGTGCCGTCAGTTGCAGCAAGGAACGCGTTTGGGATGCTGCCGATTGGCGACCGCAGCAACCGGCGCAGCGCATCGTGGCTGGCTCGGTGTTGGCGGTCGAGTCACTGCTCGAAGTGATCCCGCACGAACGGCTTGTTGGCGTTCACACGATTGCCGCCGATGCTCGCTACTCGTTGGTAGCGGATCAGGCCAAAAGCTTGCCGTTGCTCGGCGCGTCTCCTGAGCAACTGCTGTCGGTGCGACCTGACCTGGTGTTGGTCGACGCCTTTACACGCGCCGAAACGCTGGCATTGCTCGCCGCCGCCAACGTGCCGGTGGTGCGCACGCGCGATCCACACAGCTTCGAGGACATCGAGGCAAACCTTCGCTTGCTTGGTCGGGTGACGCATCTTGATGATGACGTTGAGCAGATCATCGCGGCCACAACCACGAAGCTCGAAGCCGTCCGTCTAGCCGGCAAGGACCTCACCACTTGGCGGCTCCTTAGCCTCGATGGTGCCTTACACACCTATGGCGAAGGCTCACTGTTCGACGTGATGACGCGAACGGCTGGCGCCCGCAACCTTGCTGCCGAACAAGGCGTTGGCGCGTTCCGCAAGCTAGACATCGAAGAGGTGCTCGCATGGCGACCCGATGCCTTGGTGTTGTCCGGTGAGCCACCCCCCGGCGGAGGGCTGCCCGAATGGGTGAAGCAGTGCCCGGGCCTAGACCTGCTCCCTTGCGTCGCCGCTGGCCGCATTCTCTATGTGCCTGCACGACTATTGATCACCACATCCCATCGCTTGGTCGATTCGGCCGCGTTTGTGCAGAAGCAATTACTTGAGTGGGGTAAGCCATGAAGAAGAAGCTGCCACTGCTGTTGTTCTCGGTGCTGCTGCTAGCCGCAGTGATGCACCTCGCGTTTGCTCGCGTCGAACCTGGCCTCGGATCATTGTTCGATTGGCTGTTCTCATGGACCGGCGCCACTGGCGAAATCGACCAAATCGACAGCTTCGTATTCGGTGCAATCCGCACTCCGCGCATGTTGGTTGCAGTGTTTGGTGGTGCCGCGTTAGCGCTCGCTGGGACCGTGATGCAAGCGAGCTTCCGCAATCCACTGGCATCGCCTGACATCATTGGCACCGCTGCCGGCGCTGCCTTTGGCGGTGCCTTGGCGATCGTATTCAAGCTTGCCGACGCATCCGTGTTTGCGACCCCGATTGCAGCGTTACTTGGCGCGGTCGGCGTAACGTGGTTGGTGTTTGTGCTGGCTGGTTCACACGGCAGGTTCTCCGTCGCCAACCTGTTGCTTGCCGGGATCGCGCTCAACACGCTGTTCGGCGCGCTCACAGCGTTCGTCGTCACGCTCAGCTTCGACAACTACACCGCCAGCTCGCGCGTGTTGTTCTGGTTGATGGGCGGCCTCGACGCTCGTACTTGGGAGCACGCTTGGATCACTGCTGGTGGCTTCGCATTGTTCGCCGGCATGGTATGGCCGCGCGCCCGAGAACTCGACTTGCTCACGTTGCGCGACGACAGCGCCCACAGCCTTGGCGTGGATGCGCCGCGGGCCCGCCGTTCGCTGGTGTGGTGCGCGTGCGGATTGACTGCCACCACGGTCGCGAACAGTGGCGGCATCGCGTTCGTGGGTCTAATTGTCCCACACCTTGCGCGCCTGCTGGTTGGCCCTGCCCACCGCTTGTTGCTGCCGACAGCTGCGTTACTCGGCGCCATCCTGATGGTCGTCAGTGACCTCGGTTGCCGTGTTTCGCCAGCATCTTGGAACTTGCGCCTTGGCGTTGTCACTGCGATTGCCGGCGCCCCCTACTTCCTCTACTTGCTGTCGCGTCAACGTCGCGGAGTGTCGTTGTGAGAGATCTTGCCGCCAATATGGTGTCGGTGCAGCTCGGCACGCGAACGGTTTTACACGGCGTGTCGCTGACGGTCGAACCTGGCGAACTCGTGCTGCTCGCCGGTCGCAATGGCGCGGGCAAGAGCACCTTGCTGCGGTGCCTGATTGGTGCCTTCGAACCAAATGTTGGCAGTGCGCAGCTTCACGGCAAGCCGATCTTGTCATGGCGAGCGAGAGAGCGCGCTCGCGAAGTGGCCTTCGTGCCACAAGACACCGACGTGCCGTTCGACTTCACTGGTCGCGAGTTGGTGACTATGGGCAGGCATCCGCACCGTGGGCGCGGTGAGGCTATGCGCCCAGAAGACACCGCGGCTGTTGATCGCGCTCTCGATCTGTTGGATGCGGCCGCGTTCGCGGATCGCTCCGTCACGACGTTGTCAGGTGGCGAACAGCGACGCATTGCCGTCGCTCGCTCACTGGCAACCGAAGCCCGATTGCTGCTGCTCGACGAACCTACCAGCAACCTCGACCTCGAACACGCGCTGCAACTCGTCAAGCTGCTGCGCGGTTTGGCAGACGTTGGTCATGGCGTGTTGGTCGCGTCCCACGATCTCAACCTGTTCGCCCCATACAGCGATCGCGTCGTGTTGCTGCACGAAGGTCGCGCCCTCGTCGACGCTCCGCCACAAGTTGCGTTGGCTGCCGAACACATCGAGACGGTCTTTGGTGTGCAGTCGCGAACTCCGAGTCAGTTCTTCCCGCGCGAGTTCACTCTGTGACCGCTACTTGACGTGTGGCAGCACCGGCATCGGCCAGGTGCGATTGCCGGGCGGCTTGATCACCATGTCTTCGTCGGCGTGAGGGTTGTCGATGTCGCCGAAGAGGATGTGGTGATGGATCATCTCGCGATCGGGGCGCGCCGGGATCGGCAGCTGTTCATACGGCACGGTCACCACTGTCTCCGGCTGCTTCGATTGCGGCACTTCGATTGGTGCTTCCGTGCGTGGCGTGACGGAGAACTGATCTGGGGCCCCCGCCGGCAGGTCTCGACTCTCGACTTCTTGAGCCTGTGCCGGTTCAACGCGTGGCCGTTCGCAGCGCGCGAACGCGATCAGCACGATGGCCGCGACTGCGGTAGCGAGAGTCGCGCGTTCCTTCATGGGTGATCAGTCGAGAAGAGTTTCCGCGCCGCGTGTGAGCGCCGGCTTGGACTTCGAGAGGGCTTCAAACATTCGCTTGATCGAACGATCTAGGTGCATGGAGATACGCACGCTGCTACACGCGTGCGATAACAATATCGAGAGACGCGAGTGCCCGAACAGCAGTGCCTAGGTGCAAGGCAATCATCGGCGCCTTGCCAGTGTCACGGTGGCCTCAGCCGCGCGCACTCGGGAAGTCCGCCTCGTCGAGTGCGAACCGCGTGAACTTCTCGCGCCAGACATCGGGTAGCTCACGCTTCTTCATCGTGTCCATGTCGACGGCGGCCGTAATGATGCGGGCGCGGCACAGCGGCTTGTCGGAGCCACCCCTCGTCATCCAGAAGCCGAGCGTCAGTGACGACTCACCCATGCGCAACACGCCGATGTGCACTTCGGGTTCGTCGCCGTAGACCACTGGCGAGAAGAACTCCGCATCGATCTTCACTGCCGGGAAGCCGAGCTTGTCGTCGTGCATCAGCTTGGCGTAGCTGTGCCCGAGGCCGTCGCTCCACCAGTCCTCGAAGGCGCAGTGGAAGTAGTGCAGCAGCTTCGGGTAGTAGGCGATGCCCGCGTCGTCGATATCGCCGAAGCGATACCGCAGCCGCGTGCGAAACGTCATGCGCCGAAGCCGCCGGCTTGCTCCGCCGGTTCGTCTTGCTTGGTCTTCTCGCTGTTGCGTGAGCAGAACTGATCGAGCCCCTTCACGTCCTTCGGCAGGTCCGGGTGACGTTCGAGTTGTGCCAACAGAACGTCAATCGTGGCGTGCGTGTCCGCTTCGGCACCGTGCGCACCTTCGAGTTCGCGACCGCAGTAGTGACGCACAGCGGCCGAGAGGTTTCGTGGCCCCATCAGGAAGCGGTCCCACGTCTTCTCGCAGACGTTGAAGATCACCTTGGCGTCGACCTGGTTGCGATCCCCCATCTCGAACGCGATGCCGTGCCGCTTACACTCATTGAGCCAGAGCGGGATGTCGTAGTTGATCTGGTTGAAGCCGCCGATGTCGCTGTCGGCGAGGAACTCGACCAGCTTGTCGCTGACCTTCTTCAGCGGTGGTCCCCAGAACAGCCCGGTTGCGTCGGACGTGTGCACCCCGGTGACCTTGGCGGCCCCCTTGCTGACTTCCTTGCCAGGGTTGATGCGTTGCACGAGCTCCTCACGGGAGCCGTCAGGCATCAGCCGAATGAATGCGAGTTCGAGAATGCGGTCTTCATGGATATCCAGACCGGTGGTTTCGAAGTCGAGGAAGACAATGGGGCGTTCGAGCTTGAGGAGCATGCAGCGTGACCTGGGAGTTGCCGCGCGAGCTGACCGGCTCGTGGGTCGCGGCGATAGGGGTTCGAGAGCTCATTCTGCGGCCGATTCACAGCGCTACAAGTCTGGCCCGACGCGAACCATTAGGAGGCTGGCGAACCGGCTTCAAACAAGCGACTTAGGTCCGGCTAGTTGAGCCAGATCGTTGCGAGTTGGTCGACCTTGGTGGCCCAGAACGCGCGACTGCTTCGCTCCGCTTCGAGTTGTGCGAACTGCTTGAGCCAATCAAGTTGGTCATCGGCGGGCACATTGGCATCACAAGCGGGGAACAGTTCGTTCTCCTCGAGGTGCTGGCGACGCTCCAGGCGCGCAACGAGGGCCCTGACGGTCTCAACAAAGCCAGTTCGCTCAGCACCCGTCAGGTCGTCGATCGGTTCCCAGAACAGCACGAGGGAGTGCGCCAACTCGACGATCTCCTCATGCAGACGTAGCAACTCACCGACGATCGCTGCAGCTTCCTCGTCGGCGCGCATCGCCACCGCGGGAGCCAGGATATCGTCTTCTTTGCGCATGTGCACGGCGAGCACCCATTCGCGCAGGAAACGCAGAACCGACGCACAGTCCGTCGCAGGGAACTCACCGCCTGCTTGCACGCAGTCTGCGATCGCAGCCAAGACGCTGATTCCTCGCGTCGCGAGCAGGTGATCAGTCCTCAGGTCGTCGGTAGGGCGTTGCATTCGTCTGGATTTGTGGACCGCTCGGCGCCGCATGGTGGCGGTGCAACCTCCTGTGTGCGGCGGTATTTCGCACTGGGCCCCTTTGCCAGTCCAGGGTTGCCCTTTTGCTACCCGAATAAAACCCGAACGTGAGTGTTGACAGATCTAAACATTTGGCTAACTTGCACCCAAACAAGCAACGAACAACAGGACCCAAACATGGCAACCCGCCGCCACAACACACTCTCGCCTTCCTCATCCTCTCGTCTCGCCAGCGCTCGCCTGAGCGCTAGTCAATCTTGCGCGGGCCGGCCTGTCCGCTGGGGAGCGGCTGTCGTCGAGCCCGCGCGTAGGACCACAAGCCATTTGTGGACAGAGGTTAGTGGCCGGAGTCGCCGCGAGCGACGCGCTGCGGTTCGTCTGCAGAGTGCGTCGCCTACCCTTGCCGGTGTTCAGGATCACGTTGGCGGCCCGGGCGGTGCCAGCATCGCCACGGTGCCAGTGAAGGTCAGCCCATTTACTCAAAACAGGATTAGGCATGCGTTCGAGTTGTTCGGTGCCTGTATGATGATTGTTACCTTCCTGGCCATGGCAATGTTTGCCTGAAGTTAGTTTTCGAGTGCGTGTGACTGGCGGTTGAGCTGACTGGCCAGTTGAGGTGGCTGGCCATTGAGCCGGCGATCTGGCAGGAAGCCTGTTTGGCCAGATGCTGACCTACTGGAGTTCATGATGACGATGATGCTGACCGAGAAGCAGATCCGCGTGCTGCGCTTCTTCCGTGATTACCGGCGGGAGCACAGCATCTCGCCGACCTTGGAAGAGGCCGCGCAGGCATTGGGGGTCAGCAAGATCACGATTCACGAGCACTTAAACCAACTCGCCAAAAAGGGAGCCGTGCATCGCGACCGGGCTAAGGCACGCGCGGTGGCGATCCTTTTCGACCCGGACGCTGATGAGTCGGGTAGCTCCGAGAGCGCGATCCCGAAGTTGCCGCTGGTAGGCACGATCGCTGCCGGGCGTCCGATCGAGGCCCTTGAGGACCGTGAGGAGATCAGCTTGACCGATCTCGTCCCAACCGGCGATCGCATCTATCTGTTGCGAGTGCGCGGCAAGTCGATGATCGAGGACCACATTGACGACGGTGACCTGGTTGTCGTCGAGCGCCGCGAAACCGCCAACGATGGCGACATCGTCGTCGCGATTCTCGAAGACGAAGAGGCCACGCTGAAGCGCTTCTATCGCGAGTCCAATGGCATGATTCGTCTGCAGCCGGCGAACTCTGAGATGGAGCCGCTGTTCACCAATCGAGTGCAGTTGCGTGGCGTGGTGCGTGGCGTGATTCGCAAGTTCCGTTAGTAGCACGCCGTGTGCACCCGAGTGGTCTCGACCCCCAGCGGTGCAAACCCCAGTCCAGTCCAGTCCAGTGCAGTCCAGCCCAGTGCAGTCCAGCCCAGTCTAGTTCAGGGCTGCGGCTGGCAAGCTGCTGTAATCAAACACAAGCTTTCGATCTTAGGTGGGCTGCCGTGGGGGCAGCTGCGCCTGAGAGAGAATGCTGCTTCTGAAGCCTGTCTTGCGACCTGCATGCAAGACAGCAACGCGGCGCGCGTCAGGTTTGGGCGCGTTGCGAGCGGCTGGCACCAGTGTGATTGGCAGCAGTCGATTGGCACCAGTCGATTGGCACCAGTCGATTGGCACCAAGCTGGAAGAGTCCCATTAGGCCGGGACTCGTAGTTACTCAGACCGCCGGGAGGTTGTAGAACGAGAGGGTGACCGACTCTCGTCCTCAACCTCCCGGACGCGTCATCAAGGGACCGTTCGTCGATCAGTGCGATGCTGGCAAGTACGCTTGGTGCCGGTGCCAGAAGAGCGCTCGATACCCGTACTGCGACGGAACCCATCGCGGCTCCGATGTGACGCCGATCAAAGTCATCTTCGATGAACTGCGCACCGTCGTCTGGTGCAGCTGCGGCCAAAGTAAGAACGCGCCGTATTGCGACGGCACTCATTCCTCTTTGTGATGCACTGCCGCGACGCTCTATCGCACTCAATAAGTCTACTTGCGTGAGGCGACTGCTCTAGTGCGAGCATGAGCAAGCGGAGCCGCAGCGTTCTAGCTGGTGCGACCTTCGCCCATCCAGGCGATGCCTGCTACGCGTTGCGACTCAGATGCGCTGTCATGGACGACTAGCTGGACCTTCCCGGGCCCACCCTTTGGCGTCGCCTGCACGGTTCGCACAACCCCTCGACGCGCGATCAGCAACTCCAATGGCTGGTCGACTTGAGCAACTGCGCCGAACGTGGCCTGCCAGCTACCGGCTTTTACGCGCAGGTTCGCAATCGCAAGCAACTCATCATCTGGTGCGAGTCCGCAAGTGTCGGCTGGACTGCCATCGGTAACCGACGCGAGCACCGTGGTTCCGGCGCGGAAGCCAACTCCAAGGAACGGCTTGCTAGCGTCGGGGTTATTGACCTTGATGCCGACATCGCTGAGCAGGTCATCGAGTGTTGGGTCAAGCGGCCCGGTGACCAGTTCGCGAAGTTGGTCGACGACTTGGCTTCCAGCGATCTCTTCGATGACGCGGTGAACATCAGCAACTACGTAGCCCCGACCCTGTGCGAAGGTGGTTTGGTAGAGCGACTGCAATACGTCGTCGAGTGAACGCGCACCATCCGTTGTTCGCCGGATCGATAGGTCTAGGCACATCGCAGCAACCGCACCGTTGCCGTAGTAGTTCTGCGACGAGTTGCGGGTGTTCTCATCTGGTCGATAGAGGCGAATCCACGCATCAAAGCTCGACTCTTCGAGGCTTAGCTCGAAGCGCCCTGGTGCGGCGCGCATGTTCTGCACGTTCTTGGCCATCGACGAGAGGTAGTCCGCTTGCGTCGTCAAGCCGGCGCGAACCAGCAGCAGGTCGTCGTAGTAGGCCGTCCAGCCTTCCATGAGCCAGAGCAACTTCGTGTAGTTCTCTTGCTCGTAGTCGTAATCCCAAAGCTCAGCCGGGCGCATGCGCTTGACGTTCCAAGCGTGGAACAGTTCGTGCGCAGCAAGTGCCAAGAAGTCTTGGTAGCCAGACGCTGTCGCCAGCGATGTGCGCGGCATCAACAGAGTCGTTGAATCGCGATGCTCGAGACCGCCGTAGCCTTCTCCCGCGAACAGCGCGAGGAACACATAGCGTTCGTATGGAAGCGTGTCGCCGAACACCGCCGCGGCTTGCTTGACGATGCGCTCCAAGTCGGGCACGAGGGTCGCCGGTGGCGGAACTGCGTCGAGCCCATCGAGCACGATTGCGTGCGGGACGCCGTGCACTTCCCAATCAAGTTGTTGCCCCGTTCCGACCAGAACTGGCGCGTCGAGGGCGTGGTCGAGGTCCGTTGCGAGCAGCGTGATGGCGGCCGCTCCTTTCGACTTCGCGATTGCCGCTTCTGCAACCAGGGTGCATGTCAGAGTCCACTCGGCTGGATACTCGACCGTGATTCTGGCCGGGATCTGTCTTTGGTTGACCGGCCAAAGCAGCACACATGCGTGATTCCAGTAGGCGTGGCACGAGTCGACGTCCGCGGTTCGAACGCTCAGTTCGTGCGCATAAACCCGGTAACGAAGTTCGATTGTTTCGGCGCCATCGGTCGCGATGACGAATCGATTCTTGCTGGTCTTTCGGCAGAGCAGAGGTCGTTGGTCGTCGCCGGCGACTACCTCGACCCGCGATACGTGTCGCGAATACTCCCGCAGCACGTAGCTGCCCGGAGTCCAGGTCGGCATGAAGAACTCGACCTCTGTCTGGCTAAGGCCAGAGTAAGTAGCGGCGACTAATAGCTTTCTGTTCGATGGCCGGGTCGCATCGATGCGGAACTCGAGCGTTGGCAATGGGCTCTCGCTGGCAGATATTTGTTCGGGCGGATATGCCGCGAAAATGGCGCGCCCGAGAGGAGTCGAACCTCTGACCTACGGCTTCGGAGACCGTCGCTCTATCCAGCTGAGCTACGGGCGCGCGTACGGCCCGGTCATATCGGGCCAACGGACGAAACACAACGCCTCAAGCAGGCTGTGGGTTGGCCCAGTCTTGGCCAGGTTGGGTATGGATTCCATGCCTCTGAAGGCGTTCCGCGGCTTGCCTGTACTGTTCACAGGTGGTTCAATATCCCATATGGTGAGCTGAAACCGGATGACCCCCCGGTGCTAGAGGTAGGTATTCGAGCGTCTATCCTGATGCATCCAAAACATATCGTAACCCTCATGGGTGCAGGACTCGCGACACTCTTCGTCGCGACAAGCCTGCCCACTGAGCCCGTAAAGGCGTCGGGCGGAACGTCAGCGGCTACGCTAGACAGCGACGGCGATTTCTTGCCCGACGCAGTTGAGTGGGTTGTGCTGACAAATGCGCACGCCAGTGATACGGACGGCGATCAGGTCTCTGACTTTGTCGAGGTGGTCGAAGCCGGCAGTCCCCGGCACGAGAGTGTGCCGCTGCCAGCCGATCAGCAGATGCGTTTGATCATCACTGGCCCGTCACCGGCGTCTGCCGATCCGCGCACTTGGATGCATATCTTCCATCGCGTGATGACACCGTGCGCGGAGGTGGGGGCTGGTATTTCTGCGATCCAGTCCTTCAGCACATGGATCGAAGGGCCGCTGTGGCCGGGAGTGCGGTTCCCTCTTAACTCGTTCGCTTCGCACGACATGGTCTACCGCGAGCGCATTACCGAGAATGAAGGCGTTTGGGTGCAGGTCTCGATCCCGCTCGTTTCCCAAGCTCTCTTGGTGTCGGTTCTGCCCTGCACCATTTGGGCCGAAACGACGATCGGTGGACAGTCGTTGAAGAGCGGCCAGAACCTCATCGATGTTGACGGCAGTATCGCCACGCTTGTTCCCTACACGACCGGGCGCTACGTCTTCCAAACGCTCAGCCCGACGCCGCCGACACCGCTCGTCAGTGAGTCGAACCGTGTTTGCGTTCTAGAACTTGCTGAGCAGTCGAGTGGTCTAGCTGGGACGACCTACCAAGTTGTTGACGCCGAGTGCGAAGATGCCAACGAGCTCGAGTGCAGCGCTTCATGCCAAGCATCCATTGGCTGGACGATCACGATTCCGGGCGGCACGGAACTCATCGGCGGGCAGTAGATCTGAACGGCCGTAGATCTGAACGGCCGTAGCTCCGAACAGCAGTAGCCCTGAACAGCAGTAGCTCCGAACGGCAGTAGCTCTGGCGGGCAGTCGCCCCGGAGGCAGTAGGTTCGGCAACATCCACTCAGGCGGCAGGAGGCTCTCTGGGAGTTTGCGCCCAGGCAGGTAGTTGCAAGTTGGCCAAGGTCCGATGGCGGTGGCTTCAGCGTTCGTGGTGGTCGGAATCCAACCGTGGTGTCCGCAGCTCCGGGATTTAGGAGGGTTTGCCTGAGTCGGTCGTTATGCCTGAGTGGTTGGCGTCATGCGGCGAAGCTACCTTATTCGTTGCCCCGACTCCTCATAGGCAATTGGCAGCGAACCCCTGGTCGGTTTGCGTCGAACCGTCATTGCTGTGCGTTCCCGTGGAAAAACGACCTGTTTTCCTTTCTTGACTGACGCAACCCTGAGGCTTTTGTGTGGTTTACGCAAAAAGAGGGGCCCTCAACGGAACCTGACTGCCCGGTAAGATCGTCCATATACTGTGGAACTCTTGCGCGACCCTGATGCCGAACTCGTAGCTGCCTGCCGGGACCCCGGTAGCGATGGCTTTGAAGAGGCTTTTGAGGTCCTGTTTCAGCGCTACCGCGAACGCGTTTATGCCATTGCGTTCCGGGTTGCCGGCAACCATTCGGATGCGATGGACATTGTTCAGGAGAGCTTCGCCTTGCTTTTCCGCAAGCTCGGGAGCTTCAAGGGCAACTCGCTCTTTAGCACGTGGCTGTTCCGCATAGTTGTCAACTGCAGCATCGACCATCGGCGTCGCAGCAAGTCGCAGCGCGTTCCTGTCTTGATCACCGATCAGGAGGGTTCGATCGATGTTGCGGATGCTGCACCCGGACCACGTGATCGCGCGGCCATGCATGAAGTTGGCGACCAAGTGCAAGCTGCGATCTCGCAGTTGAGCACCAAGCTGCGCGCCATCCTTGCGCTGCGTTACTTGGAAGAGATGTCTTACGAAGATCTGGCCGCGACGCTCGAGTTGTCGATGGGGACTGTTAAATCACGCCTAGCGCGTGCCCACCTCTCTCTCGAACATGTAGTTCGCTCTCGGTTCCCCCATCTCGACATCAGTAGGAAGCTCGATGCCGAAGATGACGCGGGTGGCGCGGCCAGTGATTCTTTGGCCAGTGATTCTTTTACAGGTGATTCGATGGGAGGAGTCGGATGAGTTCCGATCACTCAAAGAAGGCTAAATCGAAGTTGGTGGGTCTGCACCCTGCCGTTCCGGCATCGTGCCGTGCGGCGTTGCGCGAGGTGATGTCCGATTCAGGCAAGCCACGCGTGCCAGCCGGCAGCACTGCAGAGTTGCCGGCGACAGAATTGCCGGAGGCGGGCCACATCGAAGCATGTGGCTTCTGCTCGGCGCGTGTGAAGGCGCGTGCGAGTTTGGCGAAGTGGGCGTCTGCGCGACCGGCAGTTCCTACCGCACTCGCATCGCCATCCGTTCTTGAGGGCATCTACGAGCTGGCTACGGAAGCGGTTGAGTACGGCCCAATTGGTGAGTGGCTTGAGCAAGCTGCGGTCAGTGTGGCTGACTCGGCTGCGACTGAAGTTGCTGCTGCTAGTGGAATTGGCTCATCGTTCTTGCAGGACTGCTTGAGCGAGAGTTCTGCGCCGAATGAGTTACTGGGAGACCTGGTCCGTCGTCCGGTGCAGCCGGATCCCCAGGTCTGGAATGGCGTTTGCCGTTCGATTCTGGAGGGCGTTGCGGCCGAACGGGTTGTGCGTCGTCAGGCAGGTTGGCGCTTTTTGCTAGCTGGTGCTGCCGCGGCTGCCGTTGTCGGGTTGCTGTCGATTCAAGATGGCACTCCGGCTCTAACCACAATCGCGCAACCCACAATCACCTTTGCCGACCTTGACCGTGCTCCCGATGTTGCATTCGCGAATGTCCGCTATGGATCGCGCTATTGATGCCATTTGAACCCGGCTGCTAAATATCCTCGGACGTTTTAGTACCGGGCTTTTTACCAACGCACACTGTCATCGTTCTCACTTAGTCTCAGTCCCTTCCGCTCCATCTGCCGTGCTCAACCTGCTACCAATCCCATCCGCGCCGTCCGCCTTCAAGTGGCTGGCTACGGTTGTTGCTTGTATCGGTTTGATGGTGCCTGCGGCAGGTCAGAGGGGCGCCCAGTCCGTGTCAGCCCCGTCAGTGATCAAGACTGGGTCGTCTTCCACGACACTACCGTCTTTGGCAACGATTGAGCAGGCGCTGCTCAGCCAGGACTACACGGTGGAACAGTTCCGCCGCTTCCGGGATGAATTGGGCAACGTCGTCACCGTGCGCGAGACCCTTGAGGTCGCGGCCAATGGTACGATTCGTCCGGAGTTCGAGATGACCTTCATGGGCGTTGAGGGTGAGCCGGCTGGCTCGGCGGTTAGCGTCAAGTGGCAGCAAGCCTACGAGCGGTTTGGCAACTTGTTCTTCCGCCACGGCTCGTTCCAGGTTCGGGACTTGGCCAAGGCTTTGACGAACTACACGCTGCACGACTACGGACCAGTTGTTCGCGCTGGTCGCGCCGCGCACCGAATGGTCGTGTTCCCAACGTCGGTTGATAAGGCCATCTGGGTTCTCGATATCGATAGCCTCACCAGTGTCCCGCTGTTCATTGCTGAGTTTGATAACCAGATGCAGCTGCGGGCCAACGTTGAGGCGCTGACGTTTACTTCTTCCGTGCAGGCGATCACGCAGCCGCTTACGGCCGCCAGCGTCACGCCGATGACCAGCTACTCCGGTGCCGAGACCTACCTTGGCTCTCCTGCTGGACTGATCAACCCGGATGTGACGGTCACGCCCGACTACTTGCTCGAAACGCTCGAAGTGCACCACGATCCAATCAATGGTCGGCGGAAGCTGGTGATGAACTACTCGGACGGGATCGATCAGTACATGGTCGTGCAGACTCTGGGTAGCAGCGACCCGTTCGCAGGCTTGCCGAGCGCCGTTGGTGGATCGCAAACGATCGGCCGATTCCGAGATCCAGCGCTGAGCGCCTTGGTCTTCTGGGAAGACCAGGTGACGTTTCATGTTGCCGGTCGCGGTTCGCTTATGCGTCTCGACGACGTTGCGAGCAGGATCTACCTGCAAGCGCTGAGCAACTAGGCTTCGCCGAGTTCGCTGCTTGCGATGCCCTGCCCTGCGTGGCTTACGTTGTGCGCATAGCACTCTCGGAGCACCACTCCTTCCAAGCAGCGTTGCTACGTAGCAACTTGGACTGGGTAAGTACTGCTTCGGCCACCTACATTATTGGGCGCGTCGCCAAGCAGGCGCTCTTCCAGCGACATAGACACTTGCTTAGGCATCACCGGAGGCCCGCGCCCCGGCGTTGCCTCGCCACCGACACGTGTGACGCACGGCGTCACTGCCATTCGGTGCGTTCTGCCGTCGCATATTTGCGTCGGAAGTCTGCTTCAGACGACGGTAGGCGTCGTGATTGTGCAACGCATCGATTGGTTCACGCCGGTGCGAGGACTCATCTTCCCATGTCATGGGTGTCTGCGTTTGCCACAGCGGTTGGCATCACCGGTGCTTCTCTCAACACAGAGGTTGCAAACATGGACGCTGAACACAACGACACTCCCAAGATTCCCGAACCCCTTGGCTCAACGGAATACCGCACGCGTTTGACGACGAAGCTCAACTGCCTCATGGCAGTGCTAGAAGTCGCCATCGCCAAGATTACCAAGAGCATGGACACTCCTGGAGCCAATGAGGATCGCTTGACGAAGATCCGCGGCAACCTTGAGAACACGCTCTCGATTTGTAGCAGGGCCAAACAGACCTTGGATCGCACCCAAGCGAACAAGCAGACGGCTCGCCGCGATAGCGAAGGCAAGCTCATGACGGCCCGCGACTACGTCGAGCTCACCAGCATCGAGGAATATCGCAAGTTCCGCGGCATGGCTCCTATTACTAAGAACGAGGTCGAAACGATCGATTTCGACGAACTATCGCGCCGCCTCAACGACGCGTAAATCGTCAATGGCGTTGGGGCTTGCCGAGCGAACCGCACCATGAAGGCTCGGGTTTCCCCCGCCTTCGCCGAAGCCGGTCTTCACTGCCGGTGCTCAGAATGCCGATCTCTAGCCGGGATAAGGCATGACGATTGCATTCATTGTGACAGAGGACTCGGTTCGTGCGACAGCGCGGGTCGGGTTGGTTTCGCCGGAAGGCAGCGAGCAGCTTGCAGACACGATTACGCACGTCGGCCACGAGGTCGTCGCGTGTTCTAGTTGGTCTGAGCTGACATCCAGGGCAAGCGAAGGGGCGCTAGATCTCGTGTTTTGTCACGAGTCGTGTCTTGATGCGATGCCGATCGAGTGCATTGCGCCGGTCTTACGGATGCAGGATGACGGCATGGTCGATGAGCAGGCCTTGGCGCCCTTGCTCGCCCTTGCCGTTGAGCTTGCCAGCAAGACCGCGCGTCTTAGCGAGCTTGAAAACCTTGTCGGGGGCATTCGCTCTGGCTCGGCAATGGTAGGCAACACGCCAACGATGCGTCGTCTGCAGGCAGCGGTTTCGCGCGCTGCAGATTGTGACGCAACGGCATTGATCGAAGGCCCTATTGGCTCGGGCAAGTCGCTCGCCGCGAGAGCAGTGCACCTCAAGAGCCGCCGTTGTGCGGAGCAACTTGTGGTTACAGATTGTGGCTCGATGACGGCGGATGGCCTCAGTAAGGCGATTGCCAACGGCACGAAGACGACCATCGTTCTCGAGTCCGTCGACAAGTTGTCGAGTGCCGCCCAGGCCGTGTTGGTGAAGCACCTGAAGGAGCGCTCGACATCGCGCGCGCCGCAGCTGGCCCGATTGATCGCTACGACGTCGGCGCACATTCCAGAACTGGTTGCACGCGGTGCGTTCCGCGAAGACCTCTACTACCGCTTGAATGCCTTTCCGGTCATGGTTCCGGGTCTGCATGAACGCGTGGATGACATTCCGGCCCTGGCCGATGCGATCCTTGATGGTGGTGTGTCGACGTCCGGTCGCAGCCACCAAGGTTTCACGCCAGCGGCTCGCTTGCTGCTCGAAAGCATGCAATGGCCGGGCAACGTCGCGCAGCTGGAGTCGACGATTCGTCGCGGTCAGATGCTCGCCGGTGGTGCTGCGATTGACCGCGAGCACCTGATGGCGCCAGTCAGCAACGGCACCCAAAACTCGATGCCAGCGGCGGTGGCTGGAAACCGAGGCGCCGAGGAGGGCGAGCTGACCGAAGACTCGATCCGCCCGTTCGAGGACGAAGAGAAGTTCTTGTTGGGTCGCGCTCTGCAAGCCACCAAGGGCAACGTGCGCCGAGCCGCGCAACTGCTCGGCATTGGTCGCGCGACGCTGTATCGCAAGATCCAGCAATATCAGCTGCGCCTTCACTAACCCACGGAGGGTAGTTGGAGAGGGGTGGGCTGGTAAGGTCTCGGCCATGCCACGCGTGACCGTTCTCCACAGCGACGAGCACCTGCTCATCGTCAACAAGCCCGCTGGAATCCTGGTGGTTCCGGCGGCTGGCCGTTCTGGGCCAACTTTGGTGGACGTTCTCACCAAGCAACTCGGTTGCCCCGTCACTGCTGTGCATCGGCTCGACGAGATGACGACTGGGTGCCTGGCGTTTGCCTTCACCGACGCGGCCCGCACCGCCTTGGACGCGACCTTCCGTGACCACTCCGCCCAGCGGGACTACCTGGCGTTGACGACAGCCGTTCCTTCGCCAGAGTCTGGCTGTATCGAGAGCAACCTAGAAGAGGGGCGTGACGGCATCGTGCGCGTGGTTCGTCGTGGTGGTCGCCGGGGCGTCACGCACTACGAAACCCTTGCCCGCCGAGGTCGGGGCTGCTTAGTGCGTTGTCGTTTGGAGACCGGTAGGCGCAATCAGATCCGTGTTCACCTGTCCGCGCTTGGCTGTCCCGTCGCCGGTGACCGCAAGTATGGATATCGCGCCCGCGGTGGTGAGAGCTTCCCCCGGGTCATGCTGCACTCATGGAAACTCGAGCTTGCGCACCCGATCTATGGGCAAAAGGTCTGCGTCTCGTGTGAAGCAGATGAAGCCGACCTAAGGCCATAGCTCCGGCGCGTGGTCACGCGCGCTTTGTAAATGGTTGTCGCAGTGTCAACCAAGCTACGAGGAAGGGTAGCTACGAAGGCGTGTTCGTAACTACACTGCGTAAGTCTTGCGCGTCCCGGTTCAGTTGTCACAGGAGTCGATCTTCGGCTTCCTTACAAGCACGCGGCTTCCCGTCGTCTCCAGCCTTGCCTTGCTGATTCGGTGGGTGTCGCTGGCGTTGGCTGTTGCCGCGTTGGCATACGGAATCGGCTGCCTCGCGTTTGTTGAGAACGGATTCTGGACGCCGACGTTGCCGTGGTGCGGAGCGTTCCCGGCGCTTGCATCGGCGCCAGTGTTCTTTGGCGCGTGGCTCGGCTGGCGCAGTCAGCGATTGCAACACGCGGCGGTGCTGCTGTTCATCGGCTTGTTCACGCTAACCATCCTCGCCAACTGGCCACGTGGTGCGTTCAGCCCAGCATGGTATGTGCATCCAGTCTTGGCGTTGCTGGCAACAACGTGCCTCGGCGTGATCGCTGGCCTGACGATGACGATGCTGGCTGTCACCGCATTGTTGTTGGGTACGTGGGCGCATCCAGGCCAAGGCATTGGGCCCATGATGGCGCCCGATGTTTGGGTGCACGCAATCAGCCTCAGTGCGGTGACCCTCGCGTCGGCGTTGGCTGGCTCGATCGTCAACCGGCTCGTGTTCATGACGCTGATGACCGCCGAGCGACAGCGTCGCAAGAACTTCGATGCGAGTCGTGCATTGCGCCACCGTGAGAAGTTGCTGCGTCACGCGATGCGGGTCGAGACGGTCGGTGACCTTGCCGGCATGGTGTGCCATCAGTTGCGCAACACGTTCCAGGTGTTGCTGGGGCACGTGACCATGGGGTCGCTGTCCGATGATGAAGAGCGGCAACGCCGCCTGGTCTTGATCGAAGATACGCTGCAGCAATCTCAGCCGCTGCTCGACCAATTGATGCGAATGGCGCATCCGGATGAAGGCACGTCGATGCCTTGTGATCTTTCCGAGGTCCTGCGCCAGTTCCATCAACAGGCTGCATTGGTTCTGCCCGGAGGTGTGCAAATCACTGTTGAGGCGCCGTCAGAGGTGCCTGCGGTGTTGCTCAATCCTCACGGCATCGTGCACGCGTTGTGGAACCTGATCATCAATGCCAAGCAGGCGATCGAAGGTGACGGTGCCATCACCCTTCGCTGCGGCAGCGACCGGCACCAAGTCTGGATCGAAGTGGCGGACACTGGCGGCGGGATGCCGACCGCAGTGCAGGACCGGATCTTTGACCCATACTTCACGACCAAGCCGATTGGTCAGGGCACCGGCCTTGGCCTAACGGCGGTTGCGAGGTTCGTGCGCGGCAGCAACGGCCTGATCCAGGTCGAAAGCGAAGCGGGTCGCGGCACGACGTTCCGGATGCGGTTCCCTCGCGCGACCGGTCTTCGGTCCGCCTGAATCGCTAGTCACCTGAATCGGTAGCTAGGAGTCTGAAGGCTGCGCTGTTGACTGCGGCTAGATCTCGACGGTGCGGCCCAGCCGCCGGCTGAGAATCTCGCAGAGAACTGCCGTCAGGGAGCCTCGGCCCTTGGTGTCCATCCAGGTGTCGGTCGCGACGTCGCGCTCGAAGTGCCAGGCGGTCGCTCCTTCGGCCAACCACATTTGATGGGCCGCGGTTTGGCGGTTCATGACGCAAACGCCTCCGTCGGCAAAGGCCATCTTGATCACGCCGGCGGCTGAATCGGCTTCGAGTTCGTCCGGGTCGAACGTGTCGAACTTGCTGAGCCACGCCTGCATTAGTGCCTCGGCTCGTTGGAGGAACTCTTGATCGGTGTCACTGCTCATGTCCGGATGATGGGGCCTGTCGCGTCGCGGGCCAAGGGGTTGGCTTGCTGCGTCGCGTGTCAGTGTTTGCCTGCCGGGCTAATCACTAGCCCGAACAAGTGCTGGGGACTTGCAAAAAAAAGAGTGGCCGACGATCCTCTCCCAGGATCGCCGGCCACGAAGTGTCCCAACTGCTCAAGTTTGCCCTCTCGATTCAGCGCTGCGCTAACAGTGCCGGGCAGTTGGGACTACTCGTCCCATGCAGTCCTAGTAGACGAACGAGCGGCCAGAACTTTCCATTTGCCTTCAGTTTTTTCTGGCGCTGGTTTGGTTTTGGCCGCAGATGTCTGAAGCATGTCAAGACTCGGAAAAGATCCGAATCCGATGAAACGCTTCAGCGCGTCATGCGTTGTGCCTTGGATAGCCAGTCCGGTAGTAGATCCTGAACACCGACTTGCTCCGCGTCAGCTTCGAATCCGAGCAGCACGCGGTGCCTCAGTGCAGGTAGTAGGCACGAGTCGATGTCCTCTTGCACGACCGCTGGACGGCCGGCGAGTAGAGCGCGCGCCTTAGCTCCAAGCAGGATGGCTTGGCCCGCACGGGCACTTGCGCCATATCGAACGAAGCGTTTGGTCGGTTCGTCGTTGCTCGCATTCGTAGGATGTGTCGCAACAACGAGTTCGGCGACAAACCGGGTCAGGTGGCTCCCGCAGAGCACTTCCCGCACGAGCAGCTGAAGTTGGTGGAGTTCGTCCGCCGAAACTCGCGCGGTTGTTGTTGTCTCCGTATTGCCCGTCGTGCTCGTCAGAATACGAGCGAGGTCGATTGCTGACGGGGAGCTTACATCCAGCCTGAATAGGAAGCGGTCTAGCTGCGCCTCGGGCAGTGGGAACGTTCCTTCGAGTTCGATTGGGTTCTGCGTCGCGACAACGTGAAACGGTTGCGGCAAGACGTGGGTCGTTCCAGCGATCGTTACCGACCGTTCCTGCATGGCTTCGAGCAATGCCGACTGTGTCTTCGGGGTGGCCCGGTTGATCTCGTCCGCCAGCACGAGCCCCGCGAAGATCGGTCCCTGCTGAAAGCGGAACTGTCGCTTGCCGCCATCTTCGTCCATGACCTGCGTGCCGGTGACATCGCTTGGCATCAAGTCCGGCGTAAACTGGACGCGCGAGTAGTCGAGGCCCAAGCCGCTGGCGAGCGCCTTGACGAGCATGGTTTTGCCGAGCCCGGGAAGGCCTTCCAGCAACACGTGGCCGCCGGCCAGCATGGCCACGAGCAAATCGTCGACGAGCTGATCCTGGCCGATGATCTGTTCGTGGATCTGGTCCCGCAGCGCGGCGACCTTTACGAGCAACGCCTGGGCCCGTTGCTGGATATCCGTTTCGTTATTGGTGTTGCTCATCACGGCGTCTCCTGCATCCAGTGGTCGAGGTTGCGTTCGGCTGCATCAGGCAGCACAGCAACGATCATCTTGCCAGCGTTGTCGCCACGTTCGGCCAAGGTGATGGCTGCGGAGGTTACGGCACCGCTGGCGGGGCCGAGCAATAACGACTCTTCGCGCATTAATCTTTGCGTTATCTGCCGCGCTTGCTCGTCGGTCACGGCGACAACCTCGCTCAGGTCGGCCGGCGATAGAATGTCGGGGATGAACCCGGCACCGAGCCCGGCAATGTTGTGCGCGCCCGCCTTGCCGCCGCTCAGGACCGCACTCGAGGCCGGCTCAACGCCAACGACACGAATTTTGTGAGCGGCAAAGAAGCTCGCACAACCCGCAGCGGTTCCGCCCGTGCCGATCGGCACAACCACGATGTCGACCTGCCCATCGGTGTCTTCCCAGATCTCTCGCGCCGTCGTTTCCTCGTGGGTGCGGGCATTCGAACGGTTGGTGAACGCTTGCAGGCACATCGCGCCGTCGGTCGCTTTGGTCAATTCTTCCGCTCGAGCCATGGCCCCACGCATGCCGAGTACCGTGTCGGTTGTGACCACTTCGGCACCAACCGCCAACAGTAAGCTGCGTCGGTCAGGATCGATGCTCGCGGGCATCGTCAGCACGACGTGGTAGCCGAGACGTCGGCCGATCATGGCGATCGCGAGCCCAAGGTCGCCGCTACTGCATTCGATGATGGTGCCGCCCGGTTTCAGGAAGCCGCTGTCAGCCGCATGCCGGATCATGCCAAGCGCGGCGCGATCCTTATTGCTGCCTGACGGGTTCCACGCGTCGAGCTTGCCAATAATCCGGCTACCCGGCGGCGACAGTCGGGTGAGATCGACCAAGGGAGTTCGTCCGACTAACCAGGTCATGTCGGCAGCAATGCGCACCATGCACGAAGCGTAGCTTGGAGTGAGGGGCAGGCCAGACGATGATGTGCGGATGGCGGTTGGGCGCAGAATCTCTTGTTGGTTGGTGATGCCTTGGTTGGTGGCGTGCTCGGCTGTGTCTCCGGACCCGTCGAAGGCCACGATCGAAGACTTGCCGATTGTTGCACTCAATGACGAACAAGCCGCCGCCTGTGCGCAGTTGGAACGTTCGGCCGCCGATGCCGTTGTCCGGCGGCGTTACGAGGAGGCCGAAGCGTTTGCCAGCCAAGCGCTCTCCCTCAACCCGAGGTCGGCGCGCGGTCGTGCCGTTTTGGGCATGGTCAAACTGCAGATGGCCTCCAGCACCCAGCCGAGCGATTGGTTTGCCGTGCGGGCTGCTGAGGTCGAAATGGAGTTCGCGCGCCAGCTCGACCCAAAAAGCGCGTTCGTTGGCTGGATGCATGCAGTCTTCCTGGCGGAGTCCGGGCACATGAGTGCCGCCGCCGCCGCTGCCGAAGAAGCCCTGGTGCGTTCGGTGGATGCGCCGCCAAGCGAGCGCGCGGCGTTGCTTGGCACTGCCGGCACCTACCGTTTTGAACTCGGCGAAGAGCGCGCTGCCCGGCCGCATCTCGAAGCCTACGTGAGGCTGCGGCCTGATGATTCCGCGGCGCAGTTCCGGCTCGGCTCGAGCTTGCTGAGCATTGCGAAGACGCCACAGGGTAGCCCGCCGCCCTACTCGGTGGCCCAAGCCGAAGCCGAGGCCGCTGCCGTGGCATTTGCTCGCTGCTTCCAGTTGGCGCCAGGTGATGAGGATGCCGCGTTGGCCGTTGCGACTGCCTGGATTCGCGCGGCGGAATTGGCGGACTTGCAGGGCAAGCAACCGAAGCAAGCCGAGCGCGATGCACTCTACGAGAAGGCGGTCACCTACCTTCAGAAGCTGGCTGTGCAGTTCCCGGCGAATGCCGAGGTCTACTTCCGGCTCGGTGTGCTCGCGTCGACCCAACAGCAGCCGAAGGTCGCGCATGTCGCATATTTGGCGGCGCTCGATCGCAATCGGAACCATCTCGGCAGCCTGCTCAATCTGGCGAGCCTGATGATCGCAGATGGCGATGTCGAACCTGCGAAGTCGCTGC
This sequence comes from Planctomycetota bacterium, assembly GCA_051278165.1. Classification (GTDB taxonomy): domain Bacteria; phylum Planctomycetota; class UBA1135; order UBA1135; family UBA2386. The sequence goes on along the minus strand of JBNMNW010000006.1, from coordinate 6,411 downwards.
TGCTACGCGTGATCGCGGTAGCAGGCGGGTCCGGTGACTTGACCAGCAAAGAACGCGACCGAATCGTGCGTTGGTTGCGAGAGTCAGGCGATGGCGCCGCTGGCGCTAACGCTGGATCAGGCGGTTAGCCCCGTTACTCGGCGTGTCCGAGGTAATCCGTCGGGCATTGTTCTGGTGCGGATTGTTGCCTGCAGGGGCGTTGCCTGCCGGAGTGTTGCCTGCCGGAGTGTTGCCGCGCGCAAGCTCACGCTGGGCAAGGCCGCAAATTGCTACGCAGCTGTTTGCCGCACAGCAATGAACAATGGGGGGCCGCTTCGCGAGCGGCCGCACACCATGTTCTCTCCAGTTCGGAGAGCTCAGCCTCAGGTGCTCAGGATCCAGATACACAGGATCCAGATGCTGACGATCCAGATGCCGACGATCCAGATGCCGCGGATCTATATTCCGAGGATGCTGTAGCCAGCGTCCACGTAGATCACCTGACCAGTGATGCCACCAGCCATCGGCGACAGCAAGAACGCGGCGGTGTTGCCGACATCCGCTTGGTTGACGTTGCGACGCAGCGGTGCCTTCGTGGCCATCGCCTCGAGCAGTGTGCCGAAGTCACCGACGCCCATCGCGGACACGGTCTTGATCGGACCAGCCGAGATCGCGTTGACGCGCACGCCCTTCGGGCCGACGTCGTTGGCGAGGTAGCGCGTGCTGGCCTCGAGTGCGGCCTTCGCAACACCCATGACGTTGTAGTTCGTTACGACCTTCTCGGCGCCGTAGTAGCTGAGGCAGATGACACTCGCGTCACGGCCTTCCATCATCGGCAGGGCGCCCTTGACCAAGCCGATCAGCGACCAGGCGCTGACCTGCTGCGCCAGTGCGTAGCCTTCCCACGAAGTGTCGACGAAGTTGCCGCCGAGCTCTTCGCGCTTGGCGAATGCGATCGAGTGCACGATGCCGTCGATGCCTTCCCACTCCTTACCGAGTGCAGCGTAGAAGCGGTCGATGTCGCCATCGACGGCAACGTCACATGGCGCCATGAACGGCGGCTCTTCGAACTCGGCGGCGAGTTTCTTGACCGAGTCGCCCATGCGGTCGTTTTGGTAGGCGAATGCCAGCTTGGCGCCTTCGCGGTGCAGCGCTAGTGCGATGCCCCAAGCGATCGAGCGCTTGTTAGCGACGCCGAAGATCACGACGTTCTTTCCAGTCATCAGGCCCATAGTTCTGTTCCTCGTCTCAGCGGCGTGTGCAAAAAGTAGGGCGGCCACGATAGCGCGCCACGGTTCTGGGTCACGCGTCGAGCGTGCGCGACTGCCGGAAGACCTTGCGCGAGGGGGTCGTCCAGGGCGTATCTTGATCCAAGGAAAACCACTGAAGGCTTCCGATTCTCCTGACCGTGGCCGCATGGGCGGTCATCGTGATGCGGTGGTGGGTGATCGCGTGGCGAATGGTCGCGACCTCTTCCCCGACTGTGACGGAGGCTCCGAAGTGCTTCAGGATCGCCGCTTTTAGGTCGTCCGGGTCACAGTCGTGCAGCACTCCGGGCCCAGGTAGCTCGATTTGGCCGGCATTAGGCTGATCTGCCGGGATGCGGTAGCCAAGTGCCTTGCCGGCCTGCTCGACAACGATCGTCCGCGAAGAGACCTCGATAGCCTGGCGCTTTGCCTTCTTGATCGGCAGTTTGTCGGTCAGGCCATCCCGCTTCGCGACGCAATCCTTGGCAATCGGGCACTCACAGCAGCTTGCGGACGTCGGCGTGCACACCATCGCCCCGAGTTCCATCAGGGCCTGGTTGAAGTCGCCGGGTCGGTCCATCGACATCCAGCCGAGCACAATCTCGCGAATGGCGCGCCTGGCTGGCCCAGTCCCAATTGGCGCGTCGAGGCCGCGATGTCGCGACACGACGCGTTCTACGTTGCCATCCACGGCGGGTTCGCAGTGGTCGAAGGCAATCGAAGCGACGGCTCCGAGCGTGTAGGGGCCGACGCCGGGCAAGGCGGCCAGCTGCTCGAGGTCACTTGGCACCGTGCCGCCGTGTTCGTCGGCAACACGACGTGCGCCATCGCGAAGGAAGCGGGCGCGGCGGTAGTAGCCGAGCCCACGCCAGGCGACCATCACTTCGTCATCGCTCGCTTTTGCGAAGGCGAGCGGCGTCGGATACTTGGTCATAAACCGCTGATACGGCTCGCGAACGGCCTCGACGCGCGTTTGCTGCAGCATGATCTCGCTGACCCAAATGGACCATGGATCCTTGCTGCGCCGCCATGGCAGGTCGCGCTGCACATCGTCAAACCAGGCCAGCAGGCGCTTGGCTGGGTCGCCCAAGGACCTAGTGCCCAATCGATCAGTCTCCGAGGCGCGCGGCGTCGGTTGGCGGCGTGTCAAACTCCAGGCCGAGGCGATCTCGCAGATCCTGCTCGGCTTGCTCGAGCAGTTCGTTGAGCGCGACGGCATCGTCCATTTCGGCGACCAGCACGATGCGGATCGTCCGGGCCATCATCGTGCCCTGCACCCGGGTCCGAAGGCTGATATTCGGATGCATGGCCGAGATGTCCGCCAGCACCCGGCTGATCGAAGACTCATCGTGGCCGTGGTAATCGACCGCGCGCTCACCGCGAACCGTGTCCGGCCCGGCAGCGGCCATGACCGGCAGCACGTGAGACGTAAAGAATCGCTGCATCTCGGCTGGCACACCTGGCAACAGGAAAATGGTGGTCGGGCCGTGATCCAATTGCACCGCTGGCGCCGTGCCGACCGTGTTTTCGTAGCACGTAGCGCCAATCGGCAGCAGTGCCATGCCCTGGCGCGCATCCGTCATATCCGGCTGCGAAATGACCTTTTTGGCGAACAAACGGCGGTAGGCGTTTGCCACGTATTCCAGTGCCTTGGCGTTTTCCTCGAGCTTGAGCCCGGCGGCGTTGGCTAGGCAGGCGCGCGTGTTGTCGTCCCAGTTCGGCCCCATGCCGCCCGTGACGAGCACGAACGTGGGCTTCTGCTCGATCGCCCACTTAAGCGTGGCTGCCATCTCGGCCTCAACCCGGTCGACAACCTGGATCGTCCGGACCCGGTAGCCGATGTCGTCAATGCGGTTGGCGATGAAGGCCGCGTTGCGGTCCACGACGGAGCCTTCGAGGATCTCGCGGGAAACGACCAGAATGATGACGCTCTTATCGAACAAAAGTTGGACTCCGGGGGGTGTAGGTGGATGAGCCGGGCGTGCAAATCCTGCCTGGCGGCGCGGACTACTGTATCGGTTTGTCTGCAATGTTGAAGCGGCTGCCCAAGAGGGCAAGAATGGTCTTTCCCGAGTCCGTTCAAAGTCCGCATACTGTCCGCACATGACTGAAACGATCCCGCCTGATGGCGGCCGCATCACTGACCTCCTGCTCGAACGGGAGATGCGCGAGAGTTACCTCAACTACTCGATGAGCGTGATCTTAAGTCGCGCTCTTCCCGATGCGCGCGACGGCCTCAAGCCGAGCCAGCGACGCGTGCTGGTGGCGATGAACGACCTGAACCTAGGTCCGCGCAGCAAGCATCGTAAGTGTGCCAAGATCTGTGGCGATACGTCGGGTAACTACCACCCGCACGGCGAGTCCGTGGTCTATCCGACCTTGGTCGGCATGGCGCAACCGTTCTCGACTCGCTACCCGCTAGTTGATAGCCAAGGTAACTTCGGTGCGATCGATGGCAGCCCACCGGCCGCCATGAGATACACGGAAGCGCGCATGGGGCATCCGGCGACGCACTTGCTCGAAGACCTCGACAAGGAAACTGTCGACCTCGTCGAAAACTACGACGGCACGCGCATGCAGCCGGTCGTGTTGCCAGCGCGTTTCCCGGCGCTGATCTGTAATGGTTCGACGGGCATCGCCGTTGGCATGGCCGCGAGCCTCGCGCCGCACAACCTTAGGGAAGTCGCGCGCGCGCTCGAGTTGCTCTACGACAAGCCCGACGTCACGCTCGACGAGTTGCTGACGATCGTGCAAGGACCGGACTTCCCGACGGGCGGCACGGTCATGGGTCGCACGGGCATCCGCAACTCGTATGCGACCGGTCGCGGGCAAGTTACTTGCCGCGCCAAATACCACGTCGAAGAGAAGAAGGGTCGCAAGCAACTCGTCTTCACCGAGGTGCCGTTCCAGGTCAAGACGACGACGATCCTCGACCGCATCAAGTACCTCGTCAAGAACGGCCAGATCGACACGATCTCGGACGCCAACGATGAGACCAACGACCGCGTTGGCTTGCGTCTTGTTGTCGAGCTGAAGAGGGCAGTCGAAGACGAGATCGTCACGGTCAACCAGCTGTTCAAGCTGTCGCCGTTGCAGAGCACGTTCTCGATCATCAACCTGGCGATCGTCGATGGCCGGCCGCGCACGCTGCCGTTCAAGACGATGCTTGAGTGCCACCGCGATCACCGCGTCGATGTGATCACGCGTCGCACGCGCTACTTGCTGCGTAAGGCAGAAGATCGCCTGCACATTCTCGATGGTCTGCGCCTCGCGGTGGGGAACATCGATGAGGTCATCAAGATCATTCGTTCGTCGGCTAATTCCGACGAAGCTCGACAGCGCCTAATCGTGCGATTCGAGCTCTCAGACATCCAATCGCGTGCGATCCTGAGCATGCGCTTGTCGGCGCTGACTGGCCTCGAAATCGAGAAGCTGGATGCCGAGTACAAGGAAGTGTCCGACAAGATCGCCTACTACAACACGATCCTTGGAGACGAAGAAGTGCTCTACGGCCTGATGCGTCAAGACCTGCGCGAGATGGTCGAAGCGTACGGCGACGATCGTCGCACGATCATTAGCGACGAAGAGGTCGGCAACTTCATTGCTGAAGACCTCATCCCGGAAGAGATGATGGTCGTGACCGTTACGCACCAGGGCTACATCAAGCGCACCGCGCTCGATCAGTACCGAACCCAAGGTCGCGGCGGCAAGGGCGTCAGTGGCGCAGACTTCAAGGAAGGTGACTTCCTGACCAATCTGTTCGTCGCGTCGACGCACGACTACCTGTTGTTCTTCACCGATCGCGGCCGCGTCTATTGGAAGAAGGTCTACGAGCTACCGAGCTACGGCCGAACTGCCAAGGGCCGTGCGCTTATCAACGTCGTCGAGACTCAGGAAGACGAGAAGATCACGATGATCTTGCGCGTCGACCAGTTCGACGAAGACCGCTTCCTGATCAGCGCGACCATCAAGGGTCTCGTCAAGAAGACGCCGTTGAACGCCTACAGCCGTCCGCGTGCTGGCGGCATCATCGCGCTCGGTCTTGACGAAGGTGACTCGCTCGTTGGCGTCAACATCTGCAAGGCCGATGACAGCATCGTGCTTGGCACCAAGAACGGCATGTCGATTCGCTTCGATCAGTCGGGTGCACGTGCGATGGGTCGCAGTGCGGTTGGTGTTCGTGGCATCCGCCTCGCCGCTGACGACCAAGTCTGCGACATGGTCATCACCGACGGCACTGGCACGCTGATGACGATCTGTGAAAACGGATACGGCAAGCGCACCAAGGTCGAGGATTACCGTTCGCAGACTCGCGGTGGCAAGGGCATCATCGATATCCGCGCCACGGAGCGAAACGGCAAGGTCGTCAACCTGTTGTCGGTCGCCGACGAAGACGAAGTCATGATGATCACCAAGGACGGACAGATTGTCCGCACCGAGGTGAGAGGCGTGAATGTCATCGGCCGCAACACGCAAGGCGTGCGCTGCATCTCGCTGCGCAAGAACGACAAGCTGGTCAGTGTCGCTCGCATTCCGCAGGAAGAGCCTGAGGCAGTTGAAGGTGCAGATGCACCGGAAGCTTCCGTTGACGGAGACGCCCCGGTGACTCCGGACGCGACTCCGGACGCGACGCCGGACGCGGTGCCTGACACGAAGCCTGACGAGTCTCCGGACGATGGGCCAGATTCGGCACCCGATTTGACGCCTGAGGGCGAAGAATAATGGGTGCCTACCTGACTAAGTTGACCGACGACATGAAGGCCGCGATGCGCGCCGGTGAGAAAGAAAAGCTCACCGTCGTGCGCATGTTGATCAGCGACATCAAGAAGCAGATCGATGTCGATGGCGCGGACCTCTCCGATGAGTCGGAGGCTGCGATCCTGCATCGGTCGGTCAAGATGCGTTCCGACACCATCCAGCAGGCCAAGGATGCCGGCCGCGACGAAATCGTCGCCAAGGAGCAGGTCGAGATCGAATGGGTCAAGGCCTACCTGCCGCAGCAAATGACGGCCGAAGAGGTCGACGCCAAGGTCAAGGAGGTCGCCGCGGCGATCGACTTCCAAGGTGGCAAGGACACGGGCCGCTTCATGAAGGAGTGGATGTCCAAGTACAAGGGCCTCGCCGACGGCAAGTTGGTGCAGGCAGCTCTTCGCTCGCTGGGCTAACGCGCTGGGTGCCGGCTGCC
>JBNMNW010000005.1:0-52306 GCA_051278165.1 Planctomycetota bacterium | reverse complement strand
CGAGTTCTTGCTACGTCGCTCCACGGGCCTAGCCGGTTGCCGGCTAGGCCGGCGCCAGCTGACGGCTACCTTCGAGTTTTTGCTACGTCGCTCCACGGGCCTAGCCGGTTGCCGGCTGAGTTGCCCGTCGTTCTGGGAACGCGCGCCGTCGGCCGCGCGCCCTCAAGCCGCGCGGATTAGATCTCCGCGCCGGCTGCGCGCAACGTGTTGCGCAACAGCATCGCGACGGTCACGGGGCCAACGCCGCCGGGAACCGGGGTTATGAAGCCGGCTACTGCATTGGCTGACTTGAAGTCGACGTCGCCAACGATCTTGCCGTCCGGCCCTTGGTTGATGCCGACATCAATGACGCACGCGCCGGGCTTCAGCATGTCGCCATGCACCAGGCCCGCCTTGCCAACCGCGACCACGACGATGTCGGCGCGCCGCGTGTGTTCGATCAGGTTCTTGGTGCCAATGTGGCAAACGGTGACCGTCGACAAGTGGTGCAGCAACAACACGGCGATCGGCTTGCCAATGATCTCGCTGTGGCCAACGACGACTGTCTCGGCGCCGCGCAGGTCCATGCCGGTTTCAACGATCAGCTGCTGGGCCGCCGCTGCCGTGCATGGTGGCAGCAGCGGTTCCTTGTAGAGGATCGCACCCATGTTTGCCGGGTGCATGCCTTCGACATCTTTTTGCGGATCGATCGCCATTTGCACCGTGCGCGGATCGATTCCAGGCGGCATCGGTCGCTGGACGAGCATGCCGGACACGTCGGCACGACGGTTCAATTCTGCAATGGTGCTGAGCAGCTCGGTTTCTGAGGTCCCGACTGGCAGGTTTATGACCTCCATATCGATGCCGACTTCGGCAGCAGCTCGCTGCTGATTGCGGACATATACCGCAGCAGCGGGGTTCTGGCCGATCTCAAGGGATACGAGGCGAATGGCGTGGTCGCCGAATGCATCACGAGCCTCCCGCAAGCGTTCCCGCATGCGTTTGGCTATCTGTCTTCCGTCTAGGAGTTGAGCGGGCACTGACTACGTCTCCGGTTAGTGTTATGCCGAAAGATACCGGAGGTGCACCCCGCACCCAACTGTGAGACATGAGCTACCAGACCTCAGGCTTCCGGATGCCGCCGCTGACGACCGCGATCAAGCATCTGATTATCGCGAATGCCTGCGTGTTCGTGCTGAACATGCTGCTGCTCGGCAGGCTTAGCACTCCGACCGCAGATGGCGGTGGCTTGTGGTTTGCGTTGACGTGGGGCGGGCTCTGGGAGGGCTACGGCCTCGGGCTGCTCCGGTTCGTGACGTGTGATTTCACGCACAGTTACTCGGACCCGATGCACTTCATCATGAACATGCTGGGGTTCTACTTCTTCGGCACGATGGTGGAGCGAACGCTCGGCTACCGGGGTGTCTGGAAGTTAGCGATCCTCAGTGGCATGACTGGCTCGGTGCTGCAGCTGTTGGTGCAGTGGGTCGAGGGCAGCCCGGACATTCCGAGCGTCGGCGCCAGCGGCATGGTCTACGGCTTCATCGCCTACGCTGCCGTGATCGCCCCGCGCGCGACGGTCATCTTGATGATCTTCCCGGTGCAGCTGTGGATCCTGGCGGTCGGGCTGGTCGGAATCGGTCTCTACTCGATGTTCCTTGAGCTGACCGGTAACTATGGCAGTGGCGTGGCGCACGGTGCGCATGTCGGGGGCGCTTTGTTCGGGGCTGCGTGCGCGAAGTGGCGCTGGTTCATCAGCTACGATTCTTACTCCGATGGCGGCAGCAAGTTCGGTTGGTTCGAGCGGATCATGCAGGGCTTCAAGCAAAAGCGTGCCCAGCGCGACTACGAGACTGCCCAGGCGCAGCAGCTGCGGATGGATGAGATTCTCGCCAAGGTCAAGGCCCAAGGGCTGGCCTCGCTGACTCCGGCCGAGCGCAAGTTCTTGGAACGGGCCAGCAAGCACGCGCAGAAGTAGCTCAGCGGCTGCACCCGTCGCGTCATCTCGCTAGGATGGGGGTCCACCCCTCCACGCTGACGATGCGCCATACCAAGACTGCCTTTTTCGTTTCCCTCCTGCTCGTCCTGACCGCGGCTCTGCCGGCGCAGGACTTGAACCGCGCTGACTTCCGCAAAACCTGGGCTCAGGGCATGAACCTCGAGGATAACAAGATCCTCGACAAAGCCATGAATCGCGGCCATGTGCATGCGATCACGTTCTACGAAGAGTTCTGGCGCATCGCTGCGACTCGTTCGGATCAGGTTGCGGAGCGGAATGCAGAAGCGCTGATGGCGTCGTGGGAGCGCTGCTTTGGCAACAAGGACATGCTCACGAACGTGCAAAAATGGGTCGACGGCTGCTCCAGCTCTACGTTCAAGCGACTGCAGACGTGCCGTTCGAACTCGTCCAAGCTCTGGGCCGACTACTCGAGCAATGTGGCAACCGGCCTGATCAAGAAGGACTACGAGTCGTGCTACCGGGACTACCTGAAGCTTGCCAGGGTCGCAGAGTCGATCGGTCACTACCAAGAAGCCGCGGACCTCTGGGGCCTAGCCAGTGTTGTTGGCAACAAGATGCCGGGCAAGACGATCCAGGATCGCGAAGGTGTGGTGTTCGCGATTGAGCAGCAGTTGGCGTGCAAGGTGCGCTGGAACTACACGTTCGACAAGTACTACATCCAGGGCAAGGCGTTCGTGGAGTCCGAGCTACTGAAGCTCGAAGTGGACCGCAAGAAGGCCGATAAGCGTGCGGATGAAGGCTACGACGCAAACTCCAAGGGTGTCGACGCGCTGTTGGTGCCGAACGTCGCCGCCAAGAAGTTCGTGCTGAAGTTCGAGGCGCTCAAGGATTGGAGGGCCGCGGACTACGGGCCGCGCGGTGGTCCGGTGCCGTCCTACTGGTGGTTGGATTCGCTCGGTGAGTCTGGCTCAAGCCGCAAGATGGGTTGGTTCCGCCAGCGCGATATGTTCTTGCTGCGCCGTGGCGCGAGCAAGTTTGCCGTTAGCTGGACAGCGGACGACAGCAAAGAGGCGATGCAGATCGCGGTCAGCCCCAAGGCCAAGCCATCGACGTTCTACTTGGGGCCCGACGAGTCGCTGCCCTACGCGATGTTCTTCTGGATCGGAACCGATGCGGAGCCGACTGGGGTTGCCAAGTGCAACTACTCGGCGACCGACAAGCTTGCCAACATCTACTATCGCAGCGCGTCGAGCTGGGAGACCCTGCTCGAAGCCGAAACGGCGATCTTCTACGACGATGATGCGAGTGGTAAGCCCGGCAATGGCGAGCCGTTCGCTGGCGCGCTCAAGTCGCATGTCGTCGGAGATCCAACCGGCACAGGCGTGCTGGTGCCCATGTTTGACTCGATGAAGATCGGCAAGGGCAAGCGCGTGCCATACTCGCAGTTCGTCAAGCTGGCTGCCGGTTGGCACTACATGGAGATCGCCGGCGGCGCTGACGTCGCGGTGCGCCCGCTCAACCCCGAATACGTTAAGTCCGGCAATGTCAAACTTGACTGGACCGGCCCGAAGTCGACCCAGCCGGACCAGCTCGTGATCCAAGGCAAGGGCGACTACGCGACGGCAATTTTCGACGTTGGTGGCGGCAAGCCAGTCGAAGTGCCGGCTGGCGAATACTCGGTCATCTGGGGTCGCATGACCAACGGCAAGGGCGCGCGCCTCCAGACTGCCCAGATCTACCCTACGGACGAGCATAAGCCGTTCCTCATCAAGGCGGGCGAGACGTTCACGCTAGACATGGGGGCCGCCAAGGGCGGCTTCAATCTCGAGTTCGATCGCGAGGGCGACCAGAACGCATCAGTCAGTGCGCTGACGATTCGCGTGACTGAGAAATCAGGCTGCAAGATCACCGCCATGCACGGCATCGGCATCGGCGCCGACGTGCTGGCCAACAAGTTTGCCGATACCAAGGGTGCCAATTCGGTCGGCGCCTTCCAGCCGTTCGTCAACGATCAGCTGATTGGCGCCGCTGCGAAGCAATACAACAACCTCGGCTTCATGGCCGCGACGTTCCCTATGCCGAAGGGTTACCGGTCCGGTGAGATGGTGCTGTCGTTCAAGTTGCCGGCCGACAACATGAAGATTGGCCTGTTCGTGAAGAAGAAGCACAAGTTCTTCGGGCCCCTGCAAACGGTCTGGAAGTAGCTGTTTAGCCAAGTCGCGGCTACACTTCGCGGCGACATGCTGGATATCAAGGTGCTACGCGAGAACCCCGACGCCGCGCGCGCGGGGGCTGTCAAGAAACACATGCCTGACCGGGCTGCGGCAGTGGACCGCGCCCTGGCGCTCGACGCCGAACTGCGCGCGATGACGCCGCGGATCGATGCGATGCGCAGCGAGCAGAAGGCGGGCGGCAAGAAGCTCGGCAAGCTGGGGCCGGAGGAGCGCGAGGCGTTCCTGCAGACTCAGAAGGAGCTGAAGGCCAGGCTGTCGGTTCTCGACGACGAGGAGAAGCAGCTCAAGCACAACCTCGCTGAGCAACTTGCTCTGATCCCGAACATCCCGGACCCCGAAGTTCCGGATGGTAAGGACGACAGTCAGAACACCGAGGTGCGCAAGTTTGGCACCGTTCGCGAGTTCGACTTCACGCCGCGGCCTCACTACGAAATTGGTGAGGCGCAGGGCTGGCTCGACTTCACGCGGGCAGCTGAGATGGCCGGTTCGCGCAACTACATCTTGTTTGGCGATCTCGTGTTGTTGCACGACGCGATGCTGCGCTTCGCCGTCGACTTGCTGGTAGATCGTGGCTTCGTGCCGATCGATCCGCCGCTGCTCGTGCGCGATGCCGCCATGTTTGGCACGGGCTTCTTCCCCGGTGGCGAGGAGCAAACCTATCGCTGCGAGAAGGATGGCCTCAACCTGATCGGTACGAGTGAAGTGCCGGTGACGTCGTTGCACGCCGGTGAGATTCTCTGCGAGAAGGATCTGCCCAAGAAGTATGTCGCGCGTTCGGCCTGTTTCCGACGCGAAGCTGGCACGTATGGCAAGGACACGCGCGGTCTCTACCGCGTGCACCAGTTCCATAAGGTCGAGCAGGTCATCGTCGACATCGCCAGCAAGGAACGTTCGCTCGAGCATCACGAGTCGATCGTGAAGAACGCCGAGGCATTGCTGCAGGCGTGCGAGTTGCCGTACCGCGTCGTCAATGTGTGTGGTGGCGACCTCGGTGTGCCGCAGGCTATGAAATACGATATCGAAACGTGGATGCCGTCGCGCGAGAGCTACAGCGAGACACACTCAGCTTCGCGTTTCTACGACTACCAGTCGCGCCGCCTGAACATTCGCTACCGCCCGGTCGGCGGCAAGCCGTTGTTCTGCCACACGCTCAACAACACGGTGGCTGCGAGCCCGCGCATCCTGATCCCGATGCTTGAGAACCACCAGAACGCGGATGGCACGATCAACGTGCCCGAGCGCCTGCGTCACTATCTCGGTGGCCGCGAAGTCCTCGGCAAGCCAGTCTTCTAGCCGCGGGACTCGGGGTTAGGGGCTCCTGCCATTGGGGCCGCTGCCTGTAGCACTGCTGCCTGTAGCACTGCTGCCAGTAGAGCCGCTACATATAGAGCCGCTACCTGCAGGGCTACTAGCGGAGGAGCCTCGAGCGGCAATGCTTGGGGCTGCCCGGCTGCCTGCCGCAGTGGGCTGGTGAAGCTGGCGTTACGAATCGGCCGGTTCGGCGTTAGCCGCCAAACAGGCCGCCGCCACCACCGCCACTGCCAAAGAACTGCTCGAAGTTGAAGCCCGGCGGTAGTTGCTGCGGAGCTTGGCCGCCGCCGCCGCCACCGCCGCGGCCAATGCCAGGAACGGCACCAGTTGCGTTGCCACCTCGGCCGCCGCCCGTGCCACCCTTGCCACCCTTGCCACCGTCGGCAGAGCGCGGCAAGCCACGTTCGCCATCCGTGCTGATCTGTGTCGTGTTCCGGCCTTGTGAGACTTGGCCGCCAGGGCCGGCAGGACCTGCAGGGCCGCCTTGCCCTTCGCCCTGGCCTTCTTCACCCGCGGACGCGTCCGGTGGTGGGGGCAGAACCGGGATGCGCGCATTGTTCGCGGCGAGGATGTCGTTGAGACGATCGTCGAACACGAAGTGGCGGATGTAGGTCTTCTCTGCGCCCTCGAAGTCTTCGACCTCGATGTCGCTGACGACGTTGCGGCTGCTGCGACGACGCTCGATCGTGAACTCGATCTTCAGGCGTTTGGGCAGTCGGTCTTCGGCCGACGAGTCCCACTCGAGCAGTTCCTCTGCTTCGAACCCGAGGGAGTCGTAGTAGCGGATCTTGAAGTTTTTGATGCGGTCATGGACCAGCTGGAACGAACCCTGCGTGTTGAGCTCGTTGTCGACCATCGGGTCTTCGCGGCGCCACAGCTCAAACACGTCGCCGAAGCGCGGGTGCGGTTTGAACCAGTAGCCAACCTCACAAATGGTGGTCTTGTGCGGCACGCTCTCCAAGTCCGTGACCGTGCCAACCGAATCGGTAGTGGTCAGGAAGTCGATGCGGTCCGCGTCGCGACCGTTGACGTCGGCAACGGTGCCCCTGAAGACCTTGTTGCTCTTGATGTTGTAGGTCCACAGCCCGCGCAGATCGCGTTCGATCAGGTTGAGGATGCGTGGTCCAGCTTCGGAGGACTCGGCGAGCTCGTCGACGACATCGCGCGCGTTCAGCATGATGTGGAAGGTCGTGCCGACCGTCATCATGACTGTGGCCGTGATCGAAATGGCGAGCAGGACTTCGATCAGGGTGAAACCACTCTGCTTACGTGTTTGCTTGCGGGTGGTCATTTGCCAGCTCCTCCAGGAAAGCCGGCGGCGGCGCCACCGGCTGGGTCAGTTGCATCGGCACCACCGCTTTGGGAATCTGCCAGGGTCGTCGCTTGGTTCGGCGTCATCCCGGAGATGGCGAGCGTCGAGACTCGCGCCTTGATCAATAGGGCTGCCTGTTGGCCAGGGAAGTCCGCATCGAGCTTCGGGAAGTAGACGACGACCGCCACCTCTTCGAAGTCCTCTTGGTTGGGAGCCTTCTCGGCCAGCCGTTGTTCGACGTCATCGAGCTGCTGTTGCTCTTCGTATTCCATTGCGTCTTGGCCGCGATCGCGGGCCCGTCGCAGGTCTTCGCGGTCGCGCTGCCATTGGATCTTGTCCTTGGCTTCGGTGTCTTCGCCGGCCGCCTCGTTGGCGACTTCGGCTTCCACGTCGGCGACGCCGCTTTCGCCAAGCACGATCTTGTAGCTGAAGTTCTCGTACTTCTCGATCTCGATGATCTGGCCAGATTCCGGCTGCATCTCGTGGGCGCCAGCCATCAGTCCCGAGAGCTTCTCTTCAGCGATCTCCCGCGCCAGGCGCCAGTTGCGGGCGCGGGTTGCGTCGATCAATGCGTCGGTGCGGATGCCGATGTAGGCGATCGTGACCATTGCCACGATTGCCATTGCCACCAGTGATTCCACGAGCAGCATGCCACTCTCACTGTTGCGGTCGCAGGCTTGTTGGGCTGTGCGGGTCATCAGAAGGCTCCTTCGCCGATGGGCGTTGGTTGTGCGATTTCGCCGAGTTCCGACTTCTCGATCTCGATGTGGCCGGTCAGTCCGTGAATGACCACGGACCAGACCAGGGTCTCATCGTTCTCAAGTTGCAGTGCGATTACCTGGTCGGCCGTGAAGCCGTATTCGTCAAACACGACATGGTAGAGGCTCTTCGTGATGGTGCCGCTCTTGGCATCACCGGCGCCGGCGAAGACGACTCCGCTGTTGAGGCCGATCCAATCCTTGTCCTGATCGCTGACCTCGTCGTCGTTGTAGACAACCTGGTCGTTGGTGAGCTGTTCTTCCGGCGGATGGATGATGCGGTAGCGCGCCCCGTCGAGGTCGAACTCAAGCTCCATGCGTTTGGCTTGAATGCGCGACTCCGAGCGAATCATCGTCAGCTGGGCCCTGATGTCTTTGGCGCTGCCATCGAGGCGCGCGGTGGGAACCAGTGCGCCAAGGTTGGGGGCGATGATACCGATCAGTAGCGCCACCAGAGAAATGGCAACGATCAGCTCCAGCAGCGTGAAGCCAGCTGTGCGTCGGTCAGGGTTGCTCGTGCCGTTGCTTTGCATGTGCCGTTGGAATCGATCGCTTGGCATCAGGGAGTGAGCACCAGAGATATCGGCGCCCGGCGGTCCATCAGGACTGCCTACTCCCGGTCCTTGAGCTTACTCGAAATGTCATCTTCGGTTCCGAGTTGCGTGTCGGGACCACAGCAGACGACCTCAAACTCACGCGGTGTGTCACCTGAGACCAGCTCGTAGGGCGTGTTCCATGGGTCCATCGGCATTTCTTCGAGTTCGCTACGGCCCCGATCATCCTTGGTGGCGAGTTCTTCGAGCGTCTCGGGCAGGCGGCTGTTCCGGGTGTAATACATCCGGACGGCGCCTGAGATCAGCTTGCAGTCGGTCCGGGCCTTGGTCTCCTTCGCCTCGTCACTGGCGCCCATGATATTGGGCACAACCAGGGTTGCGAGCAGGCCGAGGATCACGATCACGACCATGATTTCGACGAGGGTGAAGCCGCGTTGGTTGGCGCAGGCTGGGGCGGAGTGCAGGCTGTATTGGTTCTTGGCGTTCATAAGTCTGTACCGGAGTCTAGCAGCTGGCGGCTGGAAACAGGTCCTTGAGACGGAGCTGGGACTGGTTCCTTCCCGGGGGAATGTGCCGGAACGCGGCTGCTACCCCCTGCGTGCCCGGCAGCTAGCGGATTAGCCGGGCGTATCGGTAGTGGCTCTGCAGGCTGAGGGTTGCTAACGCGGTGCTGGCGATGCGGCCGCCATCCTCGCCCCAGACCCCGATTGGGGCCCAAGATCCCTTGGCAGCGCCCGTTTTTTCCTGTCCGGTTAGCAGTGCCTGGTCCAGGTTTGTAGACCAAGTATGCCAGTGCCGGCCGCCAACCTGGTGCATCGCATCGCTGCACCAATACCAGGCGTAGAAATCGATGTTGCCGGCACCCGGAAGCCACTTTGGCGGCTGGCTGTGAATCCGTTCGGCGGACGTTTGCATGATCGGGTGCTTCTCCATGTTCTGCCCGAGCATGTAACGCACGAACAGGGAGGAGCCGGTCAGTGCTTCGTTGTTGCCAAGAGGGAACCGCTTGATGTGATTGCCGGCATGGCGGGATGAGGGCTCGCCCTTTTTGGTGTAGCCGTGGTGGCCGGTCACCGGATCGGCCACTGCGTCCAGCCAGATGCCGACCCGCTGCAGTGCGTGTTCGTTGACCTGCAGGCCGAAGTGACAGCCGGTAATGTAGGCCATCGCGCACCAGTTGCTGACCGACGTGTCGTTGTCGCCGCCGCACGGTTGGTAGCGCCAGACTGCGAACGAATTGCGGTGCGATTCGAGGTAGTTGATGGCCTTCTGCGCCGTTCGCTTGAGCATCTTGTCGTCGGACAAACCGTAGGCTTCGGCCATCGCGTAGGCGGCGATCGCATGGTCGTAGATAAAGTCGTGTGAGGCGTTGCTGCCGAACCTGCCGTTGTCGTGTTGCTGCGAACGCAACCACTTGGCTGCTAGCTTGACCTGGTCGCGGTAGGGGCCGACGCGCATCGTGTTGCCGTCACCGAGCAGCGCTAGCAGCGCGAGGCCGGTGACGCCGACGTCGTGCACTGCATTGCCGGCGCCGCCGCAGATCTCGGCGCCCTTGTCGTGCTTCATGAAGCGATCGCTGTCCCACTTGCCGTCTTGATCTTGATGCAGCATCAGCCACTTCAGACTGTCGTCGATTGCTTGGCTCGCCTTGGGTCGGAACTCCTTGCCGCGCGCTTCTCCATTGCGGTTGTCGTAGGCACCGCCGATGGGCGTCTCGATCTCTTCCTTAATCGGTTCGGCGGCGAGTACAGGTGACCATGGGTAGCCTGCGAAGCCATCTTGCACACGCACCGGAATTGCCTTTTGCGGGCCTTGGAGCACCGTTATCGGCCCAATCTGGCAGCCGACTTCGATCGTCGCTGGTGAGGCTAACTGCAACGCGCGCAAGTCGCGCTTGGTCGCCTTCGCGAACCAGCATTTACTTTGCGCAGCGGTCAGCTTGCAGGAGAGATAGGCCGTCGGGATGCCGGCGCGTGCCGCTGCATCAAGTGTGCTCAGGGCCGTTCCCCAAGCGACGTCGCCTTGGGTCTCAATGCTGACGGCAGCAGTCCTGCGTTGTTCTGGCTCCATCGCGGCCTGGTAGCGAAACAAGTAGTTCTCCAGGCCGTCGACGGTGCCTGGTTTGCCCGGCATCGCGATGACTGGGATCAACTCGGCAGAGGCTCTGTTGCGGAACTCGACCGGCAGAAAGTAGGCGAAGGCACCTTCGTTCTTGGTGCCGGAAAGCGTCGCGCCAAAGAAGATGCGCGGGGCCGAGATGTCGCGGCGCATGCACTCGCGCAGCATGCGGTCGATGGCGGCCATCGGCACGCTGCGGTCGGCGCGGATCAGCACGTTGACCAGGCTGGTCGTGTTTCTATCGATGCGCAGTCCCGGGATGTTTTTGGTGTAGTCCGCCAGCTGCTGGAAGCACTCATCGAACGTCACCGGAAGGCCTTTCACCGACAGCAGGCCGTTGTGGTGCAGTTCGATCGCGTAGGTGGCTTGGCTCGGTGCGTTGCCGACCGTCCCGATCGCCGGCAGTACACCGCCGAGTCTCTCCTGAGGCGCGCGTTCCTGTGCTGTCTTGGTTGCCTGGTCTGCCTGAGTTGCCTGGTCTACCTGAGTTGCCTGGCCTACCTGATTGGCCTGGTCTACCTGGGTGGCAACGACTGGTTTCGACTGCGTGGCAGTGGTTGCGATCAAGGTCGCGACGGCAATGACGTGGGGCAGACGTAATCGAAGCACAAGATCTCCCGAGTGGTGTCGCCGGCCTCTCCGCTCGGCGAATGTGGATGTAGCAGGCGTTGCGCAACGGGCAAATACCGTTCCAGTTCACTAGAACTTGAAGCGTTCACCAGACCGTTACCGGTGACGCGTGGCATTGAACGGCTCGGCCCGCGATGATCACCGCATGCGCATGCTTCCAAGCCTCGCCGTGACCGCCATCGCGGTCCTGTCGTTGCCGATCCAGAACCTGTCTGCACAAAAGGTTCTGACTCCTGAGATCCTCAATTCCTTACAGCGCGTTGGCAGTTTGACGCTCGCCCCGGACGGCAAGCACATGCTGTTCACGATCAGCACGCCCGATATTCAGGCCAACAAGGGCAGCACCAAGGTGTATCTGCTCAACCTGATGGAGGCCGGCCGGGAGCCGACCGAGGTTGCTGTGGGGAGTTCGCCGTATTGGCTGCCCAACAGCGCGTCGTTTGCGTGGGTGAGCAAGGAAGGCATTGTGCGGCGCCATCTCTATGAGGATGGTCCCGACATCGTGACGAAGGTTGAGGGCGGGATTTCGAACCTGCACTGGTCGCCGGCCGGCACGCACTTCTCGTTCACGCAGTCGGTCAAGCTCGACCAGTTGGTTACCGAGAAGCACAGCGACCTGCCGGAAGCCAATGCGCGCGCCTTTGACGACTTGTTGATTCGTCACTGGGACACCTGGAACGATGGCACCTACAGCCATCTGTTCGTGCAAGCGGCCGCTGGCTCTGGCAAGGCGGTCGACTTGATGCCGACCGAGAAGGTGCACACGCCGTTAATGCCGTTCGGTGGTGCTGAGCAGATTCGTTGGTCGCCGGATGGCAAAGAACTGTGCTACACGGCGCGTCGCGTGCCGAACCCGGAAGCGAGCACGGACTCCTCGCTGTTCGTGGTGCCGGTTGGCGGTGGTGAGCATCGCAACCTGACCGAAGGCATGCCGGGCTACGACCAAGAACCGCGCTACTCGCCGGATGGTCGTTGGATCGCGTTCTCGAGCATGGAGCGTCCAGGCTTTGAGGCCGATCGCATCCGCTTGATGATCCACGATCGAGAGACCGGCAAGAACTCTGAACTGCTGCGGGGTTTCGATGCGTCGCCGCACGACGTGACGTGGAGTGCTGATAGCACGCGCTTGTTTTTCACGGTTGATGTCGAAGGCACGACCCAGATCTACTCAACGATGTTGCAGGCGCCCAAGGCCGTTGCTGTCACCAAGGGTCGTCATCGTTTGAGCGCGATCCAAGTCACGCCAGATACATCGACAATCTATTGCTCGATCACGACCACCGAACGCGCGGCTGAGATTGCACGTGTCGATGTCGCGACCGGCAAGATCACGATGGTCACCGACGCCAACGCTGAGGCCTACGCCGGCATGTCGTTGCCGCAAGTCGACGCGGAATGGTTCGACACAACGGATGGTAAGAAGGTGCACGCGTGGATCATCAAGCCGCCAAACTTCGATCCAAACAAGCGCTACCCGATGCTGCTCTACTGCCAGGGTGGCCCGCAATCGATGGTTGGTCAGTGGTTTTCATACCGCTGGAATTTCCACCTGATGGCCGCCAAGGGTTACGTCGTGGCCGCAGTCAACCGTCGCGGCCTGCCGGGCTTCGGCCAGGATTGGAACGATGAGATCTCAGGCGATTGGGGCGGCCAGGCCATGAAGGACTTGCTGTCCGTGACCGACGTGATGACCAAGCGTGACTACGTCGACGAGGCCCGCGTTGGCGCGGTTGGCGCGTCGTTCGGCGGTTACTCTGTCTACTGGCTGATGGGCAATGGCGGCGATCGCTTTGCGTGCATGATTTCGCACTGCGGGGTGTTCAACCTCGAGAGCATGTACCTGTCGACGGAAGAGCTGTTCTTCGTCAACTGGGACATGGGCGGCCCGTTCTGGCTCTCGCCAGAGATCGCCGAGGGCTACAAGAAGTTCTCACCCAACCAATACGTCAAGAACTGGAAGACGCCGCTGATGGTGATTCATGGCGAACGCGACTACCGCGTGCCGTTCGAGCAAGGTCTGCAGGCGTTCACCGCCGCGCAGATCCAAGGCGTTACCAGTCGCATGCTGATCTTCCCCGACGAAGGTCACTGGGTGCTCAAGCCACAGAACGGTGTCTTGTGGCAGCGTGAGTTCTTCGAGTGGCTCGACCGCTTCTGCGGCGATGGTCAGGAGAAGTGATGCAGCCGTTGCTAGCGACCACGTTGCTCGTGCTGCTTGCCGGTTGTGCCGTGACGCCCGAGTGGCAGCGTGACATGCAGTCGGCGCTCAGCACCTCGCGCCGCGGTGCGAAGGATCTGGTTGTCTACTTTGCATTGCCGGGGCACGACTCGAGTGACTTCATGGAGTCGCGGTTGCCGGCCCCGGTGGTGCTGCAGGCGCTCATGGCGGGGGATTTCGTGGCGGTCATCGCTGACGGCATCGAGCGCAAGCGCATGTATGCCGAGTGGATTGGCGGCAACGAGGGCATGGGCATGTGCGTGCTCGATGGGCAGGGCTACTGCTACGCGGCGCGCCCTGGTCCGCAGGATCCTGAGCAGGTCGCTGCATTCTTGACGTTGTGCGTCAGTAAGCGTGCCGAACTGGCCGAACTTCGCGGCAAGCTCCAGCAGGAAGAGGTCGGGCCGACGGACCTGCACGCACTCGGTTGCCTGCTGCTAGAACTCGGTTGCCGCGTGCACGCCGAACCGTTGCTGACGTCTGCAGCCGTCGACGGCGTTGCCGAATCCCGCCTTCGCTTGGCACAACTGTTCGCGCTTGACGGCAATTTGACAGCGGCGAAGCGTTGGTTGAAGACGGCACCGAAAACGCCGGCGGCGAAGTTTGTCGGCGGTTACGTGCTGTTCAAAGAGCGTCGCTACGCAGCGGCCGTCACGGCTTTGCAGGCAGCGGTCGCCACCAAGAAGCTCGGCGCCGATCGCCAGAACGCACTGCTGTATCTGGGCAAGTCGTTGCATCAGGACAAGCGCGATGAACAGGCGATTCCGATCCTGGAAGCGTTGGCTGCGGAGGCCACCGGCAGCATCTTTGAAGCAGCGGCGTCGCACACGCTCGGGCACATCTACAACCCCGATCACGGCCACATTCTGATGGCTGAGCGGGCGAGCCGCTAGCCCTAGAACACGCGCTAAGCTAGCTGGCGGCCAGCAGTCTAAGTAGGTGAGGGCGGGGCATTAGGTCAACGCCTCTTACTTGCCGCCGGTGTTGCCCTTGCCAGTATTGCCCTTGCCGGTGTTACCCGTGCCGGTGTTGCCCTTGCCGGTGTTGCCAGCCGCACCATTGCGTCGGTTGTTGCGGCCACCCAGCTTCTGCTCACCGCGAGCCGGCAGGCGAAGGCTTTCGAGCAGCTTCTCTTCTGCCTTCAGCGCCTTCTCTTCGAGCTTGGTAGCGGCGGCCAAGGCCTTCTCTGCCTTCTTGGCCTTGGACTTGTCGTTGCCGGCCTTGGTCTGATCCTGCTCGGCCTCGGTCTTCGCCTTCAGCGCTTCCTCAAGGTCGTCGACAATCGCGCCGTACTTCTTGGCAATCGCCTTGATCGACGGCTTGTAGGCGCCGGCGCTAGCTTTGTCGATCAGCGCTTCGAGTGCGCTGGCCTTGGCCTTGTAGCCCGACATCGAAACGGCTTTGAGCTCTTTGCCGGTCTTGTCGAACGCGATGAAGATCGGCACATCCTTCTCGTAGCGTGTTTTCAGCGCTGGCGACTTGCTGATGTCGATCTGGCCGCAGTGGAACATGCGCAGCTTCAGGCCGAGTTCGTCGCCCGACTTGTCTGCCCGAAATACGGCGGCCTCAAACTGCTGGACGACGCGTTGCTCTGCTTCGCTGTTGTGCAGGTAGAGCACGGTGACCTGACCAGAGGCAGCGGCCGCGCGCACCAGGTCGATCGAGTCGAACGGCGCGATCTTCTCCCCTTGGGTCGCCGGCGCGTCGGTCTCGGTGAAGTAGGCGGCCGTCCGGTTGGTGATTTCTTCCGGGCGGCGCGCGTTGCGGCCGTTTCGGCCACCGCCACCGCCACCACGGCCTTGGGCTTCGAGGTTGTCGGCGACGAAGAGGGCGACGCAAAGGGTCGCAAGCAGGGTGCAGGTGCGCATAATTCGAGTTTGAGCCGCCGAACTCGGGGCCGAGGGCAGGCGGGTTACGTCTAACCTTGTCGTTTGACCACAGGTCGGTGACACCCAGAGTGCATCACGTCTGTATCAGAGAGCTACCAATCGGCCGGCTCGGCGCGCACACTAGAGTCCAGCGCACATCTGGGGGGCTGGAACTCACTTGGTCGCATCAGCAAGCTGGCGCGCAACAGATGAATATGAGGTGACTGACGATGAACCGACGAGGGGATGCGTCCGAACGGAGAACATTTGCGGTGGTCATGGCCGTGGTGCTCGGAACCGTTCTCACGATGGTGCTATCAGCGCCCGGCGACGATACGCACACTGCGCTTGCGGCAGGTATGGGGACAGCGTCCAGAGATGGCGCGAGTGCCGAGGTTGCGACGGCTAGTTTGCCCGGACCGTTACTTGAGCAGTTGCTGCAATCGGCGGCTGCGCCAATTCGGCGAGAGCTCGCTCGGCAAGAGTTGGTGTTGCCGGAGCTGGTCGATGATCGCATTGCCGGTTGGGTCAACGACCTTCGCGACGATGGCATTCGCTTTAATGCTTCGCGGGCCATGGGCCGGCTGGTCCAGCTGCCGGCGGGCGACATGCCGGAGCTGGTGAATGCACTGCAAGCTCATGATTTGCAGCTGCGCCACCTCGCTGCGGGGGTGCTGCGTCGACGCTGCGAGAACCAGCGAGCCTCATTGACCGAGGATTTGCTGCAGGTGTCCGTCGATGCGCTGCGCAGCGATCTAGGACCAGTCGCGAAGGCTGCCTACGCGACTTGGGTTGGGCCGCTGACGTCCTCGAGCGCCCGATTCTTGCGGCATCACGCCGCTGCGGCCAGCGAGATGCTTGCGAATCAACTGACTTCATTGGACCCGCAGCAGCGCTTCTTGTCGGCCTATTTGTTGGCCCAAGCCGGTTTGGCCAAGCGCAAAGGGCAACCTGGCCACGCCAGCCGGATCGCCTTTGAGTTGCTCGGCCACCTATCCGACAACAACGTTTCCGGCGACGCGTTGATGGCGACGCACGGCTTATACCGCCTCGGCAAGTCAGCATTGCCGGTCCTGATCGACAATCAGCGCTTCATGGATCCGCAGGCGCAGAAGTTGATCAACCTGATCCAGCTCGACTTGCAGCAGCCGCCGCGCAACCAGCGGGAGCTGCGCCAGCGTGGCCGTAGGCATCGCATCTCGACTCTCTATCACGATGCGGCGATCGAATACGACATGACTCGCTCGATCGTGCCTCGGATCCGCGCTCGCTGAGCGATTGCTGCGAGCGCCCTCACCGATGCCGGGGCTGCTGCGACGTGATGCGGACCGGATTGCCGCGCAACGTGATTGTGCCGTGCATACCGGTTGACCAGAGTTCTGCGCCAAACTTCCGTGCGACGTCGCCGAGCAGTGTCTGGCCATCGCTGGTCGTCGCCGATGCCAAGCACGCGTGCGGGCGGCTGCGCTGTAGCAGGTGGGGGGCGTTGGCATTTCTGCGACCGTGATGGGGCAGTAGCACCACGTCGCAGCGAGTGACGAAGCCGCTCGCGATGGCCGCGGCAGTGCCTAGTTCTTGCGCATCACCGGTCAGCAAAATGTCGCAGTCGTAGATCTGCAGGTGCATCCACAAGCTCAAGTCGTTGTCGCTCGCGCCGTCCGGTAGATTGGGGGCCAGCACGTGAACGGCAGGCAGTGGTTGAGATTGTTCGCCCGGCTTGAGCAGCATGATGTCGCAGCCGTGGTCGAGCAGCAGCGCGTGTAGGTCTGTGTCTCGCATGCCAGCTGGCATGATTGCACGCTGCACGCGCAGTCGCTGCAGCAAGAACGGTACGCCGTTGTGATGGTCGGAGTCTTCGTGCGTGATCACCAATAAGTCGATTGAGGATCGCGTCAACGCATCATCGATCATCCGGGCGGCGCGGGAACCACCTTGCATACTGCCGCAGTCGATGACGATCTGGTGAAACTGTTCGGTGTTGGCCAACGCCGCTTGGCCGTGTCCGACGGCAAATAGCGTGAAGTGCGGTTCGTCGCGACGTTGCAGCGGCAAGAACCACAGCGTGACGATCCCGAGCACAGCGATCACGACGCTGCGTTTCTTCGGCACAGCGACCACATAGGCAATGCAGATCCCTCCGAGCGACGCGATCGCCCATGGCGGCGGCCGATACCACGCTGGAATCGGCGTGCCGGGCAAGTGATCGGCGGTGTAGACCAGCCAGGCGTAAGTGCTTGCCATCGCATGTAGCGGCCACGCCAAGAAGTCGGCAAGTCCTGGCGACACCATGGCGATGCTGGCGGCGATCAGGCCAACCAGCAGCATCATCGCGACCAGCGGTGCGCACAGCGGAGTCAGAAGAATCGTCCATGGCGCGAGTTGGCCGAAGAAGCCAAGTGTCAGCGGTGCTGTCAGTAGCGTCGCCCAGAACGATGCGCGCAGGCCATCGATGAGCCATTCCCCGAGCGTCTCCGGTGGCCGGCCTCGCAGTGCCATCGCCAGCCCGATCACCGCGGCATAGCTCAGCAGGAAGCTTGGGCCGAGCAACGCGTCCGGCGCGACCAGGCAGGTGATCCAAGCGGGCACCAGCAATCCCGTCGCAATGCCAAACGGCCGCCCGGTGCGCGCCGCCATCGCGGCCAAGGTGTATGCCACGACGGCGCGCAACACCGGTGGTTCGGCGCCGGCGATGCTGCCGTAGACCAGCAAGATCGTCAGCACGACTGCCGAACGGGTGCGACTAGCTCCAAGGTGTCGGCCGCGACTCGACAGTCCTAACAAGAACGCCAACATCGCGGCGTGCGCGCCACTGACAGCCAGTAGGTGACTCAACCCGGTCGCGCGGTGGGCGGCGGCAAGGTCGGGGTCGGGTCGCGTTGCGCGGCCCAGCACTAACGTCGCCAACATCGCACCGTGTTCGCCAGGCACGAGCCGCAACAGTTCGCGTTCCATGGCACGCCGCAGTTGCGCACAGCCACCACGAAAGGACCACGTGCGTGCTTCAACCTTCATCGTCGCCGGGATGGCTTGCAAGGAACCACGCACGCCCGGAATCGCCGGCTCGCCAGCGCGGGCTAGCACGCGCAACCGGTCGCCGGCCACTAACTCGATTTCGCCGGGGAAAGAGACGCGCAGGTCTTCGGCCAGTTGCACGTAGTTGCGTCCCGCGAGCGGCGCCCGCACGACATCGCGAACCCGACCTTCTACCCAAACTGGGCCCGGCTGGGTTGGCGGCAGTGGCGCTGCGCATGGGGGCGCGGCGGCTAGCAGCACTGGCAGGGCACTGAGTGCCGACCGTCGCCATCGATACTTTGAACAGGTGGCGACCAGGATTCCGACCATCGCGATCGCCGTCGCGGCGGGCAGGCAGATGCCCGCCAGCACGGCGGTCGGTAAGGACCAAGCAATGGCCTCAGCCAGCGAACGGTATGCAATCGGAGCCACTCCTTAGTAGGGCTCAGCAATCGCCAGCGGTGACAGGCGATTCGGCAACCGTCTCGAAGTAGATGCCAGCCACGGCCTTCACTGGAACCAAGCTGGGTCACGGCCAGAGAATTATGGGCGTCGATGCCCGGCAACGCGAACCCGCAACGCTTCCTGGTGCCGGCATCGCTCCCCGGGTGTGGGAGTTGCAGCAGTCCTGGAGCGACACTGCTCGGGGTAGCACGTTTGTGCTGCGCTGCCGCCACCGGTTACAGTTCCGGCAATGGTCTCGGCCCTCTACCCCGGAAGTTTCGATCCAGTCACGCGCGGTCATCTCGACTTGGTCGAACGCGCGTTGCCCCTGTTTGATCATTTGACGGTGGCCGTCGGCATCAACAGCCAGAAGACGCCGACCTTCTCCTCCGAGGAACGCGTCGCCATGTTGCGCGAAGTGTTGCCTGATGATGACCGCTTGTCGGTGGTCACGTTCTCGGGACTGGTCGTCGATTTCTGCCGGAAAGAGAAGATCGGGGCGATCCTCCGCGGTGTGCGCACCATTTCGGACTTCGAGTCCGAATACCAGATGGCGTTGACCAATCGCCACTTGGAGCCGTCGGTCGAGTCCGTGTTCGTCATGCCCAGCGCGCAGTACAGCTATGTGTCGTCTTCGTTGATGCGTGAAGTGGTGCGCAACGGCGGCGATGTCAGTAGCTTTCTGCACCCCTCGGTCGAGCAACGTCTGCGCGACCGACTGCAATCCAAGTAGCTGAATCTCTGGCCGCTGTATTCCTAGCAGCCGTATCCCAGCAGCTGCATCCCTAGCAACTGTCTCCCCAGCAACCATGACTCTCGAATTCGTACAAACCGACGACGCTCCCGCGGCCATCGGTCCCTACAGCCAGGCCGTCAAGGTCGGCAACATGTTGTTCTGCTCCGGCCAAATCCCGCTCGATCCCAAGACCATGGAGATGGTTGGTGACACGGCCGCGACGCAGTGCGAACAGGTGATGAAGAACCTGACCAACTTGCTCAAAGCGAGTGGCTCGTCGCTGCCGCAAGTTGCGCGGACGACGATCTTCTTGGCGAGCATGTCCGACTTCGCTGCCGTCAACGAAGTCTACGGCCGCCATTTCGGCGACCACCGCCCGGCGCGTGCGTGCGTGGCAGCAAAGGAATTGCCGAAGGGCTCGCTGGTCGAGATTGACTGCATCGCTGTTGTCTAGCACTGCTGTGTAGCACCGATGCTTGAGCCCTAAAGCTTGAGCATCGAGATTTGAGATCGAAGCTCGGAGTCCTCAATGTCGAGGCCGCAACGCCGAGGTGACAAGTTAAGTTCGCGCGCCCAACTCTGTGACTACCAACACCGGGAACGACCGGCTGGGCAGCGCTCGCTCGCCACTTCGAAGTGCCAGCATTGCCGCAGTGTGCTGCAGCTTGCTGGTGTTGTTGTTGCCGTCGTTGGTCGTGTTCGTGGCCGTTGGCACGCCGGCGAAGCCCGACGAACTCGCGCGCTTGCAACGCATTGTCGAGGGCCGGCCGAAAGCCGAGCGCATCGATACGAGTGGTTCGCGCATGTTTCACACAGCGGCGATTCCCGACGCGACGTGGCCGGTGGCGGCAGACGCCCAGCGCGGGCTAGTCGTTCGAGCGCGTTTGATGCAGGTGTTCGGCATCACCGCACTGGCGTTCTTGACCTACTTGTCGGTGCTGCTGGCGCGCGGTCGACTGCAAGCCTTGCTCGCATGTGGCTTGATCGCGGCACTGCCACCAGTGGCGCAAGCTGGCTACATCTTGCGGCCGGAGACGCCGGCCACGCTATTTGCGTTGTTGTCACTGGTGTTGCTGCAGGTTGCATCGCGTCCAGCACCTAGACATCGTTACCGCAGCCCCAGGCGCAGCATGATGGTCGGTGGTGGCTTGATGCTTTGCGCGTCTGTGGCTGCCGGCATGGCGTGCGAAGCGATGCCGTCCGTCGGGGCTATCCTGCTCGTGCCAGGTGTTGTGCTGCTCGCTGGAGCGGTGCAGCTGGCCAATCGCGGCATCCGCTGCTTTCGCCGGCGCGCCTTGATCGGCACGCCGATCCGTTCCCTTAATCGCCGCCTGATCCCGTGGACGGCGACTGCATTGGTTGCGCCGGCCATCACTTGGTGGTTGCTCAGTAGCACGCTGACGGTGTCGGTGGACGCTCTTGCGGTGACCCAACGCGCGAGTTCCTTGCTACCCGATTCGTCGTTGGGCTATGCCGTGTCGGTCGGCCTGCTCGCGGTGGGCTTGATCGCCGGCGTGCTGCGCGTTGGCATTCGTTTCGGCCGCGGGGCGCGCATTGGCCCCGACCTGATCCTGCTGGTGTTCTGCGCCGTGTTCTTGATGACGTCGCTGACCAGTGAAGGGCTGGTCGATCCGCTGCCGGTCTTGCCAGCGATGGCGATCCTGCTCAGCGAAGGCTTGCGCGCGCTGTTGGTGTTGGCGCTTGGTGTGCTGGCTCGCCGTCGCGCTTAGCGCAGCGCGCGTTTGATCACGCTCGCCATCTCAGCGCGGCCATCGTTGGTGCCCGCTTGCAGTCCGAGACCGGCGATCTTGCCGCTCTTGTCGAGAACATGCACGACCGGGCCTTCCACGAACCAGCGCAGCGCGGCGTCGGTTCCTGGACCCTTGCCGTCGCCGATGACCGGGAAACCGATGCCAAGTGCCTTGACCGACATCTTGATCTCGTTGACGTCACGATCGAGGCTGATGCCGAGCACCACGAGGTCGTTGTTCTTCGCTTGCAGGTCGGCGAGCAACGCCATCAGTCGCGGCGTGTCGTAGTCGGCAGCGGTGTAGAACGCGAGCACGACCGCCTTGCCCAGTTGCGCCTTGGTTGCGAACGATGCGCCGTCGATCGTCTTGCCAGCAATCGCGATCGGATCATCGCCAACCTTCATCCGGGTTGCGCGCAATCGATCTTTGGCGACCGAACCCCAGTAGGTGTTCGGCAGTGCCTTGGCGAGCTTGTCGAGTTCGTCGAAGCCAGTGTTCTCCGGCAGGTCTTCGCGGTCTCGCAGGGCATCCGCGCGGTGCCACATGACGAACGACTTCTCTTCATCGTCTTTGGCGCCCGCCAGAGCCTTTTTGAACAGTCCTTCGCCGAGTTCAATCTCGCGCAGCACTGTCATCAGCAGGCGCGCCATCGCCATGCGATCGAGCAGTGGCGCATCTTTGGTGACCGCTTGCTTGACCCACTCGTCGCGCAGCTGCACGAGGTTGAGGTGTTGCGCCATGGTCGCCGCGCTGACCAGCACCATGCCGGATGCTTCGTTGGCGTCGATCTCCTTCAGGACTTCGGTGGCTTCTTGGCGCTTGCCGCGCACCAGCTCGAGCTCAGCCAGCCAAAGACGCCCGTTCCAGCGGTCGTCTCCCTTGGCAGTGCCTTTTAAGAACTTGCGCAGCTCAGAGACATGCCGGTTGAACAGCTCGTCTTGTTGCTGTCGCGAGGGAGAGTTTACGTCCAGCTGCTGCATCTCGCCGCGAAAGCGCATCTCGAGTTCTTTTAGAGATTGCTGTGCTGTCAGGGTGGCGAGCACGCAAGTGAAGGCGCACATGGCTGCGATCCGAGTCATGACGATCAGCATAGCGAAATCTGTGCCGCATCCAGCCTTTGTGATGCTTGCAGTGACGCCGCTGATTCGGTGCGATGGCATGACTGTGCAAGCCCTGCTCGAAGTTGCCGACTATTCCCTGAGCGATGGAGAACGCTTCGCGGTGTCATTGCCGGAACTCCGCCTGCTCCCTGGGCAAACCGCCGCTCTCTACGGGCCATCCGGTTGCGGCAAGACCAGCATGCTGGTGTCGATCTTCGGGTTGCTCGAACGGGACGGCTGGCTGGGACAGGGTCAGGTGCAGTTCCGCGGTCGACCGCTGGCCGAATTGACGGGAAGTGACCTGCTGAAGCTACGCCGCAAGGAAGTCGCGTTCTTGATGCAGGACGCCCACAACGCGCTCGACCCGCTGGTCCAGGTTGGCGAGCAGATCTTTGCCGCGACCGGTTCGGCTCCCGAGCAGGTGCACGCGATGCTCGGCCGACTTGGCATCGACGATGCGGCGCAATTGTGCCAGCGGCAGCCGCATCGCATCTCGGGTGGGCAGGCCCAGCGCGTGCTGCTAGCAATTGCGTTCTTGCGCGAGCCGACCGTCGTCATCGCCGACGAACCATCCGCCAGCCTCGATGGCGGTTCGTATGCCGAGTTGCTGACGCGGCTGCGCGAACTGGTCGATTCTGGCAGCGCGCTCTTGCTGGCAACTCACGACCACCGCTTGCTGCGTGACCTCAACGCGGATGTCTACGCGTTGCAGGATGGAGCGTTCTTGCGAGCCGAGCCGGATCAGTTGCCGTGGCCGTCGCGTCCCAAGGAAGACATTGGTTCGGTGCCAGTGCTTGAAGCGAAGCAGGTCAGCGTTGCGTACGGTGATCGCTTGGTCCTCAACAACGTGGATTTCGTGCTGCGCCGTGGTGAGATCACCGCGCTGTTGGGCGAGTCCGGTGCCGGCAAGACAACGCTGCTGCGCGTGCTCGCCGGCCATCGTCGTCCTGACTCCGGTTTGGTCGAGCGACCCGATCGCCGCTCGGCGGTGCAGTTGGTCTGCCAGGATGCGTTGGCATCGATGACCCCTGGCCGTCGCTTACATAGTTTGCTCGACGAAGCGAGTGCGCCGTTCTTCGATGCCTTTGCAGGGGCCAGCAGCGTGCAATTGCCAGAACAACTACTGACCCGCACGGCAGCGCAGATGTCCGGCGGCGAGCGTCGACGGGCTGCGTTATTGCGCTCGATCGCGGTGCAGCCGGATGTGCTGTTACTTGACGAACCGACGGCATCGTTGGATCGCGCCGCCGCAGTCGCCGTGATCGATAACTTGCTGACGATGCAGCGCAGTCGAGCTCTAGCGATCGTGGTGGCGACCCACGATGAAAGCCTCGCCGAGGCGATCGCGCATCGGCAACTAACCGTTCGAGAAGGGCAACTATGCGAATGACGCTTCGAGGATTCTCTGCATGCATGCTTTCGGTGCTGCTGCTGGCAGCATTGCTGCCAGCGCAACAGCGTTGCACCTACCTTCACATTGACGGCGCCACCGCGACTGCGGTAGGGGTGTTGTGGTCGCATGGCTTTGATGATGACGACGCTGAGGTCGCTGGCCTCGCGCGCGTTGTGGCTGCGTGTCGACTCGAACGAGTGCGCCGGCTGGTGCCAGACACGCTGTCGAGTGGCATGCGCATTGGCAATGACTACTCGCTGGTGTTTGGGGTGGTTGCCGGCGGCGATGCGCAACTCGCATCGAAGTTCTTGGCGACGTTGTTGTCCGACCAGTCAGCGGACGAAGTGCTGACCGATGACGTCATCGCACTGGCCGTAGCCCGCGCTGCGTTAGCTGCAGACGACGCCGAGTTTGTCTATCCCGGCGATGTGCTGCTGACCCGTGCCCGCCAAGATCTCGGCCGCGGCACTGCTCTGGCGCGGCCTCCGGCCGGCATCGCGACGGCTATTGCCAAGTTGACTCCGTCTGCTGTGCGTGACGCCTTGCGATTCGGAACTCCGGTTCGCGTGGCCCTTCTTGGTGTTGTCGATGCGACTCTGATTGACGCCATCCGGCCGTTGGCACCGACGTTTGCAACCAAGACTCGCGGCACGCTCGTCTGTGCGCAGCCACGAGCGGTGCGCGAGATGACTGAGGATCGCAACGGTCGCGCGGACTCGCCGTATGTGTCGGCGGCATTCGCGCTGCCAGCCGATGTCGACCGAGCCGCGCTGGCTGTCGGAGTCGAGGTTGCGACTAGTCGGGCGTTCCGGCGATGGCGCATGCGGGGCCGAGAGCAAAATGCGCGCGCCCCATTCGTCGCTTGGTCGTGGTTGCAAGCCGATCCGCTGCTGCGGTTCTGTCGTCGCGGCGAGCACCACGTTCGGTTGCTGCCTGGAGAGCGGCCGCAGGCGATGGTGCCAGACGAAGTCCGAGCGACGACCGCCGAGTTGCAGTTGTTCTTGGAAGATATTCGCACGGTGCCACCTTCCGAAACGGAGCTCGGCCAGGCGCGTGCGGCGTTGCGTTCACGGTTGGGCTTGCCTGGGCCGGGCCAAAAATTCGCGTGGGCAAGCGAGCCGGCGACGCTGCCTGGCCGGCTGCAAGTGTTGCTTCTTGCCGCACATCATGGCGTCGATGTGGCTCAAATCGACAATCTCGATGCCGCCCAGGTGCATGCAGCCCTCAAGTTAGTGCTGCAAGCCGAGCGCAGCAGCTGGCATGCGCTGTTGCCAGCGAGCGACAATGCGCTTGGCTACCGGCAACGGTGAAGCTGAAGCCCTGTAGTTGCCGATAAGGCAATTGCTGCCAGTGGCTGGCCGCAATCGCAACTACAGATGGGCTTCATCAACGTCGCTGAGCGCACGATCAACGCCAAACTCGTCTACTACGGGGTTGGTGTCGGTGGCAAGACCACCAGCTTGCAGCAGGTGCATGGCATCTTCTGTCCGCGTAACGAAGTCCAACTGGTATCGATCAATACCGAAGAAGACTCGACGCTGCTGTTCGACTTTTTGCCGATCAATCTCGGCTCGGTAGGCGGCTTCAAGGTGCGGATTCAGGGCTTCACCGTTCCTGGGCAGCCCAAATACAAGCAGATGCGTAAGTACGTTCTGCAGGGTGCCGATGCGGTGGTGTTCGTGGTCGACAGCCAGCGCAGCCGCCTCGAAGAGAACCTTGAGTCGTTGCGCAGCATGCGCGAGCACTTGCGCGAACAGGTCGGCATGTCCGAGGACATCCCGATCATCGTGCAATATAATAAGCGCGACCTCGATGATCTGTTGAGCGAGGAAGAGCTCGATCAGCACTTCAAGTTCCGCGATGGCATCGTCTCGTTCCCGTCGGTGGCAACCGAAGGCCACGGCGTGTTTGAAGCCTTCGTCGAAGCGGCCGTGACTCTGGTCGAACGCAAGATCGAGCACTACGGCCTGACGCCGGAAGATGAGACGTCGCACAACATCGCCGAAGAAGTTCGCTCGAAGCTGTGGGATATCTGCGATGAGGTGCGCCGCGCCCGCGAGGTTGTACCGATCAAAGATCTGCCACAAACGCGGGTCGCGTTGCCTGATGACGTTCCTGGCACCTCGACGGGTAGTGGGGAAGAGACGCCAAGCGGTCTCGAGCTGCTCGATTCAGCGCCTGCTCGTGCGCCAGAGGAAGCGGACGTGGAGTTGTCTCCCGGTGACGAAGAGTTCGACTTTGGCTACGAACTGCGTGAGAGCTCCGGCGTCATGCTCGAGACGAATGTCTTGGCAGCCGGTGACGAGGTGTTGGGTGACTCGTTGCTTCATGACCCAGTGCTAGGGGATGAGTCTGCGCTTGGGGATTCTGTGCTCGGGGACACCGTGCTCAGAGACTCTGTGCTCAGCGACTCTGTTAACAGCGATACCGTGCTGACGGACACCGTGCTGGGCAATGCCTTGCACAAGGTGCTTTCCGATGAAGAACTCGACGTCGACCTGTCCTCGGGCTTGGTTTCGTTCCAAGACGAGGTCGCCGAAGAACCAGAGTCGGCGTTGCTCGAGAAGACCGTTCGTTCCAATCTCGAGCTTGCTAGTCGCTTTGGCGAACTCGATGAGCAGCGGCTGCTGCTCGAACGCAAGGTCCACGAATTGGTCGACATCGCGCAATGCACGGTGCACGACCTCAATCGGCCGATTAGCGCGGTGCGTCTGATGCTGTCGACGCTCAATAAGGGCTACTTCGGCGAGATGACTGGCAAGCAGGGCGAGGCGGTGGAAAACGGCCTGATGGCGGTCAACCAGATGGAACGTTTGGTGCGCGATCTGCTCGACAGTTCGCGCCTAGATCACGACGGGGTGAGTCTCGACTTCGCCAGTTGCGATCTGACGCCATTGGTCGCGGAAGTCCTTGGCACGCTGCGCTACGAACTCGATGAGCACAGCCTGATGGTTCGGGTCGAACCATTGCCGATTGTCCTGGCCGACAGTTGGGCGCTGCAAAAGGCGCTGATGAACTTGCTCGGCAACGCGATTTCCTACCGCGACAGCGAACGCACGCCGTTGGTGCGCATTTTCTGCGAAGAAAGTGAGGACACCTGGTCGTTGGCCGTCAGCGACAATGGCATCGGCATTCCCGAGGCCGATCGCGAACGCCTGTTCCGCCGCTTCGAACGAGGCTCGAACACCGGCGGCATTAGCGGCACCGGATTGGGGCTGCACATCGTTAGGGAAATCGTCTACGGCCACGGCGGCACGGTGTCATTCGAGAGCGAAGTCGACAAGGGCACGACGTTCTGGCTCAACCTGCCAAAGAATCCGGTGCAGGCCAAGCACTCGCCATTCACCGAAACGATGGCGCGAGCGGACCTGTAGGCACTGGTGATGCGTCGCTGGGCTGGCCGCGTGAACGAAAGGTCCATGCGTTGTTTGCTACGAAGTTGAGCGTCGAGGCCAGTGCGATTCCGATTGCCTGTGCCAACAGGTAGGCCTGATTGAGCAACAGCGCGAGTGTCATGGCTAAGCCGAACTGCACGGCCGCGGCAGCAAGTGCTACGACGGCGAACCTGTAGAACCGGTGCCATCGACCGTGAAGCGATGCCGAACGGTCACTCCAGGTCCAGCGTGCGTTGAGCAGGTAGTTCGTCGCGATCGAAACCCCGATACCGGTTAGGAGCGCGGCGCCATGACGACCAGTCTCAGGCCAAGTCTGGAACAGCCATGTGTATGCAACCCATGTGCAGCACAGGTTGACGAACACACCGCTGAGTCCGACGAACGCGAATCGGAACGCACGCAAGAGTGTTCCTGTCAGCCGGGGGGCATTGACTGTTCGTCGCCACCGCCTGACGGCGGTGCTTTCTAGTGGGGCTTGATTGCTCACTGGATAATTCTCGTGGCAAGGAGTCGCCAGCGAACATGAAGTGTTGGTAATCACGCAGCCTGACGCATGCGTAACGCAGCGCGCTGCTCGCATGGCTGCAAACGCAAGATGAAGCACTTGTAACGAACTTCGGCGTAGTGGCTGGGATATCGGTTTGCAGCCAATGCCCAAGTTCCTAAGCGTCTACGGCCTGTTCTGGTTCTCCGCTGCGATTTCACTGTGGCTGTGCGCGTCGTTGCCGGTGTTCTCTCAGGAGGCCTACTATTGGACCTACGCGCAGCATCCGGACCTTTCGTATTACGACCATCCGCCAATGGTTGCGTGGCTCATCTGGTTGGGCACCTCCGTGTTTGGTGATGGAGTTCTTGGTCTGCGGCTTGGCACGTGGATTTGTGGTCTCGGCACTTCCTTGGTGGGGCTTGCACTGTTGCGTGATTATGGGGTTGGTTCTTTTGGACAGCGCTTGTGGCTGATGCTCGGTGTCGGGGTGCCAGCACTCGTTGTCGCTCGGGTGCTCGCCAATCCCGATCCGCCCGTGGTCTTTTTTGTGACGCTGTCGACCTACGCGATTCATCGTGCTCGTTCGGGGCACGGGCGCTGGTGGATGCTTGCCGGCGCGGCGGCTGGTGCGGGGTTGTTGAGCAAATACACCGCTAGCTTCCTTCTCGTTAGTGGCCTGTTACTGCTGCTGTTTGATCGCTGCTATCGCGCGCAGCTTCGGAAGCCGTGGATCTACGCCGGAGTGTTGATGGCGGCGCTGGTCTTCTTGCCGGTGGTGGTCTGGAACGTCGGCAACGACTTCGAGTCGTTCCGCTTTCAGACACAGGGTCGATTCAAAGATGCCGAGATGCAGTTGCGTTGGGCTGGACAGCTTGTAGTGGGCCAGGTCGGGTTGCTCAATCCGCTGATCGCGTTGGTGATTCCGGCAGTCTTGATTTGGCTTTTGCGTCGCGCACGACTGGATCCAGTCGCCCTCTTTCTGCTGGCGTTCGCCTTGCCACTACCGCTGTACATGTTGATGCAGTCGTTCTGGATCCAAGTGAAAGTCAATTGGCTTACGCCTGCGTATGTGCCGTTGATGTTGGGCGTCGTGGTGTGGTGGACGAGATGCCACTTCTCGATCAAGAGACCTCGACTATCAGCAGTTGTTGCAGCCGGCTTAGTGTGGGTGCAGTTGCTCTCGCTGGCTGCGCCATTGGTTCGCTTGATCCCTGCCGGTCGTGGTTCCTCTTGGAGTGGTTGGGTCGAGATCGCTCAGCACGCAGAGCATTGGGAGGATCTGATCGATGCCGAAGACGGGCATGAAGGCAACGTGTTCTTCTTCGCTGCCGACTATCGCGATGCATCACAGCTTGGCCGTAGTTTGAAGCTGCTGTGGCGCGAACAAGGAGTGCATCAGATGATCGATGGACAGGCCGGTAGCGGCGAGCCAACCATGGCGCAAAATGTGTTTGGCCGTCCAGCCCTTCAGTTTGATCACTGGGTTAACCCTGCGTCCCGCATCGGGCAGGATGCTATCTTCGTCTTGCCGCGTCCAGAAAAGCGAGGCCTGGTTGTGGCGGAAGTGCAGCGACACTTTGAGCGCGTCAAGCGAGTTGAGCAGCTGCCGATTCGTGTTCTGGGGATTGGCGTGGCCGACGTCGACATCTATGTGTGTCGCGGCTACCGAGGACCCGTGGCTGGATCATGAGAGGACTCCATACGATGCGAATACGTTGGTTGTTGGGCCTGAGTCTGCTAGCGAGCTGCGTGCAAGTTCCGTACAGGAGTCGCAGCGAATCGTCTTCCGTAAGTCCAGAAGTGCCGAAAGGGTCCGGTCGTGCCGAGGGAGCCGACGTCATCACTGTCGATGCATTTTACGGGATTCCGATCCTGCAGAAATCGTTCTTCTGGGACGGCAACGGTGAGGTTGATAACACCGGTGTCGGTGCGCACTGGCTGCACTACTTGTCCGATAGCGTTGCGATCGGTCCGGGTCTCAATGCCACGAGTTGGTGGACGCCGGGTCGGGATGTCTACAGTGCCGAGCTGGAGGCTTTGCTCCGCATCCATCCATTCGATGATTGGCCGGTCTTCATTGATGGCACAGCTGGCTTCCAACTAGCGAACGATCAGATCCCGCCCGGTGGAACCGTGTGGAACTTTTCGTTTGGCTTTGGCGTCGGCACTGAGGTGCCCATTACCGATCGCACGTGGTTTCAGGCGGGGGCGTTCTACCACCACATCTCGAACGCGCTAGGCGGTCAGAACGTCCGGAACCCGAGCCAAAACGAGGCGCGAATCTGGCTGGGGTTCGCGATCGATCTTTAGCACTCAGATGCTGGTCGGCTCGCGGAGCGCTTTCGACGCCGTAGGGCGCCCCGCCATAAATTTGCATTACAATTTCTTAATGATGCACCGTTCGTTGCCTGCCTAGCTTTAGCGACTTGCTTGAGATCCTTCTCGCGTCCAGCGGTTACGTGGCAGTCCTGCTCGGCACATTCGCCGAAGGAGAAACTGTCTTGATTGCTAGTGAGTGCCCTTCACGCCGCGGGTGGATGGCTCTGACGCCATGCTGGTAGCCGCGTTTGCCGGTGCGTTCGTAGGTGGTCAGGTGTTGTTCTATGTGGGCCGTGGCGATGGCCGTCAAAGTATCGGCAAGCGTTCGCGCCGATCCCCGCACCCTGCCGGTCGCACCGCCAAAGGTAAAGGCAAAGGCATTGGCAATGAGCATCATCGCCTCTCCCAAGTATCTGGCGCGGACCCCATGCAGGATCTGACGGTCGAAGCGATGCCTACAAACTACACGCGACTCACCGCGGCGGTGCAGTCATGAATCGCACGGCGCTTTGCCTGGCGGCGCTCTTAGCGGCATGTGCAGTCGACAGCGACCGCTTCGGCCGCGATTTTGTTTCGCCGCGCCTTCAGGCACACACTGACCAGCGATTGGGGCCGGAGCGAGCCCCAGGGGTCGCCAGCTTGCCCGACAACGTCGAACTTGCGGATGGCATCAACGCTCAGGAAGCGACCGCGATCGCATTGTGGAACAACCCAACCTTCCTCGAAGCACTGGCCGAACTCGGAGTGACGCGCGCTGCGCTGATGCAAGCCGGACTGCTTGCGAACCCGCAGTTCGTTCTGCTTCTACCGGTAGGTGTAAGGGGCGCCCAAACAACGCTGACGGGGCCGCTGGAATCCCTGTGGCTTCGCAGCAGACGCATGCAAGTCGCGGAGCTCGAATGCGAACGCGTTGGGGAATCGCTGGTGCAAGGCGGACTCAACCTAGTGCGCGATGTGCAGCTCGCTTGGGCAAGCCTCATCGATGCGCAACAACGTGCCGCACTCACTCGCAGGACTGTCGAGCTTCGCCAATCGCTGAACGAGTTCTACCAAGTACGCCTGCGAGCAGGTTCTGCCAGCCAGCTCGAATGCAGTGACGCGCGCATCCAATTACTGACGGCGGAGCAGCGATCCCTGCAAGCAACGCAAGATATTCAGCTTGCCGAAGGTCGTCTGCGCGCGGTGATGGGGGCAGGGGCGATCACGAGCAATGTCCAGTTCGTGCCGCTATGTAGCGAGCCTACTGAGTTCGTGATTCAGGCAGCACTTCTTGTCGAGCAGGCCCTCATCAACCGGCCCGATCTGCGCGCGGCCGAGCTACTGGTTGAGCAAGAAGCCACCCGTGCAGGCCTAGCAAAGCTCGAAGCCCTGCGAATTGCCGGACTCTTGCGCAGCAATAATGACACGGCCGCTATCGGTGGTGCCGGCATCAACTTCGCTCCCGGCATTCAGTTTGATATTCCCATTTTCGACTGGGGACAGGGTCAATCGGCAGCTGTCACGGCCCGTTTGGATCGCGCCGCACGCCGCTGCTGGACCATTCGCGAACAGATCTCACTGCAGGTGCACGAAGCCTGTCTGCAGGCTGCCTACGCGCGGCAGAACCTGCGGCAATGGCGCAACCATCTCGAACCAGCCATCCGTCATTCCATGGACGTCGCTCAGCGCGCTTTTGAACGCGGCAACATGAACAAACTAACGGTCTTGCAACAAGGCCTCGCCCTGGTCGACGCGCAGGACCAGACTCGCCAAGCAGCGACTGCGTTGCGCAACGCAACCACGCAACTCGAGTGGAGCGTGGCCCGCAACCTCGCCACGGAAACCGCAAAGTGAACAGCATCACCCGACTCATGAGCCTGGCGCTGTTGCTAGCCTCAGGTTGCGACTCTCATCAGAAGCTCTCTGTCGCCAAAGTTGTGCCGGCCACGCTGCACCGCGTGGCCGAACAGAATTTAACCGAGATCACGCTGTCCAAGAAGGCGCACCAACGGCTTGGCATCCGCACGGAGCCAGCAATCCGCGAGGCCTGCGGGCGCACGCGCACGATGGGCGGCGAAATTGTCTTGCCGCCGCATGCGGAGATCATCGTTACCGCACCATTCGCTGGCACCATCCAGAGCAAGCAGGCGCTGCCTGCGGTCGGTTCTTCGCTGACTAGCGCTCAAGAGATCTTTTGGCTGACGCCGTTGTCTGACCCCGTCACGGCGATGACTCTGGCGAGGGGGCTTACCGAAGCATCCGGTGAGATCCAAAAGGCAGAAACCGCCCAGAAAGCAGCTCTCGTGGTGCTCAAACGGGCTGACGAGCTACTCGCCGACGGCGCCGGCAGCCAAGAAGCCGTCGATTCAGCGCAATCAGCAATGGACGTGGCCACGACCACGGTGCGGGTGACGCAAGAGCGGGCCAAGGCACTTGCGGACAGTATGGACGATATTGAAGACGGCACGCGTAAACCGACCATCGTGCGCAGTCCCTTGGCTGGCATTCTCAAGGATGTGCGCGTCGCCGTCGGCCAGGCTGTAGCGAGCGGTGCGCCACTATTCACCATCACCGATCCGCGCCTCGTTTGGGTCAGGGTGCCGGTCT
The DNA here is from genome assembly GCA_051278165.1 of Planctomycetota bacterium. Lineage (GTDB taxonomy): Bacteria > Planctomycetota > UBA1135 > UBA1135 > UBA2386. The sequence continues at coordinate 20,141 of JBNMNW010000005.1, read as the reverse complement.
ACCTTGGTATTCTGAATGATGTCGACGTCGCACGTGCCGTTGAGGTTGGTGACCTCGGCATGCGACCGGGCCAAGCCATTCGCGAGGCTATGCCTATCGCCGCGCCGCCAACCGCAAACGCATTGGCTGCTACCGCAGATCTCTACTACGCACTCGATAATACGGCGTCCGCAAGCAAGAACAACGACAGCAACTTGCCGCTGCGCCCAGGCCAGCGAGTAGCAGTCACGGTGCCACTCAAGTCCGAGCAACAGTCTTTGACCGTTCCGTGGCAAGCCGTGGTGCATGACGTTGACGGCGGCACTTGGGTCTATGTCGAAACCGCCGCATTGACGTATCGCCGCAGCCGCATCGAGTTACTGCGCGTGCAAGATGGCAAGGCTGTTCTAGGCCGTGGACCGGCAGCCGGAAGCAAGATCGTTACCGATGGTGCCGCCGAGCTGTTTGGCACCGAGTTCGGTGAGGGCCGGTGAGGCAGCTACGATGATTTGGCTACTCACCGCTGCGCTGCGCCTGCGCGTCCTCGTGCTCGCATTGGCAGCCGCATCCATTGTCTGGGGCATCCAAATCGCCCAACAGATGCCTCAGGATGTGTTCCCCGAGTTTGCGTTGCCGCGTGTCGAAGTGCAGATAGAGGCTCCAGGACTGTCGGCCGAAGAGGTCGAAGGTCTGCTAACCATCCCGCTAGAAAACGCGTTGAACGGTACGTCCGGACTCAACACGATCCGCTCGAAGTCGGTGCTCGGTCTGTCGTCGGTGGTGATGCTGTTCGCAGCCGGAAGCGATTTGCTGGCCGCTCGCAATCTGGTACAAGAGCGAGTGGCCTTTGCCGCGACGCTATTGCCAACGATCGCCAATCGCCCGGTGATCCTGCAGCCACTCTCATCTACGAGTCGCGCACTCAAGATCGGAATTTGGTCCGACTCGCTGTCGCAGATGGATCTTTCGGAGCTGGCCAAGTGGACCATTCGTCCTCGCTTGATGGCCATTCAGGGCGTTGCGAACATTGCGATTTGGGGACAGAAGGACCGGCAGTTCCAAGTCTTGGTCGACCCCGATCGCCTGCGCAGCAACGATGTCACGCTCGCTGAGGTTGGCGCAGCAGTTACCAATGCAACCGAACTCGGTTCCGGCGGCTTCCTCGACACTCCCACGCAACGGCTGGCAATCCAGCATCAGGCAGCAGTGGTGACGCCGGAGGATCTCGCCAACACAGCGGTGCGCTATCGCGACGGCACCGCTCTGCTGATCGGTGACATCGCCGACGTCGTTATCGATCACGGGCCACCGATTGGCGACGCGATCATTAACGACCAACCAGGCCTTTTGCTGATCGTCGAAAAGCTGCCATGGGGCAACACGTTGCAGGTCACGCGTGAGGTCGAGCACGCCATGGAGCTGCTGCGGCCAGCGCTCAAGGACGTGCAGTTTGACACCACGGTGTTCCGACCGGCGACGTTCATCGAACGCTCGCTCGGAAATCTCGGGCAAGCCATGCTGATCGGATGCGGACTAGTCGCTCTGATTCTGTTGCTGTTTTTGTTCGAATGGCGCACCGCAGCCATCAGCATGACGGCGATTCCGCTGTCGATTGCCAGTGCGGTGATTGCGCTGTACTTCCTCGAGGGCACGTTCAACACCATGATCCTGGCGGGTCTGGTGATCGCTGTCGGCGAAGTCGTCGACGATGCGGTCATCGATGTCGAAAACATCTCTCGCCGACTGCGGCTTAATCGACTGTCTGCGAGTCCGCTCTCCTCGTTCCGGGTCGTGCTGCTCGCATCGCTCGAGGTCCGCAGCGCCGTTGTTTACGCCAGCATGATCGTCGTGCTGGTGTTCGTGCCGGTGTTCTTTCTTGATGGCCTGGCTGGATCGTTTTTCCAGCCGCTGGCGCTCGCCTACGTGCTCGCGATCATGGCATCCCTGCTGGTCGCCCTGACCGTGACCCCGGCGCTCTGCCTGCTGATGTTGCCCAAGGCCAGCCTGCGCGACCATGAAGGCCCGCTGGTCCGCGGACTGAAGCGGGCCTATCGCGCGGTCCTGACCAAGGTCGTGCTGCGCCCGCGCATGGTCGTCGGGACACTGCTGTTGGCATTCGTTGGCACCGGCTTCGCTGCCAGTCGGCTCGGCGAAGAGTTGCTGCCGGACTTTAAGGAATACGACTTCTTGATGCACTGGGTCGAGAAGCCCGGCACTTCGATCGATGCGATGACGCGCATCACGACACGTGCCAGTGTCGAGCTTCGAGAGATTCCAGGGGTGCGCAACTTCGGTTCGCACATCGGCCGCGCGCAAGTCGCCGATGAGGTGGTCGGCCCGAACTTCACGGAACTCTGGATCAGTATCGACGAAGCAGCGGACTACGACACCACGGTCGCTGCGGTGCAAGAGGTCGTCGATGGCTATCCGGGTCTGCAACGCGATCTATTGACCTACTTGAAGGAACGCATCAAGGAGGTCCTTACCGGCACTAGCGCCAGCATCGTCGTGCGCATCTTCGGCCCAGATCTCGAAGGTCTGCGGCAACATGCGGAAGCCGTGCAAGCCACCATCTCCGATATCCCAGGCATCGTGGACCTGCATGTAGAGCAACAGGTCATGGTGCCAATGGTAAGCGTGCGCACGCGTCCAGAAGCGCTGGCGATGTATGGATTGACTGCTGGAGAGGTTCGGCGCGCGACTGTCACGCTGATCAACGGCACCAAGTATGGTCAGGTCGTCGATGGTCAGAAGACCTACGACGCGATGGTCTGGGGAGTCCCAGAGACTCGCACGGACCTCAATTCACTGCGCAATTTGCTGATCCGCACACCTTCAGGTGCCCATGCATTGCTCTCTGATCTAGCGGACCTGGCGATCGTGCCGACTCCAAATGCCATCAAGCGAGAAGGAGCTTCGCGGCGCATCGACGTGATGTGCAACGTGCGTGGAGCGGACCTGGGCGGTGTTGCTCGTGCCATCGAAGGTAAGCTAAAAGGTGTGCCCTTCATCTCTGGCTATCACCCGGAGATGCTCGGTGAAGCAGCTTCACGCATGGAGTCACAGCGGCAGTTGCTGACGTTGTCGGTGCTGGCGCTGATCGGGATCTTCTTGCTGCTGTACACCGACTTCCGGTCCTTGCGACTCACGATGCTGGTGTGCTTGACGTTGCCATTCGCACTGATTGGCGGCGTTGCGGGCACCATCATTGGTGGCTCCGTGCTGTCGCTCGGATCGCTGGTCGGCTTCATCACCGTGCTCGGCATTGCAGCGCGTAACGGTATCATGCTAGTCAGCCACTACCGCCACCTGCAGAGAGCGGAAGGGGAACCGTTCGGCATGCAGCTGGTGCTTCGCGGTGCCGAAGAACGACTCACACCCATTTTGATGACGGCGGCATGTGCCGGCCTGGCATTGTTGCCACTGGTGTTGGGCGGTAACAAGCCTGGGCATGAGATTGAGCACCCGATGGCGCTGGTAATCCTGGGAGGGTTGGTGACCTCAACTCTGCTTAATCTGGTGCTGCTGCCAACGCTCTACCTAGCCTATGGTCCCAAGACGCTGCCGGCTGATGAAGATGCGTAGACGGGCAGTGCGTAGCGAACTTGGCCAAGTCCTGAAGCACTGCAACGGTTACTGGAAGCCAAGCCAGACGCGCTCTTCGTGGCGACAACCTTGCCGTTGCTTTCCTAGACTGAGTGGGTCTCGCCGTTCGCAAGTAACGCGAGGTTGGCTAGTGCTGCTAGCTGCATCTCAATGCCTGCGGAACCATCAGCGAGTAGTAGGCGGGCATCACTTCGACTCGCAGTTCGCGCGCTGGTCCGGAAGGAAGTGGGTCGCCATCAGTCTGACACAGGAACGGCTTGTCGTTGGCATGAAGTGTGAAGCTGGTCGTCGTACCTAAATGGCTAATGCTGGGGCTTGGCTTGCGACCGATTGCAGCGAGAGAATACCGCAGGGTCTTGTTGCTCCTTGCCGCGTTGAAGTCGAGCAACCCATCACCGGGGTCAGCCTCGGGGCAGAATGCGCCTGACTTGGCGTAGACGGATGCGTTAGCGATCGTAAGCGAACTAGTGGTGAAGGCTGGGTGTCCCGCTGCGTTGACGAGGAGTTGTGCGCGCCTTGGCTTCAGCAGGTTCAGCAGGCCGGCGACGCCATACAGCGCGTCTCCGCCGAGCGCATAGAGCCAATTGGTTGCGCGGTGCTTGCGGGCGGCTGCAATCATGTGCACGACTTCCGCGAAGTAGCCGACGTCAAGCATCAGCAGGAACGTTGGCTCGCCGTCAACGGCGCCAACATCCATCAGTTTGGGGTTGCCTGTGATGGCTTGCACGATTGCCTGATCCTCGTCGTTCCAGGCGATCCCGACTTCTCGAGCGAGTACGTTTGCATTGCCCATAGGGATGAAGCCGATCGCCACGCGTTGCCGCTGCTCGGTGGTCATGCCCAGCACGGTTTCGCGGACGGTGCCATCACCTCCAACGACCAGGATGAGTCGGACCTTCTCCGCAAACTCGCTGACTATCTGGCGTTCGCGCGCACCAGCATGCTCGGTGTAGCGCTGCGTGATTCGCCAACCGGCATTGGCATAGGCGTGCATCAGTTTGTCCACGACGCGTTGCACGGCCCGCTTGCCTCGCTTGGCGGTGGGGTTGGCGAGAATCAGGGCGACCCTAGCCATGCGATTGTTCTTTGCTGATACGGCGTTTGCGGAGCGTGCGGGCTGCCATGACCGTGAGGCCAGTCATCAAGATTGCGGCGAAGCCGTAGAGTTCGATTCGCTGGATGTTGCCGAGAGCACTCTTCATGGCCTCGCCAAGGTAGTAACCGCCGAGCCCGAATGTCAGCGTCCACACGATGCCACTGAGCGCTGTCAGGGCGAGGTATTTGGAGTAGTTGACACCGGCCATGCCGAGTGCGATTGGGGTGGCCACTCGGAGTCCGTATAGAAATCGGAAGCCGACGATCGCGGTGGTTTCATGGCGATTGAGCATCTCGCTGAGTTGCGCGACACGTGCTGCACTGCGCGGCCTTTTGCTGAAGAACCTACGCCCATGACGACGCCCGACAAGGAAGAACATTTGGTCGCCACCGAAGGCTCCCACGAAGGCCGCGACCAGCATTGGTAGTAAGTCCAGCCAACCTTGGTGCACTGCATAGCCACCGCCAAGCAACGCCGTTTCGCCTTCGGCGAGAGTGCCCAGGAGCATTACCAAGTAACCGTAGCTTGCGATCAGGGACTCCATCGACGTATGGACGCTAGGCGGCGTCGCTTTGAGGCCTCATTAACATTTCGTAATGCAAATCACGGGGACTGCGTTCCTAGCGTCTGCCTTGTGAAGATCTTTAACGAAAAGCCTCTCCGCCTTGGGCTCTTGCCCCGCTTGTTAGGCCCATACGGGATGGTCCTTGGCTTTGCGATTTGCCTGTTTGCGGTGCTGAGTGCCTCGCGAGCATTGTTCGCAATCTACTACGCCGAACGCGTGCACGCCGTAGCTGGCTATGCATGGATGTTTGCATACGGCATGCGAATGGACGCAATTGTGGTTTGCAGCGTTCTGGTCCTTCCGGTTGCAGTGTTGGCATGCGGCGCGAGCCCAGTTCGGCTGAGGCCATTCTTGCGCGCCTACTTCACGGCTGCCTTGCTGCTGGTTACGACGATGGAGCTCATGAGCATCTCGTTCATTAACGAATACGATGCTCGTCCCAATAGGCTCTTCATTGAGAACCTCGTGCCTAATGCCGAGCTGAGAGCCACGATCTGGGCGGACTACAAGTTCGTCCTGATGGGAATCGGTGTGGTTCTCGGCCTTGCCTTGTGGGGCGGTTGGCGTTTGTCAGGCCGGCTCGTGACCAAGTCTTCGACCTGGTCGCGACGTGTTCAGGTTGCGGTCGCGCCGCTCGCGATTGGCCTGTTGGTGTCGGGGATCCGTGGCTTTGATCACCGTCCGGTCAACGTCAGCTCGGCATTCTTCTCGACGGATCGGTTGGTCAACGAGTTGTCGTTGAACTCGACCTACAGCGCGGCCTACGCGGCCTACCGACGCCGCCACGAATCGTCGCCGACGAAGCTCTATGGCAAGATGGATGAGGCGCAGGTCGTCGCCCGCGTTCGCAAGTATCTGAACGTAGATCCCGGGTGCTTCCAGTCGCAGGAGATCCCATTCTTGCGCCCGCAAAGCTCGAGGGTCGTGCGCAAGCGACCTGCCAACGTTGTGATCATTCTTGAAGAGAGTCTGGGCGCCATGTTTTGCGGCTGCCTGGGTGGTTTGCCGCTCACTCCGGAGCTGGATGCACTGGCCAAGGAAGGGCTGCTGTTTCGTCAGATGTATAGCACCGGCACGAGGACGGTGCGTGGCATTGAGGCGGCGATATCAGGCTTCCTGCCAACGCCCGGCCGAAGTGTGGTGAAGTTGGAACGCTCGCAGAGCGGGTTCTTCACGGTGGCGCAGATGCTCCAGAAGCATGGCTACGCCACAGGCTTTGTCTACGGCGGAGAGAGCCACTTTGACAACATGCGCGCCTTCTTGCTTGGCAATGGCTTCGAGAAGGTTATGGACCAGACGACCTTTGAGTCACCGACGTTCCATGGCACCTGGGGCGTGAGCGACGAGGACCTGATGCGCGAAGCCAATGCGAGCTTCGTGGCGCACGGGGATCAGCCATTCATGGCGCTGATTTTGAGCACGTCGAATCACACGCCATTCGAGTTTCCCGCCGGTCGAATCGAACTGCACGAAGAGCCGCAAGCAACGCGGCACAACTCCGTCAAATACGCTGACCATGCCCTCGGGGAGTTGTTTCGCATGGCGAAGAAGGAGGACTACTTTGCCAATACGATCTGGATCATCGTCGCTGACCACAACATGAAGACGTTTGGCGATGACTTGATACCCATCGACAAGTTTCACATTCCAGCACTGATCATTGGCCCTGGCGTGCAACCGGGCACCTACAACAAGGTGGCGAGTCAGGTGGACTTGATGCCGACAGTGTTGCCGCTGTTGGGCCTAGATTTTGAGCATCCGATGTTGGGGCGCGACGTGCTGTCACTGCCCAGCGATGAGCCAGGCCGCGCGGTCATGCAGCAGTTTGATACCCACGCCTTGATGATTGGGGACCGGGTGGTTGTTCATCAGCCGTTGGCAGAGCCTCAGCAGTTCGTTTTTCGGAATCGCCGGCTAGTGCCATCAGCAGTCGACCCGGAGTTTGAGCTAGACGGTCTGGCCCACGCGCTGGCGCCATGGCTACTGTATTCTCAGTCACGCCACCGCTTGCCAAAGTGATGATTGCTCAGATGCCGACCTCACATTCCGCTCATGGTTGATTCCAGATCTTCGCTTGATGACCGTCTCAGCCTGCATGGGGCGGAAATCGTGGTGGTTGACGATGACCCCGAGTTTCGCAAGTTCGTGTGTGACGGACTCCGTGAGAGTGGCGCGAGCTGTCTGGCGTTTGGCAATGGCGCCGAAGCCATCAAAGCACTCATGAATCGGGCGCTCCAGCCCGATGTGATTCTGCTCGATGTCATGATGCCCGATGTAGACGGGTGGGATGTCTTGACGCAAATCCGTTCGTCGGGCCGTGAGTCCTCTGTCGTGTTTGTGACGGCTCGTGAAGCTGTGGATGAACGGGTGCGTGGCCTCCGCATGGGGGCCGATGACTACATCATCAAGCCATTCGCGTTTGTTGAGTTACTTGCCCGGATTGAAACCGTGATCAGGCGCCGCCAATCCATGCGTCTCCAGTATGGCAACCTGACACTGCACCGGCTCGAGCGCGAATGCCTGATTGGCGAGTCTGCCGTCAACATGACGGCGCGGGAGTTTGCCTTGCTGTGTGCACTCGTCGAGGGTGGTTCTGTGTTGTCGCGCACAGACCTACTCAAGCAAGTTTGGCAAACCGACCACGATCCCGAGACCAATGTCGTAGAAGTGCATGTTGCTCGCCTGCGGCGCAAGCTCTCGATAGCCGGCGGCCCTGAGATCGTCACCGAACGAGGCAAGGGCTACTGCATGGGGCCAAAGAAATGAGTCGGCAACGCAAGCCTTGGACTCTCGCGCGGAGTCTGCGTTTACACATTGTGGTGTCGGCGACTCTGCCGCTCGTGATCGCAATCATCGTTGGCTACTCGCTCTTGCTCGGGTCCTTGACCCGAGAGCTGGATTCGCTGGTCGACGAAGAGCTGAGCGAGGCGAACCTGCGGCTGCCGGACGCATGGCAAGCTGTGCGTGATTTTGGTGTGATCGCCGACCGCTGTCAGTCGGAACATCTAAATTTCCCGATGGCTTGGCGAATTGTCAGCGGGCAGTCCGGAACCGAGGTGGGGGACTTTGGTGTGGTCGAGTTGCTCGACCGGATTGACATACTTCCGAAGGCGGGCAGTGGCGTTGTGCACTTGGACAACTTGATGGCAGCCAAGACGATGACCATTGACGGTGGGCATGTCTTGTCGCTGGCTATCGATGGCTCGGTGCTCGAAGCAAGCTTGCACTCTTATGAGATCGCCTCAGCACTGACCTTGGGGTTCTGTGTGCTGTTGGCGCTGATCGCGGCAGGGGTCACAGCTGCTCGTATTCGGCGCCTGTTCTCGAAGGTTGCTAGCGGTGTGCCGCTTGAGACACGGTCTGAGCTAGGGCAGACCATGGACGACGCGGGGAGCTATGAAGAGCTGCCTGAGGAGATCCGCGAAGTTGCGGAGCAATTGCACGCTGTGCTCCAGGACATCCGGCAGGTGGCTGACGAGTCGCGCGTGTTTACCATGAGTCTGGCGCACGAGTTGCGTTCCCCCGTCCAAAACTTGATTGGTCAGTCCGAGGTCGCGCTAATGCGCACTCGTGATGTGAACTCTTACAAGGAGACGTTGACGGCTCACCTCGACGAGCTGGTGAACTTCAGTGATGCACTGGACAACCTGTTGACCTACTGCACGCAGCCTCATGCAAGGATGGAGCGACACGAACAGTTCGACCTGGCGGAAGAGGCACAGATTCGACTACGACGGGAGCAGCAGCGAGGTGGGCGCAAGCAGGTGTCCGTCAGCCTGTCGCACCGCGGCGACACGAACCTTTGCGGGGATCGGGAAGCCGTCATGCGAGGCATCCGCAATGTCGTTGCGAACGCTGTCGACTGGAGTCCTCCGGGCGGTGTCGTGCACGTCGAAATCGTTGGCGATTGCGCAGGAGTCCACGTCACCGTGGTCGACAGCGGACCTGGGCTGCCAATTGAGCTACGGGAGAAGGTCTTTGAGCCCTTTTTCCAAGGGCCTTCGACTGGTAAGGCACGCATCGGCTACGGCCTGGGGCTCGCGATGACCAAAAAAGTCGCAGAGTTTCATGGTGGTCGGGTCGTGATCGACGACGCAGAGGCAGGTGGGGCGCGCTTCGTGATCGATTTCGGCCGCGATCTTTGAAGGTTGGCGCTTTCGCGGGCACTGGCGCAGCACTTCGGGGGCATCTCACTCGTTGCCTGAGCAGTGGGCCCATGCGCGCCAGCAATTACGAGTCGCCGGTCGTTCGCATGATGCGCGCGACCCCACGGTTGTTGCGGTCTGTTTTGTGCCCGTAACCCACTTTTGGGGACTCAGAAGCCAGCTTGGCGCGCTGTCGAGCCTGGCTCAGACCGGCCTCCTTGCGAGCCATCCGTACAGACAATCGGCCGCGAGCGAACTGTTGCCAGTCTGCTCGCGGCCGTTGCGTTTGGTACCTCCGAAAGGATTTGAACCTTTGACCCGCGGATTAAGAATCCGCTGCTCTACCAACTGAGCTACGGAGGCCTGTTATGGGGCGGAGACAGTAGCGATAGATGCGGTGTCATGCAAGCTTCGTTCAACTGTCCATTGTGTCTCCTTGACGCCGGGCTTGGTCGGCGGCAAACTCCTCGCCCACTGCGTCGAGTTCGCTCGGTCGTTGTGCACGGTGGCTATAGCTCAGTCGGTTAGAGCACCAGATTGTGGTTCTGGAAGTCGCGGGTTCGAATCCCGTTAGCCACCCCATTTTTTTCCGCCGGTGCGAAGCCGGCCTGACGACCCCGCCCTGACGACCCCGCCAGCCTCGATTGGCGGTCCTTTGCACGGATTACCAACATCCGGGTGCGGGGCGTCGGCGCGATCTCTAACTGTGCCTTCCAGTTGTGCCTTCCAGCTGGGCCATGCGCCGTAGTTCGGGCGCGGGGCAAGCGGCCGGGGCCGATCGCTACAGCGATCGCAAGAATCGCAGCAGGGCACCCTGGCCGGCGCGCGAACTGGGGTGGAACCCAGAAAGTTTCGCCGTTCGCACCAGCGAGCGACCGTTCAGTTGCGGACCGAACGTTGCCATCGCCATATTCGGATCGATGCCGTCTAGCGAGTGGGCCACCTTATTGGCTATGCCGGGCGGCACATCGGGCCCGATGACCAGGCAGCCGTGGCCGCCGGCGCGAAAAAATGTCGACCGCGCGGTCTGTAAATCGTCGACGGCATCGACGTGTAGACCTTCTCGACGCAGGGCCAAAAGCAGAGCCTGCATCGGTTTTGGGTCAGACCGCAGGGCCAGCACTTCGATGCTTTGTAGGTCGTATTCGGGCAGTGTCATAAGCGAGCGAGTCGCCAGTTTCTTCGTCTCCGCAGGCGGGTCAGATCAAGCCCGCTTCGGGGCTTGGTCGATGGCTACCGTGTCATGGTTGTATGCAACGATTGGGGCGTGGCACTTGCCGCGTTGGTTCTGCTCGCGTCTGGCTCAGCTGCACAGGCACCGCTGCCTGTGCCGGCATCGCACACGACGATGGAGGGGTCTACGAGCACAAATGTGCCGTTCGGGCGCAGCACGCCGACGCGCGTGCAGTACGTCTACGACTCGATGTTGTTTGCTGGTCCGGTGACAATCAGCAAAGTGCAGTTTCGTCTCGATGGCGGCGCCGTTGCCTCAAACAAGATCGTCGACTGTGAGATCTCGATGTCGACGTTGCCGTCGCCGTTGGTCGGGTTGTCGTCGACGTTCGCGTCGAACCGTGGCTCGAACGAACAAACCGTACTGGCGCGTCAGCTGCTGACGTTGCCAGCGCAAACGGCTGGCATCGTGCCTAACAGCTTCTTGCAGCCAATCACGCTAACGACGCCATTCTCGTTCGATCCTGCCGTTGGCAGTCTGGTCATTGAGATTGTCGTTCATGGCCAGCCACCGGGCACCTACTCGCTTGATGCGACCTACGTATGCAACAGCCCGCTGATTCCGATCGGGCCGTTATCGTGTCTGCAATCGAACGGTGTCGCGCTCGGAGTCGAGAGTGCCACGACGCAAGTGTTGTGGGGGCGTCCTTGGGTAGCTCGCGCTTACAACGCCATTCCTGGCAGCATCGTCGTGCTCGCGCTCGGCACGCAGGAGACCGGCACGTGGGCCGGCATGACGTTGCCACAGGATCTCGGCGTCGTTGGTGCGGCAGGATGCTTCCTATCGATTGATGTGGCCGCTTCTTACTCCGGCGTGGCGATGCCTGATGGTTCGATCACGTTCCCATTCATCATTCCTAACAACCCGGCCGTGCTCGGCGAGTGGCTGCGTTTCCAGTCGGCGACGTTCGACGCTGCCGCCAACGGGCTCGGCTTGGTCACGAGCCAAGCGCAGAAAGTGCAGGTGTGCGGTTGGGAGCCGGTTGGCCGCGTTTGGTCGAACGGCGTCTCGTCGTCCTTTGGCACCCGCGAGATTGGCGTCTCGGCGGTCGTGCAGCTGACCGTTCAGTAGCGATCGAGTCACCGCTGGGGGGTGTCCCCAGGTCGGTGCCATCGCGACTTTCAGTGAGGCATAAAGAAGCCCCGAATGTCAGCCGATGCCAGTAGTGCGCGCCGCGTGCTCTCCGGGGGGAAAGCCAAGGCGTTGCGTGAACTGTGCGGGATCAGGGGTTCGCGCACTACTGGTGTAACGGGTGGGGGCCCGACGCTGGTAGGGCAGTATTGCCGGAGCCATGGGGGTGGCGCCGGTAGTCGGGCGCTCGCGGTGCCTCGCAACACCGTGAGCAGCCTTTTTTTCTCGCGGCAGACCGCGGTCCAGGTACACCCAGGCCATGCGACTGTCGTCGAGCACGGGCCTGATGGCCCTTCTATTGGTCTCGTGCCAAGCCGTCGATCCAGGTTTGCCGCCGGCGCACGTCACCGGCTTGCCATGGGGCCGACAACCTGAGGACCGGTTGTCCTGGTCGGCGCGTCAGGATGTCGAGCGTGGCAAGCCGGAGCGTGCCTTGGTGCAGCTGGCGACGATCTTGGCCAAGAAGCCGCGCCACGTCGATGCCAACCGTCTGCGCCAGGATCTGCTGCGGGTGCGCGGCCGGCGCGGTCGGCTACTGATCGAGGCTAAGAAGCGGGTGTACGACTGGCCCGATGACGGTCATGCGCACTACTTGCTAGCCCGAATCCTCGACGATCCGAAGGCCAAGCTGTCCGGCTTCCGGCGTGCCGCCCAATTGGCGCCGGGCTCGATGTGGCCGTGGCTGGGCCTCGCGCACACGCTGCGCTCGGTCGATCGATCTAGGTCGCTGGCCATCTACGAGCGACTATTCGCCGCGGCCGATCAACATCCGCTGGTGGCCGTGGCCTATGCCTCGGCCTTGCGTGAATCAGAGCGGTGGGAAGAATCGGCGAAGGTCTATCGTTCGATGCGCGATGACCCGCGCATGCCTGGCGTCGCGGCACTCGGCTTGGCGCAGGTTGCGTTGTCGTCGGATGACCGCGTCGTCTCGTGGGCAAGCTTGCTTGAGTCCTTGCGCATCCGGCCGTTCGATCCGGGCGTTCAGGCGCTGGTTCACGGTTGGTTAGAGACGACCGCGTCACCCGATCAGGCGCGGCAGGTTGTAGACGTCTTGCGCGAGGATGGTGAGCGCTTGCGGGCGTTCGGCGAGAGCGGTGGCTCGGCAGTGCTGGCCGACTTGTTGGCCCGCGAGGGGCAATCACAGGCGGCGCGAGCGGTGCTTGAGCGGCAGCTCGCTGAGCGGCCAACGCCGGCGTTACGACGCAGCTTCCGGCAGCTGTTGTTGTCGCTCGGCGAGGTCGATGCGTTCCTCGAACAGATCGTCGAACACATTCCGCTGCATGTCGTCGACGTTGAGGCGAATCAGGTGCGTGGTCGCTGGTTGCGTTTGCTGCGCGGGCCGTGGCACGCCGCGCCCGCTCTGGCCACGGCCAAGCAAACCGCCGAGTTGCTGGCGGCGCTGCGCGACGTTGGGTTCCTTGCCGAAGTGGAGCTGCTCGCCGAAGTCGCGATGCGGCGCTTCCCTGCTCAGCTCGAGTTGTGGACCGATCGTCAGGATGAAGTTCGAAGCGAATTGGCGTTCGAGGCCGGTTTGCGGCGGTTGCTCTATCAGGGCTATCAGAAGCACGATTCGTCCAACTTAGCCACGGTTGTGGTGCGGGTGCGCGAACTGTCGCAGCGTGTGCTCGGTCGCGACGTCGTCGGCACGCCGCCACAGTTCTCGGTGCCGCTAGTTGGCGAGATGCTGGACCCGTTCGTCGGAGATCTGGCGATGCACTTGTCTCGCTATAACCGCCACTTGGTATTGGGTCGGCGATCAGGCGGCACCGCCGAAGGTCTGCTGGTGACGCGGTTGTCGCTAGCCGAGCTGCCTGCCGTCGAACGGCAAGAGCTTCAGAGTCGCTGCTACGAAGTGGTCGGCATGGACCGCGACGTCAAGTCGCTTGGTGGCATGGTTGGCTCGGACCTCGCCGGCGTTGCGTTGCTCAATCACTTCTTGATCGATCACGACGCGGTGGTGGACTGGGCGCTTGGTCTGCGCGACCGTCGCCGCATCGGCCGTCAGGATGGGGACGCGTTGCGAAGCGATCCCGTGCCTGCCGATGTCGGCATGGCGCCGCTCGATGCCGCGTGGCGTTTGGCGCTCGGTTCGAAGGTCGCCGATGCGGACCTGGATGCCGCGGTGCTGGGCATGATTCGCGACCACGAACGGCGCCACTTGGTCGATTCATCGCATTACATGCCGATCGAGAGCAATCTGCTGCGCGGTGCCGGGCTGTTGTTCCAGTTTGGACTTTCGCCGGCGACGATCGAAGCCGAGATGGAGCGGCGGGCCGAATTGGCGGCGTTGGCGTTGTCGCCGCACACCGAACTCGTGCTGGCCCACATCGTCGACTTCTATGGCGATCCGCCGCTGTCGTCGCCGCACCATCGCGGCTTCTCCGAACTGCTGGTGCAGGTCCACGATGGGCTGTTGGAGCTTGGTGTTCGCTCCGAGTTGGCCGTGCCCAGCCAATGGCACACTCTCGATATGTCGATGATTCGTAAAGTGGCCAGTCGCTTGTTGGCGGAATTGCCCTAGTACCCAGAGTCGGTTTGCCCGGGTATACAGGTCATGCGCCCCATAGCATGGGAGCATTGCCCATCCAGGCACGAGATTTGATACTCTAGGGCTGCCTGACTCTCGGTTGTGTCGCGGACGATACGCAGATTGCGTTCGTCGCCTCATGCCGCGATTGCCGATAACCACGGGAGAATCCGATGACGATGACCTCACCCAAACCTTCTTCGCTCGCAGTGTTGTGCTTGATTGGCGCATTGATGACGCCTGCTGTTACCGCACAGATAAAGGCGCCCAAGCCAGTGCCCGACAAGGAAGTTGCCGAGAAGGTCGAGCAACTGATCAAGATCGCCAATAACAAGAAGTTCACCGAGGATGCGCGCGGCATCGAAGTCATCGACGTCTTGATGCAGAAGCAAGATAAGGGGCTGATCGACAAGGACCGCGCGATGGTCGTTAAGGCGCTCGATGGCGTGCTCAACAAGAACAAGGTGCGGCCGGCCGACAATGTGCGTCTCTACAACGCAGCGGCCGAAGCGCTCGGTCGTCACGGCAAGGACGGCGCGAAGGCGCTCAAGAAGGCGTTCGAGAACAAGAACCGCTTCAAGGCCAAGCCCATGTGGGTGCCGATGCGCGAGCGATTGCTGAAAAACATCGGCCGCGCTAAGGACGAGGCCAACATCAAGTTTCTCATCGACGAGGCGCGTCGCAATCCAGAAGCCGCGCTGCAGGCTGCAGCGGGTGAAGCGCTTGGGTTCTTCGAAAAGTCTGACGAGAAGGTCCGCAAGGAGATCGTCAGCGAGTTGTTGAAGAGGTTCGGCTCGCTGTCCGAAGAGGCCTCGCAAGGCGGTACCAGCGTCGACAGTCAGAACGCCAGGGATCGCCTCGCGGCCATCAGTGGCAAGTGGGTCGCGACGCTGAAGAAGCTCTCGGGGCAGAACTTCGATTCGTTCCGGGATTGGCAGTCCTGGTTCCAGAAGAGCAAGAACAAGAAGTGGTAGGCCGTCTTTCTGGAGGCTTGCCCTCGGCTGGCATTCGCTCCGGAAGAACGGACGGTCTGGTCCGTCCGAGGCTTAGATGACCCGCTGGCCCACCCGAATCGCCCTCCTCGTCTTGCTGGTCAGTGTTGTCGCACTGGTCTTTGAGACCAAGCGCATGGCTGCTGAGATCGGGGATGCTGAGCGCGCAGCGCACCAAGCGAGCGAGCAGGCACTGCTCGTAGAGAACCAGCTAAGGGAACTCTCACTGCCGAGCCCTGATCAGTCAGAGCAGCAAAACGGGAACTCGCCGGCGCCGGCGAAACTTTCTGGAGCGTCAACTCCGGACCGATCGCCTACGGATCAAGCGATGCCCGGCGCACAGGCCGGCAGCAGCGCCGCCGCGCCGCCACAGGATCCGAACCCGACGGCCCCTGTCGACCTCAATACGTTCACCAGGCTGCGACTCGACTTGCACACGACGCGCCAGCAACTTGCTGCCGTGACCAAGTTGCTCGAGCAGCGCAATGCCGAGATCGAGCAGCGCCGCACGGCCGCCGCCCAAGCCGCCAAGAACTCGATGAAGCCGATGCCGGCGGGGGTGCGCCTGTGTCTAGACACACTGCACGACTGCCTGCGCAGTGAGGGCTATACCAATCAACGGTTCTTGCGCGCCGGCAGCCTCGATGCAGAAGGGCTGCACGATGTCGAGATGCTCGAGTCGAGCACCGATGGTCTGGCGGTCACGTTCTTGTCCGCGAAGTTGATGACTGCGGCGCTCGATCGCGGCACCGGGCTGTTGCAGCTGAGGTTCTTCGACGGCCATCGCGACGCCGATGGAGAGCGCGCCTCGCTGCCTGAGGACGGCTTCGCGATCACGTTCGAGGAAGTCGAGGGGCCGCTGTTTGAAGGACGCCTGCCGTATTTGGTGCGTGGTGACGGTGCCTACTCAATGCCAGTCACTGAGGCTGGGCGGCCAGCGACCGACGTCGATCCGGGCACGCGCCGCCAGTGGTTGACGAGGCTCGACAACTTGCTGGATATGGCCAAAACCAAGGACTCGTGGCGGGTGACACGCCTCAGGGGCATGTCTGACGGTCACTTCCTGACGGTTGAATTGATCGGCACGGACGACAAGAACCTGGTCAAGGCCAGCGCGCATTGCGACCAGCTAGCGGTCGAGATTGATGAACAGGGCGGCGTCGTTTCCCTGCTCTTGCAAGGCGGCGTCTTGCGCCGAGGCAGCTTGGAGTCGACCATCACCGGCGAAGGCTATCGAATGCTATTACCCGGACTGACCCCCAAGGAGACGATCGATGCGATGCAAGGCATGGTCGTTAAGAAATGACCGAGAGACCATCTGCCGGCGCCTTCAAGGCGTTCGTCAAGAAGCACGCCGAACCCGTTGAACAGGCGCTGCGTGATTTGCTGCCGCTCGCGACGGTGCAGCCGAAGAGGCTGCACGAAGCGATGCATTACGCGATGTTTCCGGGCGGTAAACGAATGCGTCCGATGCTGACTTTGCTCGGTTGCACGGCGACCGGTGGGGCGCTGGCCGCAGCGATGCGGCCTGCAGCGGCACTTGAGTGCCTGCACACTTACAGCCTCGTGCACGACGATTTGCCGTGCATGGACAACGACGACCTGCGCCGCGGCCGGCCTACTTGTCACAAGGTCTACGGCGACGCCATGGCCCTACTGGCCGGCGATGCGCTGCAAACGCTGGCATTCGAAGGCGTCTCTGCCGCTGGTGGTGCGGCGGTTCATGCGCTGGCCAAGGCCTCTGGCAGCATTGGCATGGTCGGCGGCCAGGTCGAAGATCTCGCGGCCGAGGGCGAGGCGGACCAGCACTCGATCGAGCGTTTGACTTGGATTCACGACCATAAAACCGGGGCGCTGATAACCGCGTCACTGCTGGTCGGGGCCCACGCTGGCGCTAGTCAGAAGTCTGTTCCTGTCGAGCTTTTAGAGCTGTTGCGTGGCTACGGAGACCGGCTCGGTCGGGCCTTCCAAATCGCCGACGACTGCCTGGATGTGACCGCCACGGCGACGGAGTTAGGAAAGAATCCTGGCGTTGATGTCGCCTTGGGCAAACTCACCTGGCCAGCCCTTGTGGGTTTAGAATCCAGCCTAGAAACTGCCCGTGGTCTGGCCGAAGAGGCCGCCAGTCTTGCCGAGCAAGTGGTTTACGCCGCTGCCTGCTGGCGCGGTGTTGCCCGGAGTTCCCTGGACGGCGCGGTGCAACTGCTGCAAGATGTCGCGTTCTACACCGTTGAGCGCCGCACCTGAGAATGGTTTGACCAGTTCGTCGTGAGTTCTCGCAGAAACGGTGGTGAACAATCGCCCGTCCGGAGCAGCAATTGGACCAGCAGTCGCAGACGCCATTATTCGATCTGGTAAACAGCCCAGTCGACCTCAAGAAGCTTCCACGTGAGGAGCTGACCGCACTATGCGCCGAGTTGCGCAAGGTCATCATGGACACCGTATCGGTGACTGGTGGTCACCTCGGTTCCGGGATGGGAGTGGTCGAACTCACGGTCGCCTTGCACTACCTATACGACTTCACCGATGACCGCTTGGTCTGGGATGTCGGCCACCAGTGCTACCCGCACAAGCTGTTGACGGAGCGCAAGGATCGCTTCCACACGCTTCGCCAGAAGGGCGGGCTTAGTGGCTTCTCCAACAAGTGGGAGAGCGAATACGACGCCTACTTGATGGGGCACGCTGGCACCGCTGCATCGGCGGCTCTCGGCATCGCCATGGGCGATCGCATGCAGGGCAAGAAGCGCGACTCGGTCGCCGTCGTCGGCGATGCAGCGATGGGCTGTGGAGTTGCGTTCGAAGCGCTCAACCACGCCGGTTCGCTCGAGAATGACAAGCTGCTCGTCATCCTCAACGACAACCGCTGGTCGATCGCCAAGACGGTCGGCGCGCTGTCGCGCCACCTCAACAAGCTTCGCGGCGGCAACTTCTACAACCGCGCGAAGGAATCGATCCATCACCTGATCCAATCGATCCCTGTTGTCGGCAAGCCACTCGACGCGCGCCTCGGCGATGCGGTCGACATGGTCAAGAACATGGTCGTGCCCGGCCACCTGTTTGAGGAGCTTGGCTTCCGCTACTTCGGTCCCGTCGACGGTCACAACATGACCGAGATGCTCGAAGCACTGGAAAACGTCAAGAAACTCGACGGCGTGACCTTGCTGCACGTGCTGACTGAGAAGGGTAAGGGCGTGCCCGGTAGCCAAGATCGCTACGACCGCGCCCACGCTGCCAAGCCTGGCAAGCCCAAGGTCGTTAAGAAGGAGTCCGAACTGGTTCCGGTTGAGCCGACCGTGCTGCAGCCAATCGTGCCCGAGCGCCCCAAGGGCCGCGCGTGGACCGCATGGTTTAGTGACAGCATCGAGAAGCTGGCCGAGGACAACGACAAGATCATCGCGATCACCGCGGCGATGCCAGACGGCACCGGCTTGATGAACTTCCGCGAGCGCTTCCCGGATCGCTTTGTTGACGCCGGCATCGCCGAGCAACACGCGGTCGCGATGGCATCCGGTATGGCGACTAGCGGCATGCGCCCGGTCTGCGCGATCTACTCGTCGTTCTTGCAACGCGGCTACGACCAGGTGTTCCAGGAAGTCATCCTGCAGCGCCTGCCGGTCGTGTTCGCGATGGACCGTGCGGGCCTCGTCGGCGAAGACGGCGCAACCCACAACGGCCTCTACGACCTGTCGTATTTGCGCTGCTTCCCGGGCATCGTGCTGATGTCGCCGATGGACGGCCCAGAACTGCACGAGATGATGAAGCTGGCGTGCACGCTCAAGGTGCCGGTTGGTGTTCGTTACCCGCGCGGTAACGCGCCGGAAGCCCACGACCTCGTCGGCTACGACGGCAAGCGTCAGCCGGTTGTGCTAGGACGAGCCCAGGTGCTTCGCGAGGGTGCGGACGGCGCGGTGATGGCTTATGGCCACATGGTGCAGACCGCGCTCGAAGCGGCCGAACTGCTTGCCAAGCATGGCATCAACATCGAGGTCGTCAACGCGCGCTTCTGCAAGCCGCTCGACAACGAGTTCGTCATCGACCTGTGCAACCGTCACGACCGCGTCGTCACGCTTGAAGACCACGCCCAGATTGGTGGCTTCGGCAGCACGGTGCTTGAGTGCATCGCGCAGCACGGCGAAGTTCGCGCCACCGTGCAAGTCATGGGTGTGCCCGATGACATCTTTGAGCACATGTCGCGCGCCCAGATCATTGAGCACGTCGGCCTGACGCCGAAGCACGTGGCGCAACGATTTCGCGTCGGCAAAGACGTAGTCGTTAGCACGTGAGGCATTGCCGGCAGCAGTGTTACTGGCAGCAGTATTGCCAGCAGCAGTGTCGTTTGCAGCAGAGGCGCTTGGTGTAGGATAAGCTGGCTGCCGTTCTTCGAACGGTAAGCTGGCAAAGTTGCCGCCTGATGGGGCTCGGACAAGGGAAACGCGATGGCTAAGCCTGAGATTCAACGCGTGCTACTCGTAGGTGATGCCCGCAAGGGTGGCACCGCCGATCTCGTTGCTCGCTATGCCACTTGGTTCCATGCCCGCGGCATTGAGACCGAAGAGATCACCGACCGCGAGATCCCGTTGCACGACCGCAAGGCGGACGTCGTGGTGGTCTGGGGAGGCGATGGTTCGTTGCTCGCCGCGGCCCGCCGCATGGCCGAGAACCAGCGGCCGACACTCGGTATCAACCGTGGGCGTCTTGGCTTCTTGACTGCGTTCGAAGACGAGCAGACCGAGCTTGGCTTACAGACGTTGCTCGCTGGCGAACTGTGTGAAGAAGACCGCATGATGTTTCGCTGCCGGGTCGAAGGCGGCGAGCCCCATGAGGTGCCGATCGTTGGCGGCCAGGACAACGTTCTTGGTCTCAACG